>DATKEH010000362.1:0-3422 GCA_035546355.1 Thermoanaerobaculia bacterium
CGCAGGTGCGGCGGCCCTTCGTGCTGCTGTTCGTGCAGCCGCCGCCCGGAGTGGGCCCCTTCCGGCTGTGGCACCCCAGCGAGGGGTGGCGCGCGCTGCAGCGCTTCCCGACCGGCGACGACACCGGCGGCACCAGCAGCGAGGAGAGCTACGCCGCGTTCTTCCGCCGGCTGGTCGGCGGCGGCCGCGAGCCGGGCTGGTGCCCGATGCAGGCGGGGCCGATCATCGACGCCATCCGCCGGCTGCTGGGGCCGGACTGGTTCGCCTCGGAGGTCGCCGCCACCCCGCCGCCGCCCGACCCGGAGTGGCTGGAGACGTTCCACGCCTTCACCACCGAGCTGGCGGGCGGGGTGGCGCCGCTCGACGCCGAGCTCGCCATCGACTTCCCGGGGCGCCACCAGAGCCGCACCCGGGTGCGTGGCACCCTCGCGGTGCCCGCCTCGCGCGAACCCAGCGCCTGGGTGCTGACCGGCGAGGTGCTGCGCGAGGCGGCGCTGTTCGAGGCCTTCCGCTACCGCTTCGAGATGCCCCCCTCCCCGGCGGAGCAGGACAGCCTGCCGCTGGTCTTCGAGCGCGCCCTGCGGCCGGGAACGTTCCAGCTGGTGCTCAAGCTCGAGGAGGTGGGCGGCCGCCGCGCCACGCGCCTGGTGCGCGACCTCGAGGTGCCGCTGGTCGACTCCGCGCCCGCCGCGGCCACGGCGCCCAAGTCGGCGCCGGAAGGGCCGCCCAGCCTCCGCCTGCCGCCGCCGGCCGGCGACCTGCAGACCGGCACCGTGCGCATCACCGCCGAGTGCGACGACCCGCGGGTGGCGCGGGTCGCCTTCACCCTCGACGGCGCCCCGCTGTTCACCCGCAGCCGCCCCCCGTGGACCGTCGAGCTGCAGCTCGGCTCGCTGCCGCGGGCGGCGCGGATCCGCGCCCTGGGCTACGACCGCGACGGCGCCCTGCTCGCCGCCGACGAGCTGCTGCTCAACGCGGCGCCGCACCGCTTCGCCGTCCGCCTGCTCGAGCCGCGCGAGGGGCTCCCCAGCGGCGCGCTGCGCGTCCGCGCCGAGGTCCAGGTGCCGGAGGGCAAGGCGATCGAACGCCTCGAGCTGTTCCTCGACGAGCGGCGGGTGGCGACGTTGTGGCAGCCGCCCTGGACGCACACCCTGGCGCTGCCGCCGGCGCCGCCGACCTACGTGCGCGCCCTCGCCGTCCTCGCCGACGGCAGCACCGCCGAGGACGTGGTGCTGCTCGGGGAGGAGGGCCGCCAGAGCCGGGTGGACGTCGACTTGGTCGAGCTGTACGTCTCGGCGGCGAACGCGCGGGGGCGGCCGGTCCACGACCTCGCTGCCGACGAGCTCGAGGTGCGCGAGGAAGGGGTGCCGCAGGAGCTGCGGCGTTTCCAGCACGTCACCGAGCTTCCGCTGCACGTCGCCCTGCTGGTCGACACCTCGGCGTCGATGGCCGAGGAGCTGCCGGCGGTGCAGTCGGCGGGGCTCACCTTCTTCCGCGGCACGTTGCGCCCGGAGGACCGGGCGGCGGTGCTGACCTTCTCCGAAGAGCCGCGGCTGGCCTGCCGCTTCACCGACGATCCGGTACGGCTGGCCACCGCCCTCGCCGGCCTGTCGGCCGAGCGCAGCACCCGGCTGTGGGACAGCCTGGCGTTCGCGCTGCACTACTTCCAGGGGGTGCCGGGCAAACGGGCGCTGCTGGTGTTCTCCGACGGCGCCGACCGCGGCAGCGGCTTCTCCTTCGAGCAGGTCATGGAGCTCGCCCAGCACGCCGGCGTGGCGGTGTACGCGGTGAGCTTCGGGACGGCCGCCGCCCAGCTGCTGGAAGGGCGCCGCCGCCTCGCCCGGGTGGCCGACGCCACCGGCGGCCGCAGCTTCGTCCTCGGCACCGCGGAGCAGCTGGCGGCCACCTACGCCGCCATCGAGGAGGACCTGCGTTCGCAGTACCTCGTCGCCTACCAGTCGAGCAACAGCGGCGAGGGGCTGCGGCGGGTGGAAGTGGCGGTGCGGCGGCCCGGGCACACCGCGCGCACGGTGCACGGCTACGTGCCGTGAGCGGCAGCGGTCAGGTGACGACGCCGCGCCGCCGCGCGTGCTGCGGGCGCTGGTGCTCGCCGCTGGTGAGCACCTCGCGCAGCGCTTCCACCGCGTCCCACACGTCGGCGTGGCGCACGGTGAGGGGCGAGAGGCCGAAGCGCAGCACGTCGGGCTCGCGGAAGTCGCCGAGGACGCCGCGGGCGATCAGCGCCTGGACGACCGCGAAGCCGCGCGGGTGGCGCAGGGAGACCTGCGCCCCGCGGCGCGCCGCCTGCGGCGGCGACAGCGGGGCGATGCCGAGGCCGGCGCAGCGTTCCGCCACCAGCGCGAGAAAGAGGTCGCCGAGCCGTCCCGCCTTCTCCTCGGCCGCCGCCATGTCGACGCCGGCGAACGCATCGAGCGTCGCGTCGAGAGCCGCCAGCGACAGGATCGGCGGGGTGCCGCAGAGGAACCGGTCGACGCCGCCGGCCGGGCGGTAGTCGGCGGCGAAGGCGAAGGGCTCCGCGTGCCCCAGCCAGCCGGGGATCGGCGACGCCACCGCCTCCTGGTGGCGCCGCGCCACGTAGAGGAAGGCCGGGGCGCCGGGCCCGCCGGCGAGGAACTTGTAGCCGCAGCCGACGGCGAAGTCGACCCCCCAGGCGTCGAGCTCCAGGGCCAGGGCCCCGGCGCTGTGGGAGAGGTCCGCCAGCAGCAGCGCGCCGGCGCCGCGGGCGGCCCGCGCCAGCCGCGGGAGGTCCAGCCGCGCGCCGCTGCGGAAGTCGACGTGGCTGACCAGCAGCACGCCGACGTCCTCGGCGAGCGCCACGACCAGCGCCTCCGTCCCAGGGTCGTGGGCGCCGGCCTCTGCCCGAGGGTCGTAGGGGCCGGCCTCTGCGCGAGGGTCGTAGGGGCCGGCCTCTGCCCGAGGGTCGTAGGGGCCGGCCTCTGCGCCGGCCCGGGGTGGAGGGCCGCCACGGAGGGCGGCCCCTACGACGGCCGTTGCACCGCGCTGGTCGGAGGGGCCGGCCTCGGCGCCGGCCCGGGGTGGGGGCAGCGGCACGATGCGCAACTCCCCCCCCAGCAGCCGCGCCGCCCCCCCGGCGACGTAGAGATCGGTGGGGAAAGTGCCCTCCGGCGCCAGCACCGTGCCGCGGCCGGGGCACAGCCGCAGGGCGGCCAGCAGCAGCTTGAAGAGGTCGACCGACGTCGAGTCGGTGACGGCGACCTCGTCCGGCGCCGCGCCCAGCAGCGGGGCGAGCTTGCCCGCCGCCCGTCGCGGCAGCTCGATCCAGCCGGCGCCGTTCCAGGCGCGCAGCAGCTCCTGCCCCCACTCCTCGGCGACCGTGTGGGTCACCCGCTCGGCGACGCCGCGGGCCAGCGGCCCCAGCGAGTTGCCGCCGAGGTAGACGA
>DATKEH010000363.1:0-7494 GCA_035546355.1 Thermoanaerobaculia bacterium
GGCGGCCGCGAGGCCGGGTCGGACTCCTGGAAGATCTACATGCGGCGGCAGACCTGCACCGTCAACTGGGGCAGCGAGCTGCCGCTGGCGCAGGGCGTGCGGTTCGAGGTCTAAGGGCCTGCGCGGCGAAGCCCCGTGCGCCGCGCAGGCTCCTGGCCTGCATCGCGATGCAGACTGACCCTCCCCGCGTCACGGCGGGGCTGCTGGCAACGCTCCTCCTCGGCGTCTACCTCGCCGCCTACGTGCTCAGCCCGTGGGGTGCTGAGGTGGTGAGTCAGATGCGCGTCAGCTGGGCCATGGCCGGGGAGGGAGCGGCACGGCCGGCTCAGCGGGCCACCCGCCACAGCGTCGCGCTCCCATCGTCGTAGACTCGGCGGAAGCGCTGCGGCCGCTCCTCCATCCAGCGCCACTCGCGGAGGCTGCCGCCCGCCACCACGGTGACCACCCAATCGACTCCCAGGGCATCGAGGTTGCGCAGCCAGCGCGCGGCGCGCGCCCCGCCGCGGTCGTACGGGAATGCCGCCGTGCCCCTCCAGTCGTAGGTCATTGCCGCGAGCGCCGCATCGTGGGGCACGAGGTGGACCCGGTTCTGCAGCGTTCGGCCGGCGAAGAGGTACGGCTGGTTCCACCCGGCGTAGGCGACCACCGCGGGAGCGCCCGCGGTCGAGGCCTCCAGCGCCTCGGCGGCGGGCACGCGCTGCAGCCGTGCGGCCTGGTAGCGGTCGACGACACGGCCGATGGCGACGGAGGAGGGCACGACCGCCACCACGGCCAGCGCGAGGAGCGCCGGCCTCCAGCGTGTCACGACCGGCGAGAGGTCCCGCGTACCCCTCCACCACGCGCCGGCCGATGCCAGGCCCGCGGCGAGCGCCAGGAGCTCGCGGCCCTGCCAGTCCTCGAACCAGGGCACGAGGGCTGCGATGGCCAGTGCCGAGCGCACCAGGGCGCCCGAGCGGCCGGGAACGCGGTCCACCAGCCATCCGGCAGCCGCCGCGGCCAACGCCACGGGAGCGAAGAGGTAGCGCACGTCTCGATGATCGTGGCTGAAGGCGAGGACGAGCCCCGCGCAGACCGGTCCGAGCAGCAGCACGAGCACCCGCGTGGCGCCGAGGCAGCGCCACCGCCGCAGCGCCGCGAGCCCGGCGAGCACGCAGAGCGGCAGCAACGTCCAGCGGAACACCGGCCCCCACAGGTCGATGCGTCGCCAGAGCAGGTCCCACGGCGACACCGGCGCCCCCAGGTCGGGGCGACGGGCGGCGAGAGTCGCCGTCTCCATTCCGGGGAGCTCGACGCCCAGCACCTCGACCGGCAGGGGGTAGACGGGGTTGCCGGTCACGGAGGCATTGCGGGCGTAGGTGTAGCCGCCGACGAAGAGGGCGGAGGCGGCCGCCAGGGCCAACAGGGCCAGCCACCGGCGAGCCGCTCGGCCGGCCCCGCCGAGCCTGCCGAGCGCCAGGCCCTCGGCGGTGCCCACCCCGACCGCCAGGCCCAGGGGCAGCACGAGCACGAGGCCCAGGTACTTGGTCCCCACCAGCAGCCCTAGGCCGGCGCCGGCGTAGACGGCGCCACCCCAGCTCGGAGCACCCCGCAGGAGGAGCGCCGCGTGAGCCGCTGCGACCGCGAACAGCGGCAGGGCCATGTCGTTGCCGGCGGAGAGGGCGAGCTGCGGAAAGGCCCTCGGTATGGCGAGCAGCAAGAGCGCGGCGCACAGAGCGCCTCGGGAGGAGGCCGAGAGCCGCCGCGCCAGCACGGCCACGCCGGCGAGCGCCAGCAGCGCGACCGGGAGCTGCGCGAAGCGAGCGGCGAAGTCGCTGCCGCCGAACGGGGCGAGAAGGACCCAGGCCAGGAGCTCGGAGGCGATCGGGTAGAAGGTCGTGCTGGGGTCACCGAAGGCGAAC
This sequence comes from Thermoanaerobaculia bacterium, assembly GCA_035546355.1. GTDB lineage: Bacteria > Acidobacteriota > Thermoanaerobaculia > Multivoradales > JAIOJS01 > DATKEH01. The sequence continues at coordinate 1,899 of DATKEH010000363.1, forward strand.
TTGAGCATCCTCAGGTCGCCGGCCTGCCACCAGGTGGCCACCGCCGAGAGGTGGTAGGAGGTGTCGTCGAAGGCGAAGGGTCCGGGGGGCGTGAGTCGATGCGACCAGACCACCGCGAGGAGGCTGCACAGGACGGCACCCAGGGCCGCCCAGAGGAGCGCGGTCTCGCTCGAACGGCGAGGTCTGCGCGACGGGGGCTCCAGAGCGGGCCCTCCGGCGGACGCCGGGACCGGTGCCGCCCACGCCCCCAGCAGCAGCACGGCGACCACGAGGCGGAAGGCCGAGGGACGCAGCCATGCCGCGGTGCCGAGGGCGTACCCGACGCACACGGCGACGCCGCAGGCGAGGAGGCCGGCGACGAAGATGGTCTCGAGACGCCTCAGATCCAGGCGGAGCCACCGCACTGCACGGCCGCCGATCGCCGCCAGGGCCCCCACCAGGGCGGCAGTGGCGAGCAGCTGGACGAACCGCGGGGCCCCGGCCGTGGGGACGAGGCAGCCGACGACCAGCGCGCCGAGTATCAGCGGGCGAAGGAGGGTCTCGGGGCGGTCCACCCCGCCGCTGCCGCTGACCGTGCCGCCGGCATGGATGACGCCGCTCTTCAGACGAGCGCCTCCAGCTCCCGCAGCACTTCCTCCGCCGACGCCGGCCGCGCCGCCCGCTCCTTGGCGAGAAGCTGCAGCACCAGCACCTCCAGCCGCGGCGGCACGGCCGGCTGGATCTGCCGCGGCGGCGCCGGCTCGTGGGTGGACACGGCGCGCAGTACGTCGATGATGTTACGCCCCACGAACGGCAGCCGCCCGGTGGCCATCTGGTAGAGCACCGGCAGGGGCTCGCCGGGCGGCAGAAGCGCCGCGAGATCCACGCCGGGCACCCATTCCAGGACCAGGTAGACGACGCGCCGGCGCCGGCGTGCGCCGGCAGCCTCGACCACCCCCTGCGCGAAGTCGTGAAAGGCGGCGATGTTGCGGTGGCGCAGGGTCATCGCGATGCGCGCCTCGCGGCGGAAGCGCGACAGCATCTGCGGGTCCTCGCGCCGCCCGTCTTCGAGCACTTTGACCGCCACTGCGACGCCGTTGCGGCTGTCCTCGGCGCGGTAGACCGCTCCCATCCCCCCCTCGCCGACCCGCTCGAGGAGGCGGTAGGGGCCGCAGGAGGTCCCGACCATGGCCGGCCTACCCGACGACAGGCAGGGGCGAGGCCAGGGCCCGGTTCTCGGGCGTCAGGGCGTGGCGGTAGCGCCGCGCCAGCTCGGCCGTGTCCTCGCGGCTGACGAACCGCTCGTAGAGGTTGGTGCGCTGGCGCGGGGTGTACCCCGCGGATTCGATCAGCCGCTCCATCTCCTCCTGGCTCATCTTGTAGGCGGTGCCGGCTGCGGAGACGACGTTCTCCTCGATCATGATCGAGCCCATGTCGTCGGCCCCGAAGCGCAGGGCGAGCTGACCGATCTTCTTGCCCTGCGTCACCCAGCTGGTCTGCAGGTGCTGCACGTTGTCGAGGAAGATCCGCGACACCGCCAGCGTCCGCAGGTACTCGTGGGGATAGATCTCCGGCACCTCGGCCATGTCGGTGTGGTCGTGCTGGAAGGTCCAGGAGATGAAGGCGGTGAAGCCGCCGGTCTCGTCCTGCAGGTCGCGCACCCGCTGCAGGTGCTCCACCCGCGGCTCGAGCCCCTCTCCCATGCCGTACATCATGGTGGCGGAGGTGCGCAGGCCGTTGCGGTGGGCCTGGCGCATGATCTCCAGCCACTCGTCGGCCGAGCACTTGGGGTAGGCGAGGACCTCGCGGCGCACGCCGTCGGAGAGCAGCTCGGCCCCGCCGCCGGGGATCGACATCAGGCCGGCGTCCTCGAGCCGCGCGATGACGTCGTGGAAGCTCATCCGCTCCTTCCTGGCGATGAACTTGATCTCGGGCGGCGAGAAGGCGTGGAGGTGGATGGCGGGGTAGCTCTGCCGCAGGAAGCGCAGCAGGTCTTCGTAGTAGCCGATGGCGAGGTCGGGGTGGACGCCCCCCTGCAGCAGGATACCGGTGCCATTGAGGGCGAGGGTCTCCTCCACCTTGCGGCCGATCTCCTCGAACGGCAGGAGATACCCCTGCGGGTCGCCGGGGCGCCGGTAGAAGGCGCAGAAGCGGCAGCGATAGACGCAGATGTTGGTGTAGTTGACGTTGCGGTCGACGTTGTAGGTCGCCACGCGCGGGTCGTTACAGCGGTTGCGGAGCTCTTCGGCCACCAGCCCGAGGTCGAGCAGGTCGCCGTCGCGGAGGAGGGTGTGGGCGTCTGCGGCCGAGATGCGGCGCCCGTCCAAGGCGTCCTCGAGGATGGCGGCGACGGCGCGGCGCGAAGGGCTGAGGTCCATGGTCGCGAAGTCTACCGCACCGCCCACGCGGCTCTACCGGCTGGCGCCGGCTGCGCTCGGCAGCTAGCCCACCGGCTCCGCCGGCGGCGCCGGGGTGGCGGTGGCGGCGCGCAGCTCGGCGCCGTAGCGCGGCTTGATCACCGCCGCCATGGCCAGGGCGGCCAGCAGCCAGGCGGTCACCTGATAGCCGGCGCCGTAGAGGACGTAGTCCCAGGGGTGGTAGAACCAGATCGGCTTGGCGAGCTCGACCACGACGCCGGCGAAGGTGCCGACGAGGAACAGGAAGAGGACGCGCCGCCCGTAGGTGGGCAGCGCCGGCAGCGCCATCATCAGCAGCGCGGCGGCCAGCGTCGTCGAAGCCAGCAGGTGGATGAAGCCGCTGACGTACATCATCGGATCGGAGAGGTCCTTGCCGGCGGGCGAGTAGATGATCTCGAACAGAGGGCCGCGCGCATGCGCCTGGTAGTAGGAGTCGAGCGCGGAGTCGCCGTCCTCCTGCACCGTGCGCATGCTGACCCAGGGGTAGAAGTAGACCCCGTGCCCCTCGTCGCGCAGGCTGTCGGAGAGCAGGGAGACGACCTCCTCGTCCGGCGCACCGTCCGTCACCATGAAGCCCAACGGTGAGATCATCCACCACACCGCACCCCATAGGAAGACGACCAGCGCCCCCAGCAGCACACCCAGCAGGTATCGTCCGAGCATCAGGCTCCCTCCATGATTCAAAAGGCGACCCGCCGCATCACCGCGCGCGGCAGCAGGCGGATGATCAGCATCACCCAGCGCCACGGCCAGGGTGTGTAGACGACGGGCCGGCCGCGGTCGATTGCGCGGAGCACATCACGTGCCACCTGCTGCGGCTCGCCGGCGAACGGCGGCACCGGCAGGCCGTCGGTCATCGAGGTCTTGACGAAGCCGGGCTTGACCGTGACCACCCGCAGGCCGCGGTCGTGGAAGCGGTGGTCGAGGCCCTCCAGGTAGCGCGACAGCCCGGCCTTGGCGGCGCCGTAGAGCACCACCGGCTTGCGCCCCCTGTCGCCGGCCACCGACGACAGGACACAGAGGGTGCCGCGACGCGCGAGCAGCCGCTCGCGCAGCGCCTCGCAGAGCAGCACGGTGTGGGTGAAGTCGACGTCCAGCAGCCGCCGCAGGGCGTGGGCGTCGCCCTCCAGCGCCTCCTGGGGGGCCAGGATACCCGCGGTGATGACGGCGGTGTCGAACCCCTCGAGCGCGCGGTCGGCGGCGGCCAGCGCCGAGGCGAACCCCTCCGGGCGCTCGAGGTCGAGCAACGCCCTGCCCACCGCGCTCCCCGCCCCGCGAGCGAGCAGATCGGCCGCCGAGCGCTCCAGCTGCTCGGGGTCCCTCCCGAGCAGGAACAGCCGATCGCCCCGCTCGGCCATGAGGCGCGCCAGGGCCCGGCCGATGCCCCGAGTGGCACCGACGAAGACGACCTTCAAGCGACGGCGCTCCGGCTGGGGTGCAAAGCCTGCCGATCATATCGCCAGGCGGGCGACGAGGGGGTGGCCGGCGCTCAGGGGTCGAGCAGGCGCTCCGACAGCCGGCTGCGCAGGCGCCGGTAGGGGTCCCAGCGGCTGCGGACCTGCTGCCATGCCTCCAGCCGCTCCCCGTCCATCGCCCGCAAGTCCTCGCGGGTGGTGAAGGCGTCCTTGGCCAGGTAGATGCGGCCGCCACAAGCGATGACGAAGTCGTTCAGCGCGGCGACCAGACCCGGAGTGCCGCGCTCGACGGGGAAATCGAGGGCGAGGGTGAAGCCGGCTCGCGGGAAGGAGAGCATCCCCCTGCCCTCCTCGCCGAGATCCTTGAGCACTGCCAGGAAGGGGTACCCGCCGGCGCTCCGCAGGTGGTCGACGAAATCCTCGACCACCTCCACCCCCGCCTCCGCCGGCAGCACGCACTGGTACTGGGTGAAACCGCGCCGCCCGTAGAGCCGGTTCCACGAGCCGACGGCGTCGAGCGGGTAGAAGAAGCTGTCGGGCGTCGCCAGGGTCCGCCGGTGCCGCGGCTGGTGGCGGTGATAGGTGGCGAGGTTGAAGGCGCCGACGGAGAGGCGGTTGAGCAGCCAGCGGGGGGCGTCGAAGGGGACGTCGATCGCCCGCCGCTCGCGCGGAGGCCTGGCCGGCGCCTCGCCGGGCTCGGCCCAGCGGCCGCAGAGCAGCATCCCACGCCCGAGCCGCGATCGCCCGCCCAGCCCCTCCACCCAGGCCGCGGTGAACGGCCACTGCTCGCCCATGCGGCGCAGCTCGCGCACCAGCTCGCCCAGCTTCGGCACCCGCCAGCTCTCGCAGACCAGCCACGGCGAGGGGATGGGGGCGAGCGGCAGCTCCACCTCCAGGATGTGCCCGGTCAGGCCCATGCCGCCGACCGTGGCCCAGAACAGCTCGGGCTCCACCGTCGGGGAGCACGCCACGTCCTCGCCGCCGGCCGTCAGCAGCCGCAAGCCGGTCACGTGCCCGCCGAGAGTGCCGGCGCGATGGTGGTTCTTGCCGTGCACGTCGGCGGCGACCATGCCGCCGAGGGTGACGTGCTCGGTGCCCGGCGAGACGGGGATCGACCAGCCGCGGCGCAGGAAGACCCGGTTCAGATGGCGTAGCGACAGCCCGGCCTCGGCGCGCAGGGACCCGCTCTGCGAATCGCAGTCCAGGATGCGGTCGGCGAGGACGCTGCCGGCGACCTCGAGGGCATCCCGCGGCGGCAGCGCGGCGTCGCCGTAGGCGCGGCCCAGGCCGCGCGTCAGCGGTAGCTCGCGGGCCACGGCGGCCAGGTCCTCCGAGCGGCGCTCCCTGCCGGGAGCGCGCTGCAGCCCCCAGCTGACCAGCGCGTCGCCCGCCGGCTCAGCCATCGGCCGCCAGCGCCGGGTCGGCGGGCTGCAGCGTCTGAAGCCCAGGCGGCGCCGGCAGCAGCCCGCGGCCGTGGGCGCACGCGAGAAACATCTCCAGCGACCGTCCCTTGTCGGCGTCGAGCTCGTAGTCGAGGTTGTGGCGCAGGTAGTGGTCGACCTCGGCCCGGTCGAGCCGCAGCTCGGCCGCGGCACGCGCCACCAGCGCCGCCTGCTCGACGCGGGCGGTCTCCAGGCTGGCGCGCAAGGCGGCGGCGAGACCCGCGGCGTCGCAGGGTTCGCGCACCGCCCAGACGGCGAAGACGAACGGCAGCCCGGTGAGCTCGCGCCACGCCGCGGCGAGGTCGAGGGTGTGGAAGCGGCGGCGGTCCACTCGCAGGGCCGC
>DATKEH010000364.1:0-11991 GCA_035546355.1 Thermoanaerobaculia bacterium
CCGCGTCGAAGCCGGGGTCGACGGAGTAGAGGGCGTGCAGCGAGCGCAGCATCAGCCCCGAGGCGACCGCGACCACCACCGCCAGCGCCACCTGGGCGGCCACCAGCCAGCGCGGCAGCTGGCGCCCGCGCGGCACCCCCAGCGCTGCCGCGCTGCCGCCGCGCAGGGGCGATGCCAAGGCCCGGCGGGCGCCGCGGAGGGCGGGCAGCGCGCCGAAGATCAGCGCCGCCGCCAGCGAGGCGGCGACGGTGAACAGTAGCACCGCGCCGTCGACGCGGATCTCGGCGATGCGCGGCACCTCGGCGGCGGCGTAGGCGGCCAGCAGGCGGACGGCCGCCAGGGCGACGGCGATGCCGAGGGCGCCTCCCGCCAGCCCCAGGATCAGGCTCTCGGTGAAGAGCTGGCGGATCAGGCGGGCGCGGCCCGCGCCCAGCGCGCGGCGGATCGACAGCTCCCGCTCGCGCCCCTCCCCCCGCGCCAGCAGCAGGTGGGCGACGTTGGCGCAGGCGATGAGCAGCACCAGCCCGACGCAGCCCATCAGCAGCCACAGGGGGCCGGCGAGGTCGGCCGCCCGGTCGCGGGACAGCGGCACCACGTCAGCCTCGCGGACCGACTGCTCGTCGATGTTGTTGAAGCCCTCCTGGCGCAGCCGGCGGGCCTCCCCGCGCAGCTGCTCGCGGGCCTCGGCGAGGGTGGCGCCCGGCGCCAGCCGGGCGACCCGCCAGTTGACGTACCAGGTGGCGTCCCCGGCCACCTTCCAGCTCTCGGGCGCGACCAGCGGCGCCCAGAGCTGGGGGCGCTCCTTGGCCCCGGCGACGGCTCGATACCCCTGCGGCATGACGCCGACGACGGTGCGGGCGTCGGCCTCGTCGCCGGCCAGCGGGATCCGCCGGCCGAGGATGTGGGGGTCGCCGCCGAAGCGCCGCTGCCAGAGCTCGTGGGCGAGGATCACCACGTCGTGGCGCCCCGCCTCCCCCTCTTCGGGGCGGAAGGCGCGGCCGAGGGCGGGTTGCACGCCGAGGAGGTCGAAGTGCCCCGGTGAGACGATCGACCCGACCAGCTCCTCGGGCTCGGGATCACCGGTCAGGGTGAAGGTCCAGTTGGAGATGCCCGAGATGGCCGCCAGCGCCGGCACCGCCTCGTCCACCCGCCGCACCAGCGACTTGTTGAACGGCTGCCCGGGCCACACCAGCACCAGCCGATGGGGATCGGCATAGGGGAGGGGCTTGAGCAGCAGGGCGTGCACGACGCTGAACACCGCGGTGTTGGCGCCGATGCCGAGCGCCAGGGTGAGCACCGCCACCCCGGTGACCCACGGCGTCCGCCGCAGGGTGCGCAGCGCCAGGCGCAGATCGTCGACGATGCGGGGCATGCCCGCGGCGAGAGCAAGCTCGATACCAGCGACGTCATGGAGCGCAAATGACTGCCGGGCAATGGTTTGCGCCGAGGGGCCGAGCCCCGGTGTCGGGTCGGGCTGATCGCTGGCGGACACCCCGTCCCGGAAGCGGACCCCTCACGCCGTCCCGCACCCTCGGCTACGGCCGTTGCCGCAGCCCAGCCCCGAGGTCCTCCCCCGAGAACTGGATCTCGAAGCCGAAGCCGAAGTGCCAGGCGGCCTGGCGGTCGGCCACGAGGTCGTCACGCGGCCAGGTGACGCCGCCGATCAGCTCGCCGAAGAACCACTCGCGCAGCATGCGGCGCCGATAGGTGAGGCGAGTGCCGTACTCCGCCAGCGCCGCCTCGGCGTCGGTGCTGCCGTGGAGGCCGACGAACCAGGCCACGGCCTGGTTGGGGCCGAACCCCTTGAACAGGGTCACCCCGCTCTCCCAGCTCAGCCCCTCGGTCGACTCGTCGAAGGTGCCGCGGTTGGCCCAGCGGGCCAGCATGCGCTGGCCCACCGGCCGCTCCAGGTCGACCCTGGTGGTGGTGCCGACGCCGCGCTGGTTCTGCCAGTACAGGGTCTCCTGGAGCCGCAGCACGTTGCGGTCGCCGACCATCCAGAACTGCCGGTAGCGCCCGCGCACGAAGGGCTCGATCGGCGTGTCGAGGTCGATGCCGACGTCGAAATCGGTGCGCCGGCGCGCGTTGCCGACCGGCCGGTAGCCGAGCCCCAGCAGCCACTCCTGATCCCCCTCGCGGCGGAAGAAGTCCGGCAGGAAATCGAGCTCGCCGCTGCTGCCGGTCAGGAAGTCCCCCTCGGTCTCGCGGCCGAAGAAGGCGTTGACCCGCTCGTCGACGTTGGGCAGGTCGACGCGCACCCGCAGCCGGCCGTCGACGTCGAGCTCGTCGAGCTCGTCCCACAGCACGCGCAGCTGGACGCGGCCGTGGGTGCGCTGGGCCTCCTCGTCGAAGCGGCGGTTGCCGAAGAAGCCGTCGAAGCGCCGGGCCGTGTTGCACACGGTCTCGAAGATCTCGCGCCGCATGTGGTCGAGCCACGGCTCGTCCCCGGGCCGCTCCACGCGGCACGGGTCCGGCTCGTCGTCGCCGCTCGGCTCGGCCTCGCCGGCCGGAGCGGCCTCCGGGTCGGGTGCGTCGTCGGCTGGCGGCGTGGCGGCGCCAGCCGTGCTCGCCGACGCCCCCCAGGAGGCGGCAGCGAGGAGCAGCGGCAGGGCCAGCGACATCAGCGGCTTGCAGGCGGTCGCCACGCAGTGGGGCTGAGCAGGGGTCATGCCAGGTCGTACGCTACCTCTCGCCGTCGGCGCGGGCAACCCGGCTCGGGGAGACGCGTGGGGGCGGTGGCGGAGCCCGTGTTAGGATCGACGACGCGATCCCGTGTGATGGCCTGCAGCCGAGGCAGGCGGAGAAAATGGTGGCAGTACTATCCGCGAGCCGGATTCGCCGAGGTGCTCCGGGAGATCGGCAGGCTCCCCGGCAGCGATGAGCGCCGAGCCTCCAGGATCGGTGGAGCAGCGGCTGCGGGCGGCGGTCGAGTCCTCCCCGAGCGGGCTGCTGATGATCGACGGCGCGGGGCGGATCGTGCTGCTCAATCGCGAGGTCGAGCGCCTGTTCGGCTACTCGCGCGAGGAGCTGCTGGGACAGCTGGTGGAGATCCTCGTGCCGGAGCGCTTCCGCGACCGGCACCCGGGCTTCCGCGAGGGCTTCGCGCGCGAGCCGCGGGTGCGGGCGATGGGGGCCGGCCGCGACCTCTACGGACGGCGCAAGGACGGCAGCGAAGTGCCGGTGGAGATCGGCCTCAACCCGGTCGCCACCGAGGCCGGCTTCTTCGTCCTCAGCTCGGTGGTCGACATCAGCGCCCGCAAGCAGGCCGAGGAGGAGCGGGTGCGGCTGGCCGAGCAGCTGCGGCAGTCGCAGAAGATGGAGGCGGTCGGGCGGCTCGCCGGAGGCATCGCCCACGACTTCAACAACATCCTGGGGATGATCGTCGGCTACGCCCAGCTCGCCCGGGAGACGGCGGCGGAGGCCGAGGTGGTGGCCGACCTCGACGAGGTGCTGCGGGCGGCCGAGCGCGGTCGCGACCTGGTGCAGCGCATCCTGCGCTTCTCGCGGCGGGAGGAGCTGCAGCCCGAGGCCGTCGACCTGGAACGAGCCGTGTCGGAAGCCATCCGCCTGCTGCGGCCGGCGACCCCGGCGGGCGTGGACATCCAGCTGCGGGCCGACCAGCGGTTGCCGCGGGTGTTGGCGGACGCCACCTCGGTCCACCAGGTACTGATGAACCTGGCGACCAACGCCGTCGACGCGATGCCGCTGGGGGGCCGCCTGCAGGTCGATCTGCGGCCCTTCTACGCCCGCGACACCGTGGTGCGCAGCTTCCCCGGGCTGCACGAGGGGCAGTACGTCCTGCTGTCGGTACGGGACTTCGGCCACGGCATGGACGAGGCGACCCGCGCCCGCGCCGTCGAGCCCTTCTTCACCACCAAGGGGCCGGGCCGCGGCTCGGGCTTCGGGCTGGCGACGGTGCACAGCATCGTCCAGGCCCACGCCGGGGCGATGTGGATCGACAGCGAGGTGGGCGCCGGCACGACGGTGAGCTGCATCTTCCCGGCGCTGGAAGAGGCGGAGCCCGCCGCCCAGGTTTCGGCCGAGGACCTGCCGCGCGGGCGCGGCGAGCGGATCCTCTTCGTCGACGACGAGCCAGCCCTGACGCGCATCGGCCAGCGGGCCCTCGAGCGCCTCGGCTACCGGGTGACGGTGGCAGTGGGCGCGGCGGAGGCGCTGGAGGCGTTTCGCGCCGCCCCCGAGGACTTCGCCCTGCTGGTCACGGACTACTCGATGCCGGAGATGCACGGGGTCGACCTGGTGCGCGAGCTGACGGCCCTGCGTCCCGGGCTGCCGGCGCTGCTGCTGAGCGGCTACCTCGAGGGGTTCCCCGAAGGCGAGCTGGAGGCGGTGGGAATCCGCGCGGTGGAGATCAAGCCCGTCGAGATGGCGACGCTGGCGCGGCGGGTGCGCGCGCTGCTGGACGGCGCGTCGGGACCGGGTGACGAGCCGCGCACCGGCGCCGCCGCCGGGTCTTGACGCCGCGAATGCCCGCCGCTTCGCAGCACGTCCTGATCGCCGGCGCCGGGATCTTCGGGGTGACCGCCGCCCTCGAGCTGCGGCGCCGCGGCCACCGGGTGACGCTGCTCGACCCCGAGCCGCCGCCGGCCCCGCGGGCGGCGTCGACCGACGTCAGCAAGGTGGTGCGCCGCGAGTACGGCAGCGACGGCGAGTACCTGCGGCTCGGCGGCGAGGCGATCGCCGGCTGGCGGCGCTGGAACGCGCAGTGGCGCCAGCCGCTCTACCACCAGGACGGGGTGCTGCTGCTGGCGGGGCGGTCGCTCGACGAGGAGGGCTACGAAGGCAACAGCTGGCGCGCCCTGCTCGCCGCCGGCTGCAGGCCCGAGCGGCTCGCCCCGCGGCAGCTGGCGGGCCGCTTCCCGGCCTGGCGGCCCGAGCGCTACCGCGACGGGTTCTTCCACGCGGAGGGGGGCTGGGTGGAGAGCGGGCGGGTGGTGGCGCGGCTGCTGGGGCGGGCACGCGACGCCGGAGTCACGCGGCTCGGCGGCGAGGGGATGGCGGCGCTCCTCGCCGGCGACCGCGCGGTCGCGGGGGTGCGCACGACATCCGGCCGCGAGATCGCCGCCGACCACGTGGTGGTGGCCGCCGGCGCCTGGACCGGCCGGCTGCTGGGGCTCGACGGCCTGTGGGCCACCGCCCATCCCGTCTTCCACCTGCGTCCCGCGCGGCCGCAGCTCTTCGCCGCCGAACGCTTCCCGGTCTTCCTCGCCGACGTGGCCGCCACCGGCTGGTACGGCTTTCCGCTCCACCCGCGCGAGGGGATCGTCAAGGTGGCGCGGCACGCGCTGGGCCGCCGGGTGGATCCGGACGTCCCGCGCACGGTCGCCCCGGGTGACGAGGAGGCGCTGCGCGCCTTCCTGCGCCAGTCGCTGCCGGCGCTGGCCGATGCGCCGCTCGCCGGCTCGCGCTCGTGCCTCTACTGCGACACCGCCGACGGCCACTTCTGGATCGACCGCGACCCCGAGCGGGAGGGGCTCACCGTGGCCTCGGGGGGCAGCGGCCACGCCTTCAAGTTCGCGCCGTTGCTCGGCGGCTGGATCGCCGACGCGGTGGAGGGCGTAGCCGCTCCCGCTCTCGGGCGCTTCCGCTGGCGCCGCGCCGCGGGCCCCTGGGCCGGCGAGGAGGAGGCGCGGGCGCAGGGCGTGGAGTGACGGGCGGCTGGTGGCGCCGCTGGCGAGACGGGCCCCCTTCGCCCTGTCCGCAATCGGCGCGCCCGGTCCCGCATGCGAACGGTGGCGGCGCCGGCGCCGCCACCCCCGGGTCGAGCGCAAGTCACGGCCAGGCAACTGGTTCCCTCCGGTGCCCGGCGGTGGCACGGCGGTTGCGATTGCGGTTGCCAGCCGATCCATTCCCGTCCCGGAGGTCGCCGTGATCGAGGATCTGAAGCAGGCTCTCAAGTCTCTCCGCCGGCGGCGCGGCACCGGTGCGGCGGTCGCCCTCACCCTGGCGGTGGTGATCGGCGCCAACGCCGTGGTGTTCACGCTGGTGCACGGAATCCTGCTGGCGCCGCTGCCCTATCCGGAGCCCGAGCGCATCGTCGCGGTGTGGCCGGAGGTGTGGTTCTCCAAGGGGATGTTCGAGCGTTTCGCCGCCGAGGCCACCTCCTTCGAGGCGGTCGCCGGCTACAGCGGCAGCGCCCTGGTGCTGAAGGACCAGGGCGCCTCGACCCTGGTGCTGGGCCCGGAGGTCACCGGCGGCTTCTTCGCCGTGCTCGGCACGACGCCGGTGGTGGGGACGCTGTTCGAGACGGGGGAGGCGCGGCCGGGCATCGAGCCGGCGATCGTGCTGACCCACGAGCTGTGGCAGCGGCGCTTCGGCGGCGACCCCGGTGTCGTCGGCCGCACCCTCCGCTTCGAGGGGGGCAGCCGCACCGTGGTCGGGGTGCTGCCCCCGGAGGTGGACCTGCTGCAGGAGGGGGCCGAGGTGGTGCAGCGGCTCGTCCTCGATCCCGATGCCACCGACTACGACAAGGCGCAGTACCTGCGGCTGATCGCCCGCCTGCGGCCGGGAGTCTCCGCCGCGGCGGCGAGTGCCGAGGCCCGCGCCATCGCCGGCCGTTGGGCGGTGGCGCGGGAGTGGTCCGACGCCACGGTGCAGGCGGCCGGCGTGGTGCAGCTGCGCGAGCACCTGGTGGGGGAGTCGCGTCCGCTGCTGCTGGTGCTGATGGCAGCGGTGGGGTTGCTGCTCCTCGTCGCCGTGGCCAACGTAGTGCACCTGCTGCTCGCCGCCCGCACCGCCCGCGGCAAGGAGTTGGCGGTGCGTACCGCCCTCGGCGCCGGACACGGCCGTCTGGCGCGGATGTTCGTCGCCGAGGCCCTGCTGCTGGCCCTCGCCGGGGGCTCGGCCGGGCTGCTGTTGGCCCGTTTCCTGGTGCCGCTGGTAGTGCGCCTGGCGCCTTTCGAGCTGCCGCGGCTGGCCTCGGTGCAGGTCGGCCCGGCGGCGGTCGCCTTCACCCTCCTGCTGTCGCTGGTCACGGCGCTGGCGGCGGCGCTGATGCCGGCGTTCGGGCTCGCCCGAGGTCGCCTCGAGGAGGGTCTACGCGAGGAGGGGCGCGGCACCACCGCCTCGCGCGCGGGCGACCGCCTGCGCCGGGTGCTGGTGGCGGCCGAGGTGACGCTGTCGCTGGTGGTACTGATCGCCGCCGCGCTGCTGGTGCGCAGCTTCTGGCACCTGACGCGGGTCGATCCCGGCTTCGCGCCGCAGGGTCTCTACTCGGCGACGCTGCTGCCGCCGGCGGAACGTACCGCGGACGCCGCCGCGGCCGAGGCCTTCTACCAGGGCGTGCTGGAGCGCGCCGAGGCGGTCCCGGGCGTCGTCGCCGCGGGGTTGGTGCAGACGCAGCCGATTTCGGGCGGCGGCTGGGTGATGGAGGTCGTGCCCGAAGGCCGGCAGGACGCCGCCGGCGCGGAATCCCCCACCGCCTACTGGCGAGTGGTGACGCCGGGATATCTCGAGCTGCTGGGGGCGCGCCGCCTGCGGGGGCGCGGCCTCGCCGCCAGCGACCGCCACGGCGCCCCCGACGTGGCGGTGGTCGACCGCAGCTTCGCCCGTCTGCTGTGGCCGGGGGAGGACCCGATCGGGCGCCGGTTCCGCATGCCGTTCGAGGAGCGCCCGGAGGGGATCACGGTGGTGGGGGTGATCGAGGACACGCGGCACCTGGGGCTGCGCCGCGACCCGGTGCCGACCGTCTACCGGCCGCTCGCGCAGTCCCTCGAGACCTACGTCGGCGTCGGCGCCACCCAGCTCGCCCTGGTGGTGCGCACGGCCGGGGACCCGGCGGCGGGCGGCAGCGAGCTGCTGGCCGCACTGCGTGCCGCCGAGCCGGAGCTGGCGGTGGTCGACCCGGCCACGCTGGAGCAGCGGCTCGCCCGCTCGTTGACCGAGCCGCGGGTGACGGCGGTGACGCTGCTGCTGTTCGCCGGCGCCGCCCTGCTGCTGGCGGTGATCGGGCTGTTCGGCATCGTCTCCCGTCTGGTGGCCGAACTCACGCCCGAGATCGCCGTGCGGCGGGTACTCGGCGCCGACGGCGGTGAGGTGCTCCGCCTGGTGCTCGGGCGCAGTCTATTGCCGGTGGCGATCGGGCTGGTCGTTGGCGCGGCCGCGGGCCTGGCGGCCTCTCGGCTCCTGACCAGCCTGCTGTTCCAGGTGCAGCCCAGCGATCCGGCCAGCGTCATGGCGGCGGTGGCGGTGCTGGCGGTAGTGGCGCTCCTCGCCGCCTGGTTGCCGGCGCGCCGCGCCGCGCGCATCGAGCCCATGGCCGCGCTCGACTGAGGGAACAGCCCGCCGACCGCCCCCTCGGCGCGGAGGCTACTCGTCGAGGCGGAAGGTGACCTGCAGGTGCACGCGGAAGGCGACGGGGCGACCGTCCTCGATGCGCACCTTCTGCTCCTTGACCCAGGCGCTGCGGATGTTGTTGACCGTCTTGCTGGCGCGGGAGATCCCCTCGCGGATGGCGGCTTCGAAGCTCTCGGGGCTCTCGGCGGAGATCTCGACGACCTTGGCTACGGACATGGGTTGCCTCCTCTCTGATGCCGGCGCCGCCGGCGATTCGCGATGTACGGCTCCGCAAAGAAGGCGTGCAAACCCGGTGCCGCAGGCCGGCCTCCGGGGAGGTCCCGGCCGCCCCGACGATGAGGGCTCGAGCCTTCAGCCCGAGGTCGGCGCGCCCGGGTCCGAGTCGGGTCCCGCCCGGGCGGCGGCGGGATGCTGCGGCTCCGCCGGACGGCACAGGGGTAGTGCCAGCGTGAACGTGGCCCCGCGCCCCGGCCCCGCGCTCGCCGCCTCGACCCGCCCGCCGTGCAGCGAAGCGATCTGGCGCACCAGCGCCAAGCCGAGGCCGAGCCCGTGTTCGATCCCCTGCCCCTCCTCGAGCTGGAGGAAGGGTTCGAAGATGATCTCGAGGTGGTCTGCGGCGATCCCCCTGCCGTTGTCGCGCACCGCCAGCGTCAGCTCGTCGCCCTCTGCCCGGGCGGCGATGGTGACGGTGCCGCCGGGCGGGGTGTAGCGGGCGGCGTTGGACAGCAGGTTGCTGACCGCCTGGACCAGCCGCTGGAGGTCTCCCTCCACTGCCAGGTCGGCGGGAAGCGAGATCTCGACTGTCTGCCGGTTGTCGAGGAACAGGGTGCGGGTGCTCTCCAGGGCCTGTTGGACGACGTCGGCGACCCTCACCCGCTCGCGTCGCAGCGTCCCGCCGGCGCGGCGCAGGTAGCTGGCATCCTGGAGGTCGTCGACGAAGCGCTGCAGCAGGCCCAGCTGGTGCTCCATCATGTCGAGCACGTCGCGCCGTTGGCCTTCGCGTCCCTCGGGTCGCCGTTCGAGCTCCCGCAGCACCTGCACGCCGGTGGTCAGCGCCGCCAGGGGGTTGCGCATCTCGTGCCCGAGCAGCGCCAGGACGCGGTCCCGCCGGGATGCCTGGGGGTCTCGTCGGATGCCGCCCGGGCCAGCCGCCGGCCGCCCCTGGGTACCGGACCGCGGCGCGGCACCGGCAGTCGTGTCGATCCGGGTCATGCTCACCTCCTGAGTCGTCCTCCCGGCCAGGGCGCGCCTCGACGCTGGCAGGGGATCGCCGTCGGGGCAACGCCCCGTGGGGTGGCGGGAGGGGTGGCCATCCGACTCCCTCTACGGGTGGGGTCTCGCCCGGGGGGAGGGCTCGCCTGCCGGGGGCCGCCACCCCCGCGGGTGTTGCGCAGCACCATGCTCTTCGAGCCCTTCGTCTCCTTCGGCCAGGGGCTGCCGGCGACGCCTTTCTGCACGCCCAGGCGGGCCTCGAGCTGCCGGTCTCCGATGCGGCGGACGACGAGGCGTTCTGGCGCCTCGCCCTGGGCAGGAGCTTCACCGAAGGTCGCTTCGGCCGCACCTGGTCGCCGATGGTGGAGGTGCTCGGCAGCCGCGAGCTGGTGGGCGGCGGCGAGGTCCACCCGGCCCGGGCGGGGAGGTGACCCCGGGGCTGCTCACCGCCGTGAGCTACGTCAAGGACAACCGCCTGCTGCCGCGCGGCTTCGACAAGGGGTCGGCCGAGGCCGACGTCGCGGTGCGCGGGGCGGCCGCAAGCGATGGCGACTTCACGGCGGGCGGCGACCGGGTCCGCTACCGGGTCGACGTCGGCGCGGCAGCCGGCCCCTTCACCGTCGAGGCGGCGCTGTGGTACCAGCCGATCGGCTTCCGCTGGGCCCGCAACCTGGCCGCGATCCTGCTCCTACCGCTGCTCCTACCCGTCGGCCATCGCCGCCAGCCACTCCCCCACCTCCTGCGGGCCGGCGAGCCGGTACCGGGCGGCGGTGGGGCGGGGAACGTCGGTGACCAGGATGCCGATCCCGCGATCGCGGAGGGCGCGGAAGGCGTCCTCGTCGGTCTCGTCGTCGCCGACGTAGACGGGCGCCACGCCGGGGTGGTCGAGGTCCAGGGCGTCGAGCAGCCAGAGCACGGCCCGCCCCTTGTCCCAGTCGAGGGCGGGGCGGATCTCCCACACCTTCTTGCCCGACGTCTTGCGCAGCTCCGGATGGTCGCTCACCGTCCGATTCACCACCTCCTCCACTCGCGGCACGTCGGCCGGGGCGGCGCGCCGGTAGTGGACCGCCACGGTGAACCGCTTGGGCTCGACCTGGGCGCCGGCGATGCCGCCGACCTCACGCGCCAGGCGCACGGCGAGCCCGGCCATCCGCGGCACCACGGGCTCGGCCGGTTGGAAGGTGATCTCGCCGCCCGGCCCGGCGATGTCGTAGCCGTGGCTGCCGGCGTACCACAGCTCCGGCAGCCCTACCCGCCGCGCCACGTCCCGGCGGTCCCTGCCGCTGACCACGGCTACCGGGAAGCGGCGCGAGAGCTGCCGCAGCACCCGGCGCATCGCCTCGCTCAGCACCGCATCCTCGGGGCGCTCGACGATCGCCGTCAGGGTACCGTCGTAGTCGAGGAAGAAGGCGGGCCGGCGCCCCCGCAGGTCCTCCTGGAGGGCCTGCCTCTGGTCCAGGGCCGACGGCGGGCTGCCGCCGCCGCCGAGGGGTCGCGAAGGGGCGGTTCCTCGCAGCTGCCCGGTCAGGCCAACCCCTCGTGCTCGAATTCGCGCAGGAAGCCCTCGAACAGCCGCAGGTGGCCCTCCTCGTCGCGCAGGATGCCGATCACCATGTCCTGGGTGACGAGGTCGAAGTCGTCGCAGAAGGCGACGACGCGGTTGTAGTACTCGATGGCCCCTCTCTCGGCCTCGATCACGCCCTTGATGACGTGGACGATGTCGGTCTGCTTCTCGGGGGGCTGCAGGAAGGTCTGCTCGGCGGAGAACTCCAGCGAGCCGGGGACGATCCCCCACAGCTCCTTGATGCGGCGGGCGAGCTCCTGGGCGTGGCCGAGCTCCTCCTGGATGTCTCCGTCCAGGGACTCGATGATCTCCTGCGCCCGCCCCGTCCGGATTGACCGAGTTGGCGATGTAGCTCATCACCGTCTCGATCTCCATCCAGTACGACTTCTTGAGCATCTCGATGAGCTGGTCGCGCTTCTTCTGGTTCTGGGGGGAGAGCACCCCCCGATCGAGCGTCGGTGTGGTCACGCGGTTTCCTCCTGTGGGTTCGCCGTCTCGGGTGGGCGCTGTGCGCGGCAAGCTGCGTTCCGCTGGGGTGGGGAGCCACCGGACGCCGCTGGAGATGCTGGGAAGGGACGCTTGGACAGCGGTCATGACCAGGATAGCTTTACCATCGTCATATTCCAGGAGGTCGCAGATGGGCGCGGGCAAAGCTGCAGGCAAGCCGAAGGGACAGGTCATCGAGGCGGGCGAGTTCAAAGCACGCTGTCTCCAGTTGCTGGACGAGGTCCGTGACCAGCAAACGGAGATCACCATCACCAAGGACGGGCGGCCGATCGCGAAGCTCGTCCCGGTGGAGAAGGAGCTCCCCGACTCTTTTGGCGCCCTCGCCGGAACCGTGACGATCGAGGGGGACATCGTGGAAGCGGACCACGAGACCTGGGATGATCCGGACACCTGAA
>DATKEH010000365.1:0-10102 GCA_035546355.1 Thermoanaerobaculia bacterium
GCTGGTGGCGGCCTTCGAGCCGCGTTCCCTGTCGGCGGCGCGGCGGATGTTCCACGATGCCTACCGCGATGCCTTCGCCGTCGCCGATCGGCTGCTGCTGGCGCCGGTGTTCTACGCCCAGCGCCTGCCGGCCGACGAGCGTCTGGACGTGTCGCGGCTGGCCGCGGAGCTGGGCGCAGGGGGGACGCCGACCGCGGTCACGGCGAGCATCGAGGCGCTGCGCGAGCAGCTGCTGGCAGAGATCACTGCAGGTGACGTGGTGGCTTGCATGTCGTCGGGCAGCTTCGAGGACCTGCCGCGCCGCCTGCTGCAGGCGCTGCGCCAGCGCGAGGCCGCCGCCCGCCCGCAGACCTGACGCGGCCGGGAATCGTTCCCACGGGAGCTCGGGCCCCTACCCGGGCGACCCCTCCCCCAGCACCTCCTCGAGCACCATGCTGGAGTCGAGTCGCTCGAACGGCGGCAGCTCGGCCCTGCGGTCGGGCAGCGCCGCCGCCGGCAGCATGCCGACGATCTCCACCGAGGCCACGGCGGTGCCGCGGGAGGCGGCCTCCGCCGCGACGCGGCGGATCAGCTCCTCGAGCGAGGTGCGGCGGTAGTCGAGCAGGTTCATGCTCACCTGCGCGCAGCCGCGGCTCTCGAGGTAGAGCCCCAGGGCTTGGACCGCGGCCAGGCCGCCGCTGGAGGCGCGCACGGCGCGGGCGATGGCGCGGGCGATCGCGACGTCGGCGGTGGCGAGCTGGGCGTTGACGGCGATCAGCACGCCGCGGGCGCCGATGGCGGTGGCGCCGAGCCGGGGGTGGAGGGCGGTGGGGCCGAAGTCCGGGCGCCAGGCGGGGTCGGCGAGGCGAGCGGCGATCCCCGCCAGGCCACCGCGGCGGAGATCGGCGAGGCGGCGTCGCGCCGGCGCTGCGGCGGCCTCCGCGTAGAGGTAGACCGGCAGGGCGTGGCGCGCCGCCACCGCCTCCCCCAGCCGGCGGGCGGCCGCCACCGCCGTCGCCATGCCGCAGTCGCTCAGCGGCACGAAGGGCACCACGTCCACCGCCCCGAGCCGCGGGTGGACGCCCTGGTGACGCCGCAGGTCGAGCCTCTCGGCGGCGCAGGCGTAGAGGGCGAGAAGGGCCCGGTGGAGCCCCTCGGGCGAGCCTGCCAGCGTCAACACCGTGCGGTGGTGGTCGGCGTCGGCGGAGACCTGCAGCAGCCGCGCTCCACGATGCCCCTCCACCGCCGCCGCCAGCGCCGCCACCACGGCGCCGCGGCGCCCTTCGCTGACGTTGGGCACGGCTTCGAGCAGGGGTGCGTGGTGGCTGGCGCGCTCCGCCACGGCGGCAGCTTACTACCGGCCTGCGGCGCGGGCGGTATCCCCGGGTGGCGCCTCCCGACGCGCCGTTTGCTAGTATTTCCAGATTCCCGTCCACTCCCACCCGCGGATCACCGAAGCATGAGCTATCCAGGCAATCCCTCCCTCGCCGCCGACGCCAAGGCGCGCATCCTCGAGACCTTCGCTCAAACCCTCGACGTGGCGGCCAGGGGCAACCTCGAGGAGGCGCGGCTGGGATGCGATTTCGTGCTGCGCCTGGACCCGCTGTTCGGCCCGGCGCAGCTGCTGGTCGAACGGCTCGAGGGCGCAACGGGCGCCGTCGAGGTCGGCGACCTGCGGCAGCGGCTGGCGGCTGCCCAGGGCGAGGCTGCCGGCGACGATCTCGACCTCGAGCTCGCCGACGAGGACGAGCTGTTCGCCACCGATCCCGCCGCCGCCCAGCACGCCGCGACCCCCGAGGGCCTGGCCTCGCCGGCCGAGGATGCCGAGGAGTCGGCGCGCCTGCGGCAGGACCTCGAGGAGCGGCTGGCGCGACGCGACTTCGCGGGGCTGATGCGGCGAGCCGAGGGCTTCCAGGACACGATCGCCGCCGATCCCGACCTGCAGCGGCTGCTGGCGGTGGCGCAGGAGCGCATCGAGGCCGCGCCGTACGTGGAGAGCTTCCTCGAAAAGGCCCGCCAGGCCCTGGAGGAGGGGGACCAGGAGGCAGCCGCGGCGCACCTCGAGAAGGCGCGGGTGCTCGACCCCACCCACCCCGGAGTCGCCGCCGCCGAGGGGGTCCCCGACGCCGGGGCGGCGAGCCCGCTCGAGCTCGAGCCGATGGTGGACCTGGACGACGCCTCGGAGCCGCTCGAGCTCGAGCCGATGACCGGGGAGGAGGCGCCCGGCTTCGAGCTCGCCGACGACGCCCTGTCCGAGCCGCTGCCGGAGCTCGACTTCGGGGCGCTGGCCGATGCCGAGTCCCTCGACCTCGAGCAGCCGGCGCCGGCGCCGCCGGCCGGCGGGCCGTCCGACGCCGATCCGCGCATCGCCGAGCTGCTCGACGCCGGGCAGGAGGCCTTCGCGCGAGGGGAGCTCCAGTCGGCGATCGACTCCTGGTCGCGGATCTTCCTGATCGACATCGACCACAAGGAGGCGGCCCGGCGCATCGAGACGGCCCGCAACCAGAAGGCCGAGGAGGAGCGACGGACCGAAGAGGCCTACCACGAGGCGCTGGCGCGCGCCGAGGCGGGCGAGCTCGACGCGGCCAGGGCCGCGCTCGAGGCGCTGCTGGCGCAGCACCCCGGCCACCTGGCGGCGCGCGAGCTGCTCGACAAGGTGGAGCGTGGCGACGTCGCGGAGCTGGCGCCGGCCGCTGGGGGGCCGCAGGGCGACGATCTGCTGCGCGGGCTCGAGGGCGGCGGCGCCGAGTCGGGCGTGCTCAAGGAGGAGATCCTGGTCCCGCCCGAGCCGGGCGAGCGGCCCGCCGCGACGGCCGCGCCGCCTCCGCCGCAGGCTGCGCGACCCCGTCGCACGTTCTGGCTGGTGGCGGGCGCCGTGCTGGTGGGGGCGCTGGCGGCGGGCTGGTTCGTGATGACGCGGTGGGACACGCTGTTCCCCAATTCCGAGCCCGTGGTGCAGAGCGAGCGGCCGGAGCAGACGCCCATCGCCCGCGCCAGCCAGCTCTATGACCAGGGCAAGGCCGCGATGGCCCTCGCCCAGCTCAAGCGGGTGCCCCCGGCCAGCCCCTACTTCCAGGAAGCCCAGGCGCTGATCGGCCAGTGGGAGGCCGAGCTCGCGCCCGTCGAGGCGGAGGGGCCGGACCCGCAGGTGATGGCGCGCCGGGAAGCGCTGCTGCAACGCGCCCGCGCCGCCCATGGCGAGCAGCGGATGCTGGCGGCGCACCCGCTGTTCGAGGCGGCGGCGCGGCTGGAGCCCCTCGGCGCCGAGGACCACCATCTGCTGCAGGACGCCGAGCGGCAGCTGCAGCCCCTCGCCGAGCAGCTGCAGCTGGTGCGGGCCGAGGAGTACGAGCGGGCGATGCGCGAGCTCTGGCTGACCCTCGAGAAGGAGCCCCAGAACCGCGACGCGCGCACCATCCTCACCGTCGCCTACTTCAACCTCGGCGTGCGCAGCCTGCAGCAGGGCCGTCCCGGCGAGGCGAAGAAGCTGCTCCGGGAAGCGGCGCAGGTCGATCCCCAGGACGCGGAGGTGCAGCGCCTGCTCGAGCTCGCCGACGCCTACGAGAATCGCGAGCCGGACCTGCTCTACCGCACCTTCGTCAAGTACCTCTCGCCGCGGGCGGTATGAGCCCCCGCCGCCGCCTCGAGCAGCCGAGCCTCTTCGACCTCGAGCTCGACGCGCCGCCCGCGAGCGGGCCGGCTGTTGGTGAGCCCACGCCCGCAGCGGCCCAGGCTGGCGACGATGGCGTGCCGCTGCGCAGCCGGCTGTACGCGGGGATGGTGGACCTGGTAGCCCACGTCGCGGTGCTCGCCGTCGTGGTGCTCGGCGTGCGCCTCATGGGGGTGGCGCCCGAGCCGCGCGACCTGCCCGCGATGCTGCTGCTGTTGCTGGTGTTCTCGCTGTTCTTCACCGTCATCCCACTCGCTTTCTGGGGCCGCACGCCGGGGATGGCGGTGCTGGGCCTGGTGGCCCGGTGCGACGACGAGCAGCCGCTCACCTTCGGGCAGGCGGCCAGGCGCTGGCTCGCCGGGCTGCTCACCGTGGCGGCGCTCGGGCTGCCGGCCCTGCTGGCGCTCCGCGGCCGGTCGTTGGCCGATCGGCTGAGCCACTCCACCCTCCGCGAGGGCTGACCGCGGCTCCCTCGAAGGGGCAGGGGATGCGGGAGTACGAGCCCCTCTTTCACCGCCGGGACGAGGCCGGCGAAGACCTCGACCGGGTGCGCGACCTGTTCGCCGCCGCCAGCGAGGCGTACCTCTCCTTCCCCTGGTCCTGGATGGTCTGGGCGCTGCTGCTTCCCGCCGCGGCGCTGGCGACCACCGAGGTGGCGCTGCGCTGGGGTTGGGCCGGCGGGCTCGCCCTGTGGTCGCTGACCATCCTGGCCGGCGGCGCGGTCGAGCTGCTGGGGATCCGGCGCGGGCAGCGGCGCGCGCGCAGCTCGCCGCTGGCCGGCTGGGTGCTCAACGTCCAGGGCAACCTGTCGCTGGTGGCGCTGCTGCTGTCGCTGGCCCTGATCGCCGTCGGCGCCACCGCCGCGCTGCCCGGGCTGTGGCTGCTGCTGCTGGGGCACTCCTTCTACGCGCAGGGCGGCCTGGCCTTCCCGCCGTTTCGCGGCTACGGGCTCTGGCTGCAGCTCGGCGGGGCCGTCGCGCTGTGGCCGCGCGGCGTCGACCCCCTGGTGGTGTTCGCCGCCGTCACCTTTGCCGGCAATCTGTGGATCGGCTGGTCCCTGTGGCGAGCGCGCGGCGAGTGAATCGCCGCCCTCCGGACGGGCCGGCACGGAGGCCGGCCCCTACGACCGACAGAGCTCACCCGCCGTCGTAGGGGCGGCCCTCCGCGGCCGCCCTCTACGTCGACGGCGGTTCGAGCTGCTCGGCCACCCGCGGCCCCGTCTCGCCGAGCAGCAGCCACATGGAGAGCGCGGCGCCGCCGAACAGGAGCAGCCCGGCCACCGCCATCACCAGCAGGCCGGTCGCCGGGAAGCCTCCGAACCGTACCGCGGCGCGCAGCGATGCCGCCGCGGCGCCGCCGGGTGCGACGAGGTCGAGCTGCGCCAGGCCGGCGTCGCGCGGGATCCAGGCGGCCGACGTGCCCTCGGGGGCGAGCTGCAGCGTCTCGGAGCGCGGCGTGCGGCTGTTGGGGCGGTAGGTCACCCGCAGCTCGTAGGCGACGCCCGCCTCCGCGTCCAGCACTTCCACCCGCGTCGGCTCGCCCCGCAGCGGGAAGGGCTCGGCGAGGCGCAGCTCGACGGCGGCCGCCGGCGCGCCGGCGGCGATCGCCAGGGTGACGGCGGCCGCCGCCAGGGAGCGGTGGAGCTCAACCATGCGGCTGCTCCACCGCTGCCGCCGGCGCGGGCGCCGGCTGCGGGCGCGCCGCCGACAGCCGCCAGGCGAGGAGGATGGTGCCGAGCAGCCAGAACAGCAGGCAGCCGAAGGCCATCGCATCGGCGCCGGCGAAGGGGCGGCCGGTGCCGTAGAGGCCGTCGGAGATCTCGCGCCAGGCCGACTGCAGCAGGATCGCCACCAGCCCCGCCGGGATCACCAGCTTGATCAGCCAGTCGAAGGCGACCGGCAGCCGCAACCGCGAGCTGCGATTGATCTCCTCGCGCAGCCGGGCCACCGGCAGCTTCCAGCCGATCAGCAGGCATTCGACGAGCCCGACGATGAGCAGCCCGTGGTAGAAGGCCCAGTGGTCGATCAGGTCGAGCAGGCTGAGACCCAGGGTGCCGGTGGCGGCGATCTCGGGGTCCACCACCACCGGCAGGGCGAAGGCGACGCTACCCAGGAAACCGATGGTGCCCCCCACGAGCAGCGTGCGGCGGCGGCTCCAGCCGAACTTGTCGATCAGCCCCGACAGCAGGGCCTCGACCAGCGAGATCGACGACGACAGGCCGGCCAGCAGCAGCAGCACGAAGAACAGCAGCCCGAACAGCACCACCCCCCAGGGCATGGCGGCGATCCCCTCGGGCACCACGAAGAACATCATGGTCAGGGTGGAGGCCTGCGGCACGATGGCGAAGGCGAACAGCAGGGAGAACACCGCCAGCCCGGCGATGAACTCGAAACCGCAGTTCAGGCAAGCGGTGACCAGCCCGTTGTTGGTGTGGTCGGCGTTGCGCGGCAGGTACGAGGCGTACGCCGTCATGATGCCGAAGCCGAGCGACAGCGAGAAGAAGATCTGGCTCATCGCTCCCTGCCACACCTCGGCGCCGCGGATCATCTCCCAGTCGGGGGTGAACAGCAGGAAGACCCCCTCCTCGCCGTGCGGCAGGGTGAGGCCGCGCACGATCAGGACGATCATGAACAACCACATCAAGGGCACGAAGACCTTGACCGCCGCCTCGATGGTGGCGACCCCGCGGCGCACCAGCAGCACGTTGAGGGCCCACACCAGCGCCACCAGCCCCACCACCCACCAGGACGAGATCATGGCGAAGAAGAACCCCGTCGGGTTGGGCATGGAGGCGACGGCGAACGCGTCGACCTCGGTGGCCGGGCGCCACAGCGACCCGAAGGCGCCGACCATCATGCCGCACACCCAGGCCAGGATGGTGACGTAGTACATGGTGATGAAGGAGGCGTTGAGCAGCCCCCACCAGCCGGCGAGCTCCCCCCAGCGGCCGCCGATCCGGCCCAGCGACTGTGGGAAGGCCTGCTGCGTCATGCCGCCCAGGCCGAGCTCGGCGATCAGCAGCGGAATGCCGACCAGGAACAGCGACACCAGGTAGGGGAGATAGAAGGCGCCCGCGCCGTACTTGTAGGCGTTGGCCGAGAAGAAGACGATGTTGCCCAGCCCGATGGCCGAGCCGGAGGCGGCCAGCACGAAGCCGAGCTTGCTCTTCCACTGGGCGCGGTCGGAGGCCGGGGGGGCGCTGCTCACGGGTTGCTGGGGATGTTATCGGAAGGCTCGGAGGGCGGCAAACCCAAGCCTGCCGCGGCGTTGACCGGCCCCTACCCCCGTGTTACAGTCCGACCGCTTCGAGCGCCCTGCCGGAGAGCGCAGGAAATTCTCTCGTTCACATAGCCAGAGACGGGCCCCGCACGTGGATTTCGACGCCAGCATGCTGGTGATCATCGCGATCTTCGGGATCGCCTGGGTGATCCTCAAGATCTTCTTCTTCAATCCCCTCCTGCGGGTGATCACCAGCCGTGAGTCGCGCATCGCCGGGGCGCGGGAGGTGTGGGAGAAGGCCACCGCCGAAGCCGAGGAGCAGCTCGCCGGCGAGCGGCAGAAGCTGATCGCGGCGCGCCGCCAGGCCGCCACCCACCGCGAGACGCTGCGCCGCGAGGCGCAGGAGCGCCGCCGGCAGATGCTCGAGGAGGCCAAGGCCGAAGCCCAGCGCGAGCTCGAGCGGGTGCGGGCCGAGCTCGCCGCGCAGGTGGAGGAGGAGCGGCGGGCGCTCGAGCCGCGGGCGGCGCGGCTGGCCGACCAGATCGCCGAGCGGCTGCTGGGGAGGGCGGTGTGAGGCGGGCCGGCGTGCTGCTCGCCGTATGCCTGCTGGCGGCGGTGCCGCTGCTGGCGGCCGAGGCAGCGGAGGGCGTCGGCACCGTCGAGGAGCCGGGGCGCTTCCTGGGGCTTCCGCACTGGGTCTTCTGGACCCTCAACCTGGTCATCTTCCTCGGCATCCTCGTCTACTTCGCGGGCCCCGCGGTGGTGCAGTTCCTCGAGGGCAAGCAGCGCGACGTGCGCCATGCCCTGGAGGAGGCGCAGCGGCACCGCGAGGAGGCGGGCCAGATGGAGGCGCGGCTGACGGCCCAGGTCGCCGAGCTGCGGCGGGAGGTCGAGGAGCTCGCCAGCCGCAGCGAGCGGGAGGGGGAGCGGGAGCGGCAGCAGATCCTCGCCGACGCCGAGCGCGACCGCGAGCGGCTGGCGGAGGCGACCCGGGGGGAGATCGCCCACCAGCTGCGCCAGGCGCAACAGGAGCTGTCGCAGCACGCGGTGGCGCTGGCCACCCGCCTGGCCGAGGAGCGCATCCGCGGCTCCTTGACCGCCGAGGATCGGCGGCGCCTCTTCGCCGCCAACCTAGGACGGCTAGAGCGCCGCTGATGCGCACCCTCGCCCGCCCCTACGCCGAGGCCCTGCTGGGCGCCGCCGGTTCGACCGACCGGGCGGTGGCGGTGCGCGACCAGCTGGTCGCGTTCGCGCGGCTGTTGGCCGACCACCCCGTGCTGGGGAGGATGGCCACCAGCCCCGCGGTGCCGCTGGCGGTCAAGCAGCAGGCGCTGGCGGCGGTCGCCGAGAGCGCCGGGCTCGACCCGCTGGCGCGGCGCTTCCTCGCCGCCCTGCTGACGCGGTATCGGCTGAGGCGGCTGGAGGAGATCCTGGCCGGGGTCGGCGAGCTGATCGATCATCGCCTGGGGATCGCCATCGCCGAGGTGGGCACCGCGCAGCCGCTGTCGGACGAGCAGCGCTCGCGGCTCGCCGCCGCCCTGCAGGGGAAGCTGGGGCGGAAGGTCCGCCTCGAGGAGAGCACCGACCCCGACCTGCTGGCGGGGTTCCGCGTCCGCGTCGGCAGCGACCTGTGGGACGCCAGTCTGCGCGGCCAGCTCGACCGCCTCGAGCGCGAGCTGCTCCACGCTCAGCGGAGGTAGATCGACCATGAAGCAGTTGAAAGCCGACGAGATCACCGCCATCCTCGAGCGCGAGCTGGCCGGCTATGAGGCCGACATCGACCTCGCCGAGGTGGGCACGGTGCTGTCGGTGGGCGACGGCATCGCCCGCATCTACGGTCTCGAGAAGTGCATGGCGAGCGAGATGCTCGCCTTCCCCCACGAGGTGACCGGCCTCGCCCTCAACCTCGAGGAGGACGAGATCGGCGCCGTGCTGATGGGCGACACCCGCCTGATCGAGGAAGGGGACCAGGTGCGCCGCACCGGCCGCATCATGTCGGTACCGGTGGGGGACGCGCTGATCGGCCGCGTCGTCGACCCCCTCGGCCGCCCGCTCGACGGCAAGGGGCCGGTCGAGTCCAGCGAGCGCTACCCGCTGGAGCGCATCGCCCCCGGGGTGGTCGACCGCCAGCCGGTGAAGGAGCCGCTGCAGACCGGCATCAAGGCCATCGACGCGATGATCCCCATCGGCCGCGGCCAGCGCGAGCTGATCATCGGCGACCGCCAGACCGGCAAGACGGCGGTGGCCGTCGACACCATCATCAACCAGAAGGACACCGACGTCATCTGCCTCTACGTCGCCATCGGCCAGAAGCGCTCGACGGTGGCGCAGGTGGTCAAGCGCCTCGAGGAGCACGGGGCGATGGACTACACCATCGTGGTGTCGGCCTCGGCGTCCGAGCCCGCGCCGCTGCAGTACCTGGCGCCCTACGGCGGCTGCGCGATGGGGGAGTACTTCCTCTACAACGGCCGCCACGCGCTGCTGATCTACGACGACCTCTCCAAGCAGGCGGCCGCCTACCGCGAGATCTCGCTGCTGCTGCGCCGGCCGCCGGGGCGCGAGGCGTATCCCGGCGACGTGTTCTACCTCCACTCGCGGCTGCTCGAGCGCGCCGCCAAGCTGTCGGACGCCAACGGCGGCGGCTCGCTCACCGCGCTGCCGATCATCGAGACCCAGGCGGGGGACGTGTCGGCCTACATCCCGACCAACGTCATCTCGATCACCGATGGCCAGATCTACCTCGAGAGCGACCTCTTCTACGCCGGCGTGCGGCCGGCGATCAACGTCGGCATCTCGGTGTCGCGGGTGGGCGGCAACGCGCAGATCAAGGCGATGCGCAAGAACGCCGGCACGCTGCGCCTCGAGCTGGCGCAGTACCGCGAGCTCGCCGCCTTCGCCCAGTTCGGCTCCGACCTCGACAGGGCCACCCAGGCGCAGCTCGCCCGCGGCGCCCGGCTGGTGGAGATCCTCAAGCAGGGGCAGTACGAGCCGCTGCCGGTGGAGCTGCAGATCCTGTCGCTCCTCGCCGGCACCCGCGGCGTCCTCGACCCGCTGCCGGTCGACCAGGTGCGGGCGTTCGAGAAGGCGCTGCACCGCACCTTCCGCGACGACAAGACCGAGATCCTCGCCGAGATCCGCGACCAGAAGGACATCTCGCCCGAGCTCGACGAGCAGATCGTCGCCGCCATGAAGCAGGTGCGCGAGACCTTCCTGGCCGAAGAGGTGGAGGTGAAG
>DATKEH010000366.1:0-9267 GCA_035546355.1 Thermoanaerobaculia bacterium
AGGGACGATCTTGAGGCCGATGCGATGAACGCCGCTGGCTACTTCCTGGAGACCCCGGCCCGGCCCCTGGTCCTTCGCGACCTGACGGTCGCCGAGCCCGGTCCGGGCGAGGCGCTGGTCGCGGTCGCGGCCTGCGGGCTCTGCCATACCGACCTCGGCTTCGCCGACGGCTCGGTGGCGCCGCGCCACCCGCTGCCGCTGGTCCTGGGCCACGAGATCACCGGCACGGTCGCCGCCGCGGGCGCCGGCTTCGCGGACCTGGTCGGCCGGCCGGTGCTGGTGCCGGCGGTTCTCCCCTGCGGCGAGTGCGCCTTCTGCCGCGCCGGCCGCGGCAACGCCTGCCCGCGGCAGAAGATGCCGGGCAACGACATCCACGGCGGCTTCTCGAGCCACCTGCTGGTGCCGGCGGCGCCGCTGGTGCCGCTCGACGGGGCCCCGGCGGGCTTCCCGCTCGACGAGCTCTCGGTGGTGGCCGACGCGGTCTCGACCGCCTACCAGGCGACGGCGCGGGCCGGGCTCGCAGCCGGTGACCTGGCGGTCGTCGTCGGAGCCGGCGGCGTCGGCGGCTTCCTGGTCCAGATCGCCCGCGCCCTGGGCGCCCGGGTGGTGGCCTGCGACGTCCGCGCCGAGGCGCTCGAGGCGGCGCGGGCGTTCGGCGCCGAGCGGACGATCGACGCCGGGGGGCGCGATCCCAAGGACGTCCGGCGGCAGGTCCGAGACGTCGCCCGGGAATGGGAGGTGCCGTCGCTACGCTTGCGGGTGTTCGAGACCTCCGGCACCGCCGCCGGCCAGGCACTGGCGTTCGGCCTGCTCGACCGGGCGGCGACCCTGGTCCTGGTGGGGTACACCCCGGAGGAGGTCCCGGTCCGGTTGTCGAACCTGATGGCCGTCGACGCGACGGTCCACGGCACCTGGGGCTGTCCGCCGGAGGCCTACCCGGCGGTCCTCGACCTGATCTTCCGGGGCGCGGTGGCGCTCACGCCGGTGGTGGACCACGCGCCGATGAGCGAGGTCAACCGGCTGCTCGACGACATGGCCAACCACCGGTTGGGGCGCCGGATGATCCTGCACCCGGAGGGATGAACGGTGAGCGCCCACACCCCGCCCCGGTGCGGCAAGCCGCACCCTACGCCTGCACAGACGCCCCCGCTCCCAATCCGGTGGGCCAAGGCCCACCCTACGGCTCGGATGCCCGCCTCCCGATCCGGTGCGGCAAGCCGCACCCTACGTGTAACCGAGGAACGACGATGACCTTGCTGAAAAACCACGAGCTCTTGCCCGAGCTGCCGTTCCGCCACATCCGCTACGAGAACCGGCCGGTGCGGGGCCGGGACGGCGCCGCCGTCGCCGGGCTCCACCAGGTCTGGATCTCGCTCGACAACCCGGCCCAGCTCAACAGCTACACGACCGAGGCGGTCAAGGAGGTGATCCTCGCCTTCCGCCGCGCAAGCGCCGACCGCGCCGCGGTGGCGGTGGTCCTGACCGGCACCGGCGAGCGCTCGTTCTGCACCGGCGGCAACACCGCCGAGTACGCCACCTACTACGCCGGCCGGCCGCACGAGTACCTCCAGTACATGCGCCTGTTCAACGACATGGTGACGGCGATCCTGTACTGCGACAAGCCGGTCGTGTCGCGGGTCAACGGTCTGCGGATCGCCGGCGGCCAGGAGATCGGCATGGCCTGCGACTTCACGGTCGCCGCCGGCCACGCCTCGTTCGGTCAGGCGGGCCCGGTCCACGGCTCGGCCCCGGACGGCGGCTCGACCGACTTCCTGCACCTCTACGTCGGCTACGCCAGGGCGGCGGAGTCGCTGGTGCTGTGCCAGCCCTGGTCGGCCTACAAGGCGCTGCGCCTGGGGCTGGTCAACGAAGTGGCGGCGGCGCACCGCACGCCGGAGGGCGATCTGGTGCCCGACCCGCGCGTGGTCACCGACCGCTGGCTCGACCCCGACGGGCGGATCGTCTACGGCGAGGCCAAGTGCGGTGCGGCGCTGGAGTCGGGGCGGCAGGCCGCGGCCGCCTGCGCCGTCGACCTGGCGCCGCTCGACGAGGCGGTGGAGCGGCTGGTGACGCAGCTGCTCTACACCTTCCCCGACTGCACCCGCAAGACGCTGGAGAGCCTGCGCAAGAAGAAGCTCGAGCACTGGCTGGCCAACAGCGAGAGCAATCGCTCCTGGCTGGCGCTGAACATGGCCACCGAGGCGCAAGCCGGCTTCCCGGCCTTTCACTTCGGCGACCGCGGCGCGCGCGAGATCGACTTCGTGACCCTGCGCCGGCGGCTCGCCGAGGGGGCGCGCTGGGACGGCGAGCTGCTGCGCGCCGTGCTGCCGGAGAGCGCGCGGCGGCGGATGGAGGCCGAGCGGCGCCTGCCGGTGCCGGAGGGGGTGGCGTGAGCGCGCCGTCGGCGACGGCGGCGCGGGCGGTCACCGGGGTCACGGCGACGCTGCTCGAGGACGGCCGCGTGCTGCGGCTGCGGCTCGGCGGCAGCAAGGGGAACGTGCTGTCGCGAGCCACCTTCAGCGAGCTCGCAGCCACTCTCGGCGAGCACGGTGGGCGGCCGGACCTGCGGCTGGTGCTGCTCACCGCCGACGGCCCCCACTTCTCCTACGGCGCCTCGATCCCGGAGCATCGCCGCGAGCAGGCGCCGGCGCTGCTGGCCGGCTTCCACCGCCTGGTCCGCCAGCTGGCCACCTTCCCGGTGCCGGTGGCAGCGCTGGTGCAGGGCAGCTGCCTGGGAGCTGGCTTCGAGCTGGTGCTCTGCTGCCACTTCGTCTTCGCCACCGCCGACGCCCGCTTCGCCTGCCCGGAGATCCAGCTCGGCGTCTTCCCGCCGGTGCTCGCCGCCGTCGGCCCCTGGCGACTGGGGGCGCCGCTGAGCGAGAGGCTGCTGTTGACCGGCGACTCGCTGGAGGCCCCCGCCGCGGCGGCGGTCGGCTGGGTCACCGGGGTGGTCGAGGGGCAGGGCGAAGCGGCGGAGGGGGCGGTGTTGGAGTGGTACCGCAAGACGCTGGCGCCGCTGTCGGCGTTCGCGCTGCGCGAGGCGACGGCGGCGGTGCGCGGCGACGCCGGTTGGGCGCAGGCGGTGGATCGCGGGCTCGCCGCGGCCGAGGCGCGCTACGTCGGCCGGCTACTGCCGAGCCACGACGGCAACGAGGGGATCGCCGCCTACCTCGAAAAGCGGCCTCCGCGCTGGAGGGAGCGATGAGCGGGTCGGCCGACAACGGCCACCGCGCGGCGGCGGCTCCTGCCGGGCAGCCGTTCCCGGGCGATCCCGGGCAGCAGGAGGATCCGGCGGCGGCGATCCTCGCCCGCTGCCAGGCGCTGGTCGAGGATCTGACCTTCGCCCGGGCTCGAGCCTGGAAGCAGCGCAACCCCGGCGCGCTGGCCGTCGGGTATCTGCCGGTGTACGTGCCCCGGCCGCTGCTCGAGGCGCAGGGGTGCCTGCCGGTGGCCCTCTTCGGCGGCGGTGAGCAGGTGGAGATCATCCGCGGCGACTCCTACTTCCAGTCCTACATCTGCCAACTGCCGCGTAGCGTCGTGGAGCTCGGCCTGCGCGGCGACCTCGACGTGTTCGACGCCTTCCTCTTCCCCTCCACCTGCGACGTGGTGCGCAACCTCGGCGGAGTCTTCAAGCTGCTGTTCGGCGAGCGCTACGTCGCCTACCTCGACCTGCCGCAGAGCTTCGATCCGGCGGTGGGGGGCGCTTCTACGCCGGCGAGATGCGCCGCATCGCCCAGGGATTGGCGGCGCGCGGCGCCCGGCCCCTGGACGACGACTCGCTGATGCGGGCGACCGTCGAGGAGAACCGGCGCCGCCGCGCCCTCGCCGAGCTCGACCGCCTGCGCCGCGACGAGCCCTGGCGCCTGCTGGCCTCGGAGGCCTATCTGGCGGTGCGGGCCGGGGCGATGATGCCCGCCGTCGAGCACGCGGTGCTGCTCGCTGAGCTGATCGCGGCGCTGCGGTGGCGCGCGACGCGCGTCTACGACAACGTGCGGGTGGTGGTGGTGGGAGCCTTCTGCGAGCAGCCGCCGCTCCCCTTGGTGCGGGCGCTCGAACGCGCCGGCTGCTACGTCGTCGAAGACGATCTGCAGCTCGGGCTGCGGACGATCGACGGCGAGATCACCTGCTCTCCAGGGGAGGACGCCGTGGAGTCGCTGGCCCGGGCGTTCCTCGAGCAGGGCATCGCCACCGCCACCCGCTACGTGGGCCAGGCGCGCAAGGGCGCGGCGCTGATCGAGCGGGTGCGCGCCACCGCAGCCGACGGCGTGGTCTTCGCCTCCCCCTCCTTCTGCGACCCGGCGCTGCTCGATCGGCCGATGCTGGAGGCGGCGCTCGACCGCGAGGGGATCCCCCACACCAGCTTCAAGTACGCCGAGAACACGGCTCAGTTCGGGGTGATCCGCGAGCAGGCGGGGGCGTTCTCCGACGCCGTCAAGCTGTGGGGAGGAGCGACATGAGCGCCATGCCCGCCGCCGCGCGGCCGCCGCAGGCGGCCAAGGATCGCAGCCAGGAGCGCCAGAAGCGGATGTTCGCCGAGTACTTCCGCGGCCTCGAGCGGGCGCGAGAGGAGGGGCGCAAGGTGGTGTACACCTTCGTGCCTGGCAACCTGGCCGAGCTGATCGGCGCCTTCGGCATGGCGCCGGTGCTGCCGGAGATCAACGCCCTGCAGTCGGGGATGCGCAAGCGCTCGGCGGGGTTCATCGCCGAGGCCGAGAAGACGGGCCACTCCGCCGACGTCTGTACCTACGTCAAGTGCGACCTCGGCATGCTGGAGAGCGGCAACATCGGGCCGCACGACACCCAGCTGCCGTCGCCCGACCTGCTGCTGCTCTCCTACACCGGCTGCTTCACCTTCATGAAGTGGTTCGAGCTGCTGCGCGAGAAGTACGACTGCCCGGTGGTCATGCTCCACGTGCCCTACCAGGCGGAGGGGGAGATCACCGACGAGATGCGCCACTACGTCGTCGATCAGCTGCGCCGCGAGGTGATCCCGGCCATGGAGCGGGTCACCGGGCGCGCCTTCGACGAGGAGGCGCTGGCCCGCCGCCTCGCCCTGTCGCGGCAGGCCGAGGAGGACCTGGTGGCGGTGTGGGAGTCGGCGCGTCACCGCCCCTCCCCGATCGACGGCTACTTCGGCGGCGTCTACTACGTCGGGCCGATCTTCTCGGCCTTTCGCGGCACTGCGGACGCGGTCGCCTACTACCGGGAGCTGCGCGAGGAGGTGGAGGCGCGCGTCGCGGCCGGCGAGGGGCCGATGACGCCGGACGGGCCGCTCGGCGAGGAGCGCTTCCGGCTGGTGGTGGAGGGCCCGCCCAACTGGACCGACTTCCAGGACTTCTGGCACATGTTCAGCCGCGAGGGGGCGGTGGTGGTGGCCTCCACCTACACCCGGGTCGGCGGCCTCTACGACACCGGCTTCCGCCACGACCCCGAGCGGCCGCTGGAATCGCTGGCCGAGTACTGCCTGGGCTGCTACACCAACCTGTCGCTGCCGGCGCGGGTGGCGCTGCTCGAGCGCTACGTCCGCGACTACTCGGCCGACGGCTTCCTGATCCACAGCGTCAAGTCGTGCAACTCGTTCAGCGTCGGCCAGCTGTTGATGCTGCGCGAGCTCGAGAGCCGCACCGGCGTCCCCGGCGGGTTCATCGAGTCCGACCTCGTCGACCCCCGCTACTTCGGCAGGTCCAACATCGAGAACCGCCTGCAGAGCTACCTGCAGATGCTCGATGCGCGGCGGCGCGGGAGCTACGCGTGAGGTGCGTGGTCGGCATCGACCTCGGCTCGACCACCACCAAATCGGTGCTGCTGGACGAGCAGGGGCGGGTGGTGGGGCGGGGCATCACCAACAGTCGCAGCGACTACGACGTCGCCTGTGCGGTGGCGCGGGAGGAGGCGATGACCTCGGCGCGCTTCACGCTGCTCGAGCGGGCGGCGGCGCGGCGGGACGGGGTGGCCGGCGGGCTGGCCCGCCTGCGCGACGTCTTTCGCCTCGAGATCTACCTCGGCGAGCTGGCGGCGCTGCGCCGGGAGGTGCTCGCCATCCTCGCCGAGCCGGCGCTGGAGGGCTGGCGCGAGGCGCTCGAGCCGGCGGCTACGGAGGTGCTCGCCGGCGTCGCCGCCGGCGCCCCGGCGCTCTTCGCCGCCGGCGCGGAGCGGCGCAGCGATTTCTTCCGCGACCTCGCCGGCGCCGCCTTCACCGCCGGCGCCGAGGCGGTGTCGTCGCGCGGCGAGGCGCCCTTCGAACGGCTGCTGGCCCTGTACGACCGCGCCATCCTGGCCGTCGAGACGCGCCTCGAGCCGCGCTCCGTTCCGCAGCTTCTGGAGCGGGCGGCGCGGCGGCTGACCGAGGCCGGCGAGGCCGTGCCGGTGTTGGCCGAGCTGGTGGCCGAGGCCTGCGACGCGCCGATCGAGGAGCTGGCCTTCGTCGGCACCGGCTACGGGCGGCAGACCCCTGCCGTTCCCCAAGGAGGCGATCCGCAGCGAGATCCTCTGCCACGGCCGCGGCGCGCACGCGCTGTTCCCCGGTACCCGCACGGTGCTCGACATCGGCGGGCAGGACACCAAGGCCATCCAGGTCGACGCCACCGGGGTGGTGACCGGCTTCCAGATGAACGACCGCTGCGCCGCGGGCTGCGGCCGCTACCTCGGCTACATCGCCGACGAGCTGTCGCTCGGCCTGCACGAGCTGGGGCCGCTGGCGCTGCAGGCCAGGAAGCAGGTGCGGGTGAGCTCCACCTGCACGGTGTTCGCCGGCGCCGAGCTGCGCGAACGGCTGGCGCTGGGGGAGCGGCGGGAGGACATCCTCGCCGGGCTGCACCGGGCGATGATGCTGCGCGCGATGTCGCTGCTCGCCCGCTCCGGCGGCGTCGAGGACCAGCTGACCTTCACCGGCGGGGTGTGCCGCAACGAGATGGCGGTCAAGGTGCTGCGCGACCTGGTGGCGGTCAACTACGGTGACGGCATCACCCTCAACGTGCACGCCGACTCGATCTACGTCGGCGCCCTGGGGGCGGCCCTCTTCGCCCTCGACAACCTGCATGCCGGGCGGGGGCTGGCGCCGCTGCGGCCGGTAGCCGAGGCGACGGAGGCCGCCATTTGACCCGTCGTCCGACGATGGTCGTAGGGGCGGGCCTCAGCGCCCGCCCGCGGGCCGCCGCGGAGGGCGGCCCCTACGCCACCCGCCCGGCGCTCTCCCAATTGGCGCATCCATGACCCACACCAACCACCTCACCGCGGGAATCGACCCCGGGGCGGCCGCGGTTCAGGTGGCGGTGGTGCGCAGCGGCGCCGGCGAGGACGGCGAGGTGCTCGCCCTCGCCACGCAGCGCATCCGCCGCCGCAACCTCGCCGAGGTGGTGGAGGCCGCCTTCGCCGACGCCTGCGCCGCCGCCGGCGTCGCCGCCGACGCCTTCGACTACGTCGCCTCGACCGGCGACGGCGAGGCGGTGGAGCTGCGCACCGGCCACTTCTACTCGGTCACCACCCACGCCCGCGGCGCCGCCTTCCTCTGCCCCGAGGCGCGGGCGGCAATCGACGTCGGGGCGCTGCACGCCCGCGCCCTGCGCATGGGCGAGGGGGGCCGGGTGCTGGCCCACAAGATGACCAGCCAGTGCGCCAGCGGCAGCGGCCAGTTCGTCGAGAACATCGCCCGCTACCTCGGGGTGCCGCTGGAGGATGTGGGCCGCGAGTCGCTCGCCGCCAGCGCGCCGGAGAGCTGCTCCTCGATCTGCGCCGTGCTCGCCGAGACCGACGTCATCAACATGGTCTCCCGCGGCATCGCCACCGGCGACATCCTCAAGGGGATCCACCTGTCGATCGCCGGCCGCCTGGTCAAGCTGCTGCGCTCGGTGGGCAGCGACGGGGTGGCGTTGGTCACCGGCGGGCTCTCTCAGGACGAGGGCCTGCTCGCCGCCATGCGCGAGGTGCTGGCCGACGAGAAGCCGGGCAGGGGCAAGGCGGCGCCGCTGGAGATCCGCAGCCACCCCGAATCGCCCTGGGCCGGCGCCCTCGGCGCCGCCCTGCTCGGCGCCTACCGCTACCAGCAGCTGGCGCGCGCCGGGCGGCTGCCCGCCTCGGCGGCGTGACCCGGCACCGGTCTACGCCTGGCGCCGCAGCACCAGCAGGGCGCCGCCCGCGAGCACCAGGGCGAGGAGGGCCACGCCCAGTTGGCTCTGGGATCAGCGCGCCGAAGGGTTGACAGGCGCGGGAAACCCGAGTATCGTTGGTACATGCAACAACCTTCGCCGGGCAGCCAGCTCTCCGCTGTTGGGGCTGACCCCATCTTGCGCCAGGACGCGGCGGAGCTGCACCGCGTGCTCTCCCATCTGTTGCGGGTCTTCCAGTTCCGTGACCGCGACCGCATCTGCTGTCACGACATCTCGGTGACCCAGTGCTACGCCCTCGAGGGGCTGGTGGTGGACGGCGGCATGACGCTCAACCAGCTCGCGGCGAGGTTGTACCTCGACAAGAGCACCACCAGCCGGGTGGTCGACGCCCTGGTGGCGAAGGGGTACGCCGTGCGCCGGCCGCACCCCGACGACGGCCGGGCGGTGCTGGTCGCAGCGACGGCGGACGGCAGGCGGTTGCACGCCCGGGTCGAGGGCGACCTGCTGGCGGGGGTGGAGGGGATCGCCGCCCAGTTCGATCCCGACGTGCGTCGGGCGATGGCCGAGCTGCTGGCGCGGCTCGTCCAGGCCGGAGCGGAGCGCATCGACGCTGGCGGCGGCAGCTGCCGCATGCGCTGCGGCTGAGGGGAGCGAGGGGGCCCATCCGTGGACCATGAGTTGGCAGTTACAACCACAGGGGTGACGCCCGCAACCAGGAGTCAGTCGATGAGCAGCAGGGAGTACTTCGAGACGGTCGCCGGGGAATGGGACGCCATCCGCCAGCGCCTGTTTCCGGATTCCCTCCGTGAACGGGCCTACGGGGTGGCCGGGATCGAGCCCGGCCGGCGGGCGGTGGACGTCGGGGCGGGCAGCGGCTTCCTCACCGAGGGCCTGTTGGCGCAGGGGCTGTCGGTGGTGGCGGTGGACGAGGCCGAGGCGATGCTCGCCACCCTGGGTGGCAAGCTGGGCGATCGCCCGGGGCTCGAGCTGCGCGCCGGCGGCGCCGAGCGCCTCCCTCTGGCCGACGGCGAGGTCGACTACGCGTTCGCCAACATGGTGTTGCACCACGTCGAGGAGCCCGCCGCGGCGGTGCGCGAGATGGCGCGCGTGGTGCGCCCGGGCGGCCGCGTCGTCATCACCGACCTCGACGAGCACGACTTCG
>DATKEH010000367.1:0-3145 GCA_035546355.1 Thermoanaerobaculia bacterium
GTCACCACGGAAACGGCGGCGGCGCTGCCAGGCGCGCAGGAAGGTCTCCTGCGCCACGCCGTCGGCGAGGTCGGCGTCGGCGAGGATGCGGTAGGCGAGGCGGGTGATCGCCCGCTGGTGGGCGACGACCAGACGCCCGAAGGCCTCGCGATCCCCCTGTCGAGCCCGCTCGGCGAGCGCCGCCTCGTCGCCGGCGGGCAGCACCAGCGGCGGGCCGGCCATCGACGCTCGGGCTGCCATCGCGATGCTCACATCCTATTTGACGGGCGAGCCGCGCCGGAGGTTGACACCGGCGGAGCGCGGATCAGTCGCCGTAGCCGAGCGCCGCTGCACGGTGGCCGTCGAGTAGGCCGGGCCGCGTCCGTCCCGATCGCGGAACGATGCGTTCGGAAGCGGACGCGGGAGGCGTCCGCCGGCGCCCGCAGGTCTCCGGCAAGGTGCCGGAAATCAGCGACTTGGCGTTATCGCCCTCGATGGCACTCCGGCTGCATCCGACCACCCCGGCCGCCCTCGAACCTGCGCACCCTCGGAGGAATGCCGATGCCCCACGTCGCCCACACCCTGCGCCTGGCGAGCCGCAGCCTGCGGCGGCGTCCGGGGTTCAGCCTCGTCGTGGTCCTCGTGCTGGGGGTCGCCATCGGCGGCAACGCCGCGATGTTCAGCATCGTCGACGCCACGCTGCTCGATCCGCTGCCCTTCGCGAGCCCCGGCGAGCTCGTCACCGTCGACGTCATCTCCACCAAGGGCTACTCGATCTCGACCTCCATCCCCAACTACCGCGACTGGCGCGATCGCGGACGCGTCTTCGCGGACTGGGGGGCGACCTCGGGGTGGGACTTGATCCGCACCGGGGACGGCCCCGCCGAGGCGGTTTCGGCACGGGCGGTCTACGGCGACCTCTTCGCGGTGCTCGGACTGCTCCCCGCCCACGGCCGCACCTTCGACGCCGCGGAGACCGAGCCCGGGGCCGAGTCGGTGGTGGTGCTCGGCCACGACTACTGGCAGCGGCGGTTCGGCGGCGATCCCGGCGCGGTGGGCAGGGCACTGACCCTGGACGGGCGGCCGTACGTGGTGGTGGGCGTGCTCCGGCCGGGCGACGGCTATCCCAGCCACAAGGCCGAAGCCTACTTCCCCATGGGCTCGCTCCCCGACCTGCCGTGGGACAACCGGGACAGCGCGTTCGGAACGCGGGCGGTGGCGCGCCTGGCCCCCGGCGCCACTGTCGAGGCGGCCGCCGCGGACCTCGCCCGCATCCACCGCGAGCTCGAGGGCGAGCTCGGCATGCCCATCGACCGCCCCGAGGCGCGCACCCTCGAGGATCTCTACGTCGGCGACAGCAAGCGCCGCCTGTGGCTGCTGATGGGCGCCATCGCCTGCGTGCTGCTCATCGCCGTCGCCAACGTCGTCGGCCTCTTCCTGGTGCGTTCCGAGGACCGCCGCGGCGAGCGGGCGGTGCACCGGGCGCTGGGGGCGGGACGACTGGCGCTGGCGGCGCCGGTGCTCGCCGAGGGCGCGCTGCTGGCGCTGGCGGGCGGCGTCGCCGGCCTGGGGCTGGCCGCGTTGCTGGTCGAAGTCGGCCGGCCGGCGCTGACGCGCGACCTTCCCGTGGCGCTCGTCGAGCGGGTGGCGATCGACATGGAGGTGGCGCTCTTCACCTTCGCCATCACCGCCGTCGCCGCCCTGGCGGCGGGCCTCACCCCGGTCCTCGTGCGGCACCGGGTCGACCTGGCCGCGGGCTTGAGGGAGCGCAGCGCCGCGGGCGGCGCCGGCCGCGGCCGGCTGCGCTCGACGCTGGTGGTGGCGCAGATCGCCGCCTCGGTCGTCCTGCTGGTCGGGGCCGGCCTGCTGCTGGCGAGCCTCGACGCGCTGCGCCACGTCGATCTCGGGTTCACGCCGGAGAACGTGCTCGCCGCGCGGGTCGGCATCCCCGAGTCGAGGAACGCCGACGAGGAGGGGTGGCGGGCGTTCTATGCACGTGTCGAGGAGGAGGCGGCGCGGCTGCCGGGCGTCGAGAGCGCCGCGCTGTCGCTGCTCGTGCCCCTGCAGCCCCGCTCCTGGGAGCTGGCGCTGTTCCCCGAAGGTGTCGACTTCCACGACGGCGAGCTGTCGCGCTCGGTGCTCTTCAACGTCGTCTCCGAGGGGTACTTCGAGACCCTCGACGTGCCGCTACTGCGCGGCCGCACGTTCGACTCCGGCGACCGCGAGGGCACACTGCCGGTAGCGATCGTCGACGAGACCATGGCCGCGGAGCTGTGGCCGGGGCAGGACACGCTGGGCAAACGGATCTTCCTCGAGGAGCACGACGAGGACGGCGGGGCGCTGCTGCGCACCATCGTCGGCATCGTCCCCAACCTGCGGCACTACACGGTGGCCGAGCCGTCGCGCATCCAGGTCTACTTGCCCTTTCGCCAGAGCCACCAGCGCTGGGGGATGAGCCTCAACCTGCTGGCGCGGACGGGACCGCCGCCCGAAGCGCTGGCCGAACCGCTGCGCGCCGCCGTGACGCGCCTGGACGCCGACGCGCCGCTGATGGCCGTCGCGCCGCTCACCGAGGTGGTCGACGAGGCGCTGGCCGGCA
Source organism: Thermoanaerobaculia bacterium (assembly GCA_035546355.1). Taxonomy (GTDB): domain Bacteria; phylum Acidobacteriota; class Thermoanaerobaculia; order Multivoradales; family JAIOJS01; genus DATKEH01. The sequence continues at coordinate 2,579 of DATKEH010000367.1, forward strand.
ACCGCGCCATCGGCACCCTGCTGGGGGCCTTCGCGGTGCTGGCGCTGGCGCTCGCCGCGCTGGGGCTGTTCGGGCTGCTGTCGTCGTTCGTCGTCCGCCGGCTGCGCGACATCGGCATCCGCATGGCGGTGGGCGCGAACCGCCGCAGCATCCTCGCCTGGCTGTCGCGCCGGGTGCTCGGCGTCACCCTCGCCGGCGTGGGTCTCGGTCTGGTCGCCGCCGCCGCCGGCAGCCGGCTGCTGGAGGGGTTCCTGTTCGAGGTCGAACCGCTGAGCCCGCTGCACTACCTGGGGGCCGCCACGGTGATGGCGCTGGTGGCGGCGGCCGCGGCGCTGCTCCCCGCCCGGCGCGCCACCAGCGTCGATCCGACGCAGGTGTTGCGCGCGGAGGGTTGAGCGCCGGGGTCGCGCCGCCCCGCGCTACATCGCCGGAAACAGCGAGCGGTCGATCCCCGGGATGATGCGCAGCGCGTTCTCGAAGTAGATCTTGCGCAGCACCTCGTCGGGCAGGTCGAGGCCGTACATGCGCCAGAAGGCGTGCCGGCGCCGGTAGTAGGGGAAGTAGTCG
>DATKEH010000368.1:0-4090 GCA_035546355.1 Thermoanaerobaculia bacterium
CTGCAGCTTGCCGGCGTCGATCTTCGACGCCAGGTCGGTGACGTCGCGCTTGACGGTGCTCTCGGCGACTTCGGCGAAGCGGCTCTGGGTGGCGGACTCGTAGCTGTCGGCGGCGGCGGTGGAGCCGCCGGCGCCCTTGGCGGGCGTCGTGGACGTCGTGGTCTCGGCCGCGTCGTTGCGGCTCGCCATCTTCTGGCGAAGGGTCTGGGGGAGGCTGGGCTTGATCTTCATGACGTATCTCCTGTACTGGTTGTCCTCGGGTGTCGCTGCACCGTCGCCCACTACAGACGCGACACCGGTGGTGAGACCATCATCGGCGGCCCGCGCCGCGCGGGCAGCTCACCCTGGCAGCCGTGTGGCTACAATGGTGCCGGACCCGCGAGCGCGATCGATGAGCCACACCGATCTGCCCGGGCAGGACGCCGGGCGCCTCACCGGCCTGCTGCAGGCCGCCGCCGCCGGCGACGCGGCCGCCTACGCCGAGGTCGCCACCCTCACCTACGCCGAGCTCGAGCGGGTGGCGGAGAGCCGGCTGCGCCGCGACTTCGGACCCGGATGGCGAGCCGTGACCCTGGAGCCGGCGGCGCTGGTCAACGAGACGTTCCTGCGCTTGCTGCGCAGCGGCGAGGCCTTCGCCAACCGCCGCCACTTCTTCGCCTTCGCTTGCAAGGTAATGGCGACGGTGCTGCTCGACTACCACCGCCGCCGCGGCGCCGACAAGCGCGGCGGCGACCACCTGCGGGTGACGCTGAGCGGCCTGCCCGCCGCAGGTGACGAGCCCGGAGTCGCCATTCCGGCCGCTCTCGCCGCCCTCGACGAGCTCGAGACCCTCGATCCGCGCAAGGCCGAGGTGGCTCGGCTGCGGCTGTTCTGGGACGCCTCGGTCGCCGAGATCGCCGAGATCGTCCAGGTGTCGGTGCCGACCGTGGAGCGCGACTGGCGCTTCGCCCGCGTCTGGCTCGCCGAGAGGCTCGGGCGATGAGCTCCGGCGAAGAGCTGCGCCGGGTCGAGGAGGTGTTTCACCGGCTCGCCGACCTGCCGGCCGAGGAGCGCGAGGCGGTTCTCGCACCGTTGCGCGCCAGCGCGCCCGCGGTCTATGCGGCGGTGGCGCGGTTGCTGGCCGTGGAGGATCGGGGTGACGCGGTGTCGCGGGAGCAGTTGTTGCCGCCGTCGGCCGCAGCCCCCTCGCTGGTGGGGGAGCGGATCGGGCGCGTGCGGGTCGAATCGCTGCTCGGCGTCGGCGGCTTCGGCGACGTCTACGCCGGCTACGACGAGGTGCTGCAGCGGCGGGTGGCGGTCAAGGCGCTGCGCCGCGGCCCCGACGATCCCGCCGCCAAGGCGCGCTTCCTGCGCGAGGCCCGCATCCTGTCGCGGCTCGACCACCCCAACGTGTGCCGCATCCACGACGTGGTGGAGCGGGTCGACGGGGACGTGCTGGTGCTCGAGCTGGTAGAGGGGCGGACGCTGGCGGAGGTGGCGGCCGAGGAGCTGGCGCCGGCGCACAAGCTGGCGGTGGCGCGGCAGGTGGCGGCGGCGCTGGCGGCGGCGCACCGGGAGGGGATCGTCCATCGCGACCTCAAGGCCGAGAACGTGATGCTGCGTGGCGACGGCTCGGTCAAGGTGCTCGACTTCGGCATCGCTCTCGCCGTGTCGTCCGGTCGGGACGGCGAGGCCGCCACCGCTGCCGCCGAGGAGGCCGCAGCCGCCGTGGACGAGGGGCCGACGGTTCGTCTGCCCGCCCGGCAGCCGGCCGCCGGCTCCATGGGCTCGGTCGCCACGCTGGGCGCCACCACCCGCGGCACCGTCGTCGGCACGATCCGCTGCATGAGCCCGGAGCAGGCGGTGGGGGACCCCGCCACCGCCGCCAGCGACATGTATTCGTTCGGCATTCTGATGCAGGAGCTGTGGAGCGGCCGTTCCGCCTACCCCGAGGGGCTCGAGCTGTTCGAGCTGCTGGAGAAGGTGCGCTGGGCCCAGACCCTGCCGCCGAGCACCGGGGACCGCGAGCTCGACACCCTGGTGGCGCGACTGCAGAGCCTCGACCCGCGGCAGCGGCCCTCCGCCGGCGCCAGCCTCGAGCGCCTGGATCGGATCGCCCGACGGGGAAGCCGCCGTCGCCGCCGCGCACGCCTGGCGGGGGTCGCCGCGGCCGCCGCGATAGTGGCGGCGGCCGGCGTCTACCTCGCGGTCGAGCGCTGGCGCTCCGGCCTGTGCGCCGGCGCGGAGGCCCGCCTTGCCGAGGTGTGGAACCCGGAGCGCGGATCGGCGATGGGCTCGGCCTTCGCCGCCACCGGTGTGCCGTTCGCCCCGGCCGCCGCCGAGCGGGTGCAAGCGGCGCTGGAGCGGTTCGGCGTCGCCTGGGTGGCGATGCGGCGCGACGCCTGCGCGGCCACCCATCTGCGCGGCGAGCAGTCGGCGGAGCTGCTCGACCGCCGGATGGCGTGCCTCGACCGGCGCCTCGGTGAGCTGGATGCGCTGGTGACCGTGCTGGAGCAGGCGGATCCCGGGGTGGTGGAGCGCTCGGTATCGGCTGCCAGCCGGCTGCCGGACCTGGCGCTGTGCGCCGACCGGGAGCTGCTCGCCGCCCGGATCCCGCCGCCGACCGATCCCGCCGCCCGCCGTCACCAGGCCGAGGCCGAGGAGCTCGTCGCCGCCGGCCGGGCCCATCTCGCCGCCGGCCGCCACCCCGAGGCGCTGGAGCTGGCTCGCCGGGCGGTGGCGGCGGCCGAGGCGAGCGGCCACGCGCCCGCCCTGGCGGAGGCCCGGCACCTCGAGGGGAGCGCGGCCGAGTGGCTGGGCGAGTTCGACGCCGCGCGCACGGGCCTGGAGGCGGCGCTGGCGGCGGCGCTGGCCGGGGGCCACGACGAGATCCTGGTGCGCGCTCTCTCCGACCTGGTATGGCTCGACGGCAACGACCTCGCCGAGATCACCGCCGCCGAGCGCTGGGCTCGGCTCGGCGAGGCCCGCCTGCGGTTTCTGGCGGCCGGCGGTGAGCTCGCCGCGGAGCTCGCCAGCAACTACGGCTCGGCGCTGATGGTGGCGGGGAGGTTCGAGCTCGCGCGCCAGCAGCTGGAACAGGCGCGTGCGCTGTTCACGGCCGCCCTCGGCCCGGACAACATACGTACCGCCGGCGTCACCGGCAACCTGGCCAACCTCGCCTACGCCGAGGCCCGCTACCGGGACAGCGTCGAGCTCGGCCGCCTGGCGGTGGCGGCGAGCGAGGCGGCTCTCGGGCCGCGCCACCCGCGTGTCGCCCTCGTCCTGGCCAATCTCGGAGCCGCCTTGAGCAAGGTGGGGGAGCTCGAGGAGGCGCGGGCGCTGCACTCTCGGGCCCTGGAGATCGAGCGCGCGAGCTACGGCGCCGAGGCGTCGCTCACCGGCCACTCGCTGGTCAACCTCGCCACGGCCGAGCTGCTGCTCGACGAATGGGAGCCGGCGCTCGGCCATTTCCGCCAGGCCGGCGAGCTGCTGGCGGGCGCCTACCCGCCGGACCACCCCATCCACGCCCTGGCGGCGCGCGGGATCGGCGATGCGCTCGTCGGGCTGGGGCGCGCGGCCGAGGCGCAGCAGTACCTGGAGCAGGCGCTCGCCCTGCGTCCGCCCGGCGCCGGAATGCCCGCCGATCGCCCGCTGCTGCAGTTCAGCCTGGCGCGGGCGCTGTGGGAGGGTGGGGGCTCTCGGCGGCGCGCGCTCGCCCTGGCGCAGGAAGCGCGACAGGCGTTGCGCGAGCTGGACGGCGAGGCCGAGGCCCTGGCGCAGCTCGAGGTCTGGCTGGGCGCACGGGAATCGTCCTGAGCGCGAGTTTGTTACAATCCCACGGAATTCAGTGGAAGCCGAAGGTGCGTCGGACGCGATCTGCAGCCGTAGGGATCCTGATCGGGCTGTTGCCGGTTGTGGCGGAGGCCCAGATCCGGGTCGACGTGCGGCCCGACGGCACCCGCGTCGTCACCAACGAAGGCGCGGCGCGGCGCGGCGCGCTGCGGCTGGTGGCGCTGCCGCAAGCGCCCTGGTGGAGATCGATCGCCGATCAAGCCCGCCACCACGCGCTGGAGCCGCGGTTGGTGCAAGCGGTCATCCAGGTGGAGTCGGG
>DATKEH010000369.1:0-4156 GCA_035546355.1 Thermoanaerobaculia bacterium
CCTGCTGCCGCAGCGCCGCCTCCAGCGCCGGTGGCGCCGCCCACCACAGCCCCACCGTCGCGAAGTGCACCGGCGGCAGGTCGAGCTCCTCCTGCCCCAGCACCTCCTGGCCGAACACCCGCTTGCGCTCGAAGCCGACCACCCGCTCGGTGACCTCGAGCCGCCCCAGCCAGGCCGCCAGCGGCCCGTCGCGCCGCTCGGCGAGCACCTCCAGGATGCGCGTCTCCTTCTCGGCCAGCGCCGAGGTGAAGTAACCGACGTCGATGCGTCGCGCCTCGACCAGGCGCTCGGTGGGGTGCAGCGCCGTCACGCCGTACTGGCGCCCGGCGTGCAGGTAGACGGCGCGCGGGTGGCACTCGTGCAGCACCCGCACGCCGTCGATCAGGCCGATGACCCGCCGCCGCTCGTCGACGATGCGCCAGCTCTCTCCCATGCCGCGCAGCCCGACCTCATGGTGCGGGCGCCGCCGGCGGGCGTAGAGGGCGGCGCCGTCGGCGGCCTCGCGCAGCTCGTGCGCCCCCACCATCTCCGCCACCACCCGGCGATGGGGCGCCAGGTAGGCCGCGTCCTGGTCGCGGCGCAGCGGCAGCTCGGCGGCGGCGCACTGCAGGTGGGCGCGGCTCACCGGCTCGTTGGCCGGGTCGACCACCAGCCTTTCGCACGGGCGCTCCAGCAGCGCCTCGGGGTGGCGCAGGAAGTACTGGTCGAGCGCGTCGGGAAGCGCCACCAGAGCGGTGAGCGACTCGCGTCCCTGCCGGCCGACCCGCCCCGAGCGCTGCCAGGTGGCCATGACGCTCCCCGGGTAGCCCACCAGGATGCAGGCGTCGAGGCCGCCGACGTCGATCCCCATCTCCAGCGCCGAGGTGGAGATCACCCCCTGCAGGCGGCCGGCGAACAGCTCGCCTTCGATCCGCCGCCGCTCCTCGGGGAGGAAGCCGGCGCGGTAGCTCGCCACCCGCCGCGCCAGCTCCGGTTCCTGCTCCCGCAGCCAGCGGTAGAGCAGCTCGGTGATGCGCCGCGCCTTGGTGAAGACGATGGTCTTGAGGCCGCGCCGCAGCAGGGTGACCAACAGCTGCAGAGTCAGGGTGTAGGGGCTCGCCTGCGGCTGCAGCAGCAGCAGGTGGCGCCCCTCGCGCGGCGCGCCCGACTCGCCGACCGCGGTGAACGGCTCGCCGGTGAGGGCCGCCGCGAACGCCTCGGCGTCGGCGGCGGTGGCCGACGAGGCGACGAGCTGCGGCCGCGCGCCGAGCTCGCCGCAGATCCGCAGCAGCCGCCGCAACACGTGGTGGACGTGCGAGCCGAAGATGCCGCGGTAGGTGTGCAGCTCGTCCAGCACCACCCATGACAGCTCGCCGAGGAAGCCGCGCCAGGCGTGCCAGTGCGCCAGGATACCGAGGTGGAGCATGTCGGGGTTGGAGACCAGCACCCGCGGCGGCCGGCGGCGGATCTTCGCCCGCCGCGCCGGCGGCACGTCGCCGTCGTAGATGGCGCAGGGCGCGTCGAGGCCGGCGGCGGCGGCGAGGGCGTCCAGCTTCCCCTTCTGGTCCTGCCCCAGGGCCTTGAGGGGGTACAGGAAGAGCGCCCTGCCCGGGCCGCCGCGCGCCACCTCGGCGAGCACCGGCAGGTGGAACACCAGGCTCTTGCCCGAGGCCGTGGGGGTCGTCACCAGGGCGTTGTCGCCGCGCGCGACGGCGTCGAGGCCCGCCACCTGGTGGCTCCACAAGCGCTCCACACCCAGCCCCGCGAGCGCCGCGGAAAGTGCCGGCGGCAGCGGCTCGGCAGGCTCGGCGAACGCGGCGGCCGCCGCCGGCAGATAGGCGGTGAACGCCACTTGCGGCCCGAGCCGCGGGTGCGCCCGCAGCTCCTCCATCAGGCCGGCGAGCGGCACCGCCGGTTCGCCGGCCGCTTGCCGCCAGCCGCCGGTCAGCGGCTCGCCCAGCTCGTCGATGTCCACGCAGGCGGAGTCTACCGCCCGGCGAGCCTGGCCGCGGCCGCGGCGGCGCGGTAGACTGGCCGTACCCGCCGGCGGCCCGCCCGGCGCTACCCCCCGAGGAGATTCGCCCGATGAGCCACACCGACGTGTCGGTCGCCACCAGGACCCAGGCGTGCATCGCCCTCGAGGCGCGCTACGGCGCCCACAACTACCACCCGCTCGACGTCGTCGTCGAGCGCGCGGAGGGGATCTGGGTGTGGGACGTCGAGGGGCGACGCTACATGGACTGCCTCGCCGCCTACTCGGCGGTCAACCAGGGCCACTGCCACCCGAAGATCCTCGCCGCCCTGGTGGAGCAGGCGGGGCGGGTGGCACTCACCTCGCGCGCCTTCCGCAACGACCAGCTAGGCCTCTTCTACCAGGAGCTGTGCGAGCTCTCCGGCTACGCCAAGGCCCTGCCGATGAACACCGGCGCCGAGGCGGTGGAGACCGCCATCAAGGCGGCGCGCAAGTGGGCCTACGAGGTCAAGGGCGTGCCCGACGGAGAGGTGGAGATCCTGGTCTTCGCCAACAACTTCCACGGCCGCACCACCACCATCGTCGGCTTCTCCACCGAGGAGCAGTACCGCCGCGGCTTCGGGCCCTTCACGCCGGGGTTCCGCATCCTCCCCTACGGCGACGCCGGCGTCGTCGAGTCGATGATGCACGACCGCGTGGCCGCCGTGCTGGTCGAGCCGATCCAGGGCGAGGGGGGGATCATCATCCCGCCCGCGGGCTACCTCCGCCGCCTGCGCGAGCTGACGACCCGACACCGCGCCCTGCTGATGGTCGACGAGATCCAGTCCGGCCTCGGCCGCACCGGCAAGATGTTCGCCTGCGAGCACGAGGGGGTGCGCCCCGACGTGGTGATCCTCGGCAAGGCGCTGTCGGGTGGCTTCTACCCCGTCTCCGCGATCCTCGCCGACGACGAGGTGATGCGGGTGTTCCGCCCCGGCGACCACGGCTCGACCTACGGCGGCAACCCGATCGCCGCCGCCGTCGGCCGCGCCGCGCTGCGGGTGCTGGTCGACGAGGGGCTGGTGGAGAATTCGGCGCGTCTGGGGAGCTACTTCCTCGACCGGCTGCGGGAGATCGATTCGCCGCACGTGCGCGAGATCCGCGGCAGGGGTCTGTGGATCGGCATCGAGCTGCACCGCGAGGCGGGGGGCGCCCGCCGCTTCTGCGAGGCGCTCGAGCAGGAGGGCCTGCTGTGCAAGGAGACCCACGACCACGTCATCCGCATCGCGCCGCCGCTGGTCATCCGCCAGGAGGAGATCGACTGGGCCCTGGAGCGCATCGACCGGGTGCTGCGCCAGCCGTGAGGGCAGCCCTCGCCGTCGTCCTGCTGGCGGTGGCGGCGGCCGGCTGTCGGGCCGAGCCGCTGCCCGAGCAGCGCCCGGCGCCCGCCGACGCCACCTACACCGTGCGCGGCGAGGTGTCGCAGCTGCCGCAACCGGAGAGCCCGGGGCACGAGATCTTCGTCTTCCACGAAGCGGTCCCGGAGTTCGTGTCGCGCGAGGGGGAGGAGGTGGGGATGGACAGCATGGCCATGGGGTTCACCGTCCCCCGCGACCTGCCGCTGGAGGGCATCGAGCGCGGCGACAAGGTGGAGATGACCTTCGAGATACGCTGGGAAGCGGAGCCCACGCTGCTGGTCACCGAGATCCACGAGCTGCCTGCCGACACCGAGCTGCGCCTCGGCGAGCGCGCCCAGCTGCCGGTGCCCGCCGTGCCGGCGCCCGCCGTCGAGCAGCCGGAGCTGGCGGAGCCCGCCGGAGAGGGCGCCGAGGGCGCCGACGGACCGAAGTAGCCGAGGGCACCGGAAGGGCCGGCGCGGAGGCCGGCCCCTACGACGGCCGGTGCGACGCGCTGGCAGTAGGGGCGGGGCTCTGCCCCCGCCCGCCAGCCTCTACAGGAAGTACAGCTGCTCGTCGAGGCGGGGGCGCCGGCGGGCCCGCGCCGCCGCCTTGGCCTTCTCCTTGAGCTCGAACCAGTCCTCGAGAGCGCCCTCGTCCTCCTCCCCCTCGAGGTCGCCGCCCATCTCCTCCTCCAGCGCGTCCGGATCCTCTCCCGCCTCGAGCCGGCGCAGCATCTCCTCCATCTTCGGCCCCGGGCGCATCCCCGCCGCCTCGCCGAAGCGGCGGAAGAAGCGGGCCATCTGGCGCGGGTCCTCCTCGTCCTCCA
>DATKEH010000370.1:0-10748 GCA_035546355.1 Thermoanaerobaculia bacterium
CCGCGGCGGCCCCCTGCGCCGCGGAGGCTCTCTCCCCCGCCGAGCAGCGCCTGGTCGAGCAGATCGACGCGCGCATCGATCCCGCGCTCGAGCTGCTCGAGCGGACGGTGAACGTCAACAGCGGCACCATGAACTTCGCCGGCGTACGCGAGGTCGGCCGGCTGTTCGCGGGCGAATTCGAGGCGCTCGGTTTCGCCACCCGCTGGGTGGAGGGCGCCGCCTTCCAGCGCGCCGGCCACCTGGTGGCGACCCGCGCCGGCGACGGCCCGCGGGTCGTGCTCATCGGCCACCTCGACACCGTCTTCGAGCCCGACAGCCCGTTCCAGCGCTACGAGCGCCTCTCGGACACCACCGCCCGCGGCCCCGGCGTCATCGACATGAAGGGGGGCAACGTGGTGATGCTCGAGGCGCTGCGGGCGCTGGCCGCCGTCGGCGCGCTCGACCGCTTGCACGTCACGGCCGTGCTGCACGGCGACGAGGAGAAGTCGGGCGACCCGCTGACGGCGGCGCGGGCGGACCTGCGCGCCGCCGCCGAGGGGGCCCTGGCGGCCATCGGCTTCGAGGACGGCGACGGTGACCCGAGCACCGCCGTCATCGCCCGCCGCGGATCGTCGGGATGGCGGCTGGAGGTCACCGGCAAGCCGGCCCACTCGTCGCAGATCTTCCGCGACGAGTTCGGCGCCGGCGCCATCTTCGAGGCGGCGCGCATCCTCGACGGCTTCCGGCAGGGGCTGGCCGGCGAGCGGGACCTCACCTTCAATCCCGGCGTCATCCTCGGCGGCACCGAGGTGGAGCTCGACAGCGAGCAGGACCGCGGCGTCGCCTTCGGCAAGAGCAACGTCATCGCCGAGCGCGCGGTGGTGGAGGGGGACCTGCGGGCCGTCACCCCCGAGCAGCTCGAGCGCGCCCGCGCCGTGATGCGGCAGGTGGCGGCGGCGAGCCTGCCGCAGACCCGCGCCGCGCTCACCTTCGACGACGGCTACCCGCCGATGGGGGCCAGCGACGGCAACCGGCGGCTGCTGGCGCTCTACGACCAGGCCAGCCGCGACCTCGGTTTCGGCCCGGTGGCGGCGGTCGATCCTCGCCGCGCCGGGGCGGCCGACGTCTCCTTCGTCGCCGGCCTGGTGGAGATGGCGCTCGACGGCATCGGCTTGATGGGCGACGACGGCCACACCGTCGACGAGACGGCCGACCTGACCACCCTGCCGAGCCAGGCCAAGCGGGCGGCGCTGCTGCTCTACCGGCTGGCGACGCGGCCCGAGCTCGCGGCCGGCGGATAGCGCCGCTGCGTCCAGGCGCCGCCAGCGGCCGCGCTCAGGGGGCGTCGGCGGCCGCCTCGACCGCGCCGCCGCCCGCCGCCGGCGCCTCCGCCGCCGCCCCGCCGGCGGCGTGCGCCACCAGGTCGAAGCGCAGCAGCACGTCGTCGCGGATCAGGTCGTCGGCCGCGCCCTTGTATTTGATGTCCCAGTCGAAGCGCCGGATGGAGAACTCCGCCTCGGCGGTCACCGTGTCGTCGGCGACGGCGATGGTGGCCGGGAAGGTGAGGCGGCGGGTGACGCCGTGCAGCGTCAGGTCTCCGGTCACGCTGTAGGCGCCGACTTCCTGCCGCGTGATGGAGGTCGAGGTGAAGCGCGCCTCGGGATAGGTCTCGACCTCGAAGAAGTCGGCGCTCTTCAAGTGGCCGGTGAGCCGCTCGGTGTCGGAGTAGATCGAACGGGTGTCGATGAGCACGTCGACGGACGAGCGTGCGGGGTCTCCCGCCACCAGGTGGATGGTCCCCGCGACGTCCTCGAAGCCCCCGTCGTGGCTGCGGGTGACCTTGGAGGCGGCCCATTCGACCTTCGATTCGGCGGCGAAGGTGTAGGGTACCGACTCCTCCTGCGCGGCGCCGGTCGCGGGGGCCGGCTCGGCGCCGGCCGCCTCGACCCGCGCGGCCGGCGCGTCGGCGGTGGGGTCGGGGGCGCAGGCGGCGGCGAGGGGAAGCAGCCCCAGGAGCAGAGCGGCGGTGGCAGCCGGCGGAAGGGGGAGTCGCGACATCGGAGGTCTCCTCGTGAGCAGGGCGTGTGAAGGGGGCTCGCGTGCGAACCCTCTGGATTGTACGCACCCGCGTGCCGCGCGGTCGCCTCTCTCTCGGCGTTGGCGCCTGCGGTCGGCTCCGCGGCCGGGTAAGATGCCGCCGGATTCGCCGCCATGACGCTCGCCGCGGGCAGCCGCCTGGGACCCTACGAGATCCTCGCCCCCCTCGGTGCCGGAGGGATGGGCGAGGTGTTCCGCGCCCGCGACAGCCGCCTGGGGCGGGAGGTGGCGATCAAGGTGCTGCCCGCGGAGCTGGCGCAGGACCCGGAGCGGCGGCGCCGCTTCGAGCAGGAGGCGCGGGCGGCCTCGGCGCTCAACCATCCGGGGATCGTGACGATCTACGAGATCGACACCGCCACCGGCCCCGGGGGGGCGACCGACTTCCTGGCCATGGAGCTGGTGCCCGGAGCGCCTCTGAGCCAGCAGCTGCGGCGCCAGGGGTTGCCGGTGACGACGGCCCTGGAGGTCGGCATCCAGGTCGCCGACGCCCTCGCCGCGGCGCACGCCGCCGGCATCGTGCACCGCGACCTGAAGCCGGCCAACCTGATGCTCACCGACGACGGGCGGGTCAAGGTCCTCGACTTCGGGCTCGCCCGGCTGGCACCTGCGGGGGACCCGGGCGCCGACGCCCCGACCCTGGCGGCCGGGTCGTTGACTCACAGCGGCATGATCCTCGGCACTCTCGGCTACCTGTCGCCCGAGCAGGCGGCGGGCGAGCGCGCCGACGAGCGCTCGGACCTCTTCTCCCTCGGCGTCGTCCTCTACGAGATGCTCGCCGGCGCCGCGCCGTTCGCCCGCGACTCCCCCATCCGCTCGTTGGGCGCCGTGCTGCACGACCCCGCGCCGCCGCTCGGGCGCCTGCGGGGCGACCTGCCGGCACGGCTGGTGCGCCTGGTGGAGCGCTGCCTGGAGAAGGAGCCGGCGGCGCGCTGGCCGTCGGCCGCCGCGCTCGCCGCCGAGCTACGGGCCGTGCGGCAGGATCTGTCGCGGGAGGCCGCCGGGCGGCGGCTGTCGCCGCGCCTGCGCCTCGCCGCCGCGGTGGGCGCCGTCGCGCTGCTCGCCGGCCTCGCCTGGCTGTGGGCCCGCGGCGCCGACGCCCGCTGGGCGCGTCGCGAGGGCCTGCCGGAGGTCGAGCGGTTGCTCGCCGCCGACGAGCTGTTCGCCGCCTGGGTGCTGGCGCGCGAGGTGGAGCGGGCCCTGCCCGACGACCCGCGGATCGAGCGGCTGTGGGGGGAGATCGGATTGCCGGCGGCGGTGCGCAGCGAGCCGGCCGGCGCCGCGGTGTCGTTCCAGGACTACGTACGCCCCGGCTCGCAGTGGCTGCCGCTGGGTACGACCCCCATCGAGGGGTTGCACCTGCCCGCGCACCCCCTGCGCCTGCGCGTCGAGAAGGCCGGGTACGAGCCCCTGGAGCTGGCGCCCCTGGGGGAGCTGTCCGAGGACGGGGTGCTGCTGCTCTCCTTCCGCCTCGAGCCGGAGGGCAGCACCCCCGCCGGCATGGTGAATGTGCGCGGCGGCCCGGTGCGCTTCGGGAGCCTGCCGCCGCTGGCGGTGGAAGACTTCTGGATCGACCGTCTGGAGGTCTCGAACCGAGACTTCCAGCGCTTCGTCGACGATGGCGGCTACCGTCGCCAGGAGCTCTGGCGGGAGCCCTTCGTCGACGACGGGCGCACGCTCCGCTGGGAGGAGGCGATGGCGCTCTTCCGCGACCAGACCGGTCGCCCCGGCCCGGCCACCTGGGAGCTGGGACGCTTCCCGGAAGGCACCGGGGACCATCCGGTGGGCGGCGTCAGCTGGTACGAGGCGGCCGCCTACGCCGCCTGGGCCGGCAACCACCTGCCTTCGGTGTATCACTGGTTCCACGCCGCGGCGCCGGACATCTTCTCCCACATCCTCGAGCTCAGCAACTTCGGCGGCGACGGGCCGCTGCCGGTGGGCAGCCGGCAAGGGCTGGGGCCGTGGGGGACGCTGGACATGGCGGGCAACGTCAAGGAGTGGATCTGGAACGCCGGCGCCGGCGGCCGCTACGTGCTGGGCGGCGCCTGGAACGACCCCCCTTACGTCTTCGGCAACGACACCGAGGTGGTGCCAGCGATGCGCCGCCACCCCGAGCTGGGGTTCCGCTGCGTGCGCTACGAGCGGCCGCCGGCGCCCGCGGTTTTCGGGCTCGTGGATCTCGATCGCGGACCTCCCCGCCCCGACCCGGTGTCCGACGAGCTCTTCGCGGCGCTGGTCGCCGGCTACTCCTACGAGCGCACCATGCCGCTCGACGCGCGGGTCGAGAGGGTGCGCGACGACGCACCGGACTGGCGCCTGGAGCGGGTGACGGTGAACGCCGCCTACGGCGGCGAGAGGCTGCCGCTGCTTCTCTACCTGCCGCGCTCGACCTCGCCGCCCTGGTCGGTGGTCGTCTACTTCCCCGAATCCACGGCGGAGATGCTGTCGTCGAGCGAGCGCTTGTCGCTCCGCTGGTTCGACTTCCTGGTGCGCAGCGGCCGGGCGGTGGTGGTGCCGATCTACCGCAACACCTACGAGCGCCGCCTGCCGCCCGGGCCGTGGACGTCCACCTGGCGCCGCGACCTGATGTACGCCTGGGCCAAGGACGTCGGCAGGACCCTGGACTACCTGGAGAGCCGGCCGGACCTCGACGCCACCCGCGTCGCCTACTACGGCTTCAGCCTCGGGGCCGTCTACGGGCCGGTGCTCACCGCCCTCGAGCCGCGGTTCGAGGCGAGCGTGCTGTTGGGGGGCGGCATGCCGGCGGCGAGGCTCGAGCCGGAGGCCGACCCGGTGCACTTCGCCCCCCGGGTGCGGGTGCCGACGCTGATGATCGCCGGCCGCGACGACTTCATCCGCCCGGTCGAGACCGCCCAGCGGCCGCTGTTCGAGCTGCTGGGCCCGCCGGCGGAGGACAAGCGGCTCGCCGTCCTCGACGGCGGCCACCTGCCGCCGCGGATGAACGACGTGGTGCGCGAGATCCTCGACTGGCTCGACCGCTACCTGGGTCCGGTGGCGCGCTGAGGGGCGAGTCCTGCCGAGATCCGACGACGTCCTCGACGCGGTCGTCTGGCGCATCCACCTCGCGACCCGCACCGCACCTGGGACGACGGGTACGTCGACAACTGAGACACTGCGATACTCTCGGCCGAGCATGCGTCGTGTCGGCGCCCTGCTCTGCGCGACGACCCTCCTGGCGACCGCTCCGGCTGCGGCGCAGTCGCTCAGCGACGAGCAGTTGGCCGCGGTGCGGCGCGGCGCCGCCAGCTCCCGGCTGCCAGGCGGTGCGACGACCGTGCCGCTGGTCGGCCCGCCGACCCTCCCCCTCGTCGAGGCGCGGGTCAACGGCGCGGGTCCGTTCCGGCTGCTGCTCGACCTCGGCTCCAACGTAACCATCTTGCGCCGGGACGTGGTCGACGCCGCGGGCGTCGAGGTCGTGCTCGACCGGGAACGGAGCGACATCGTGCGCGCCGACACCCTGTCGGTCGGCGCCTGCGAGTTCCGCGACGTGTGGATGGGCGCCTACGATGAGCTCGACGTGGACGGCGTGATCGGCTACAACCTGTTGAGCGCGCGCCCGTTCACGCTGGACTATCCCGGCGCGCGGCTGATCCTCGGCGCCGCCGAGCTTCCCGACCCGGCCGGCGAGCTGGTGGTGGAGGACCGGCTGCCCTTCGTCGCCGCCCGCCTGGGGGGCCGCGAAGTGCTGCTCAACCTCGACACCGGCGCCGCCGAGGAGATGACCGTCCCCCCGCAGTGGGAGGAGTGGCTGCCGGTCGAAGGGGAGCCCGTGCCCGGGCCGATGACCCACAACAACCAGACGGGGGCGACGCGAGTGCGGGTGGCGCGGCTCGGCGAGGAGCTGCGCGTCGCCGGCGTCGGCCTCGGCCGGCCGCTGGTCTACCTCAACCCGGACGCCGAGGACGCCTGGCTGGGCAGCGGCCTGCTGAAGGACTACGTGCTGGCGGTCGATCCGGAGCAGCGCCTCTACGGTCTCTCCCGCCCCGGCGGGCCGGCGACGGCGCCCTGAGCTCCGGCCGCCGCGGCCCACGAGCGGGGCGAGGGCGGCCGCGCGGTAGCATCGCGGGCAGGTGCCCGAGCTCCACGACCTCCTGCGCCGCCGCTTCGGCCTCGCCGCCTTCCGCCCGGGGCAGGAGGAGGTGTGCCGCGCCGTCGCCGGCGGCGCCGACGCCCTGGTGGTGATGCCCACCGGCGCCGGCAAGTCGCTCTGCTACCAGCTCCCGGGGCTGGCGCGCGGCGGCACCGCGCTGGTGCTGTCGCCGCTCATCGCGCTGATGGAGGACCAGGTGGCGAAGCTGCAGGCGGTCGGCATCGCCGCCGAGCGCATCCACTCCGGGCGGAGCCGTCTGGAGTCGCGCGCCGTCTGCCAGCGCTACCTCGACGGCGAGCTCGAGCTGCTCTTCGTCGCCCCCGAGCGGCTGGCCCTGCGCGGCTTCGCCGACATGCTGGCGCGCCGCGAGCTGGCCCTGGTGGCGGTCGACGAGGCGCACTGCATCTCGCACTGGGGGCACGACTTCCGCCCCGACTACCGGCTGCTCGGCGAGCGCCTGCCGCGGCTGCGCTCGGGGCCGGTGGTGGCGCTCACCGCCACCGCCACGCCGCGGGTGCAGGAGGACGTGCTCGAGCAGCTCGCCATCCCCGGCGCGCGGCGCTTCATCCGCGGCTTCCGCCGCGAGGAGCTGGCCGTTGAGGGGGTGGAGCTGCTCCCCTCGCTGCGCCGCGAGGCGGTGCGGTCGCTGCTCGCCGACCCGGCGCGGCGCCCCGCCATCGTCTACGCGCCGAGCCGCAAGGAGACCGAGGCGCTGTCCGAGGAGCTCGCCGCCGACGTCCTCGCCGCCGCCTACCACGCGGGGATGGGGAGCGCGGCGCGCGACCAGGTGCAGGCCGCCTTCCTCGCCGGCGAGCTGGAGGTGATCGTCGCCACCATCGCCTTCGGCATGGGGATCGACAAGCCGGACGTGCGCACGGTCGTCCACACCGGGCTGCCGGGGAGCCTCGAGGGGTACTACCAGGAGATCGGCCGCGCCGGCCGCGACGGGCGGCCGGCGCGCGCCGTGCTCTTCCACTCCTGGGGCGACCGCAAGACGCACGAGTTCTTCCACCAGCGCAGCTACCCGGAGCCGGGGGAGCTCGAGCGGGTGTTCGCCCGCCTCGGGCGCGAGCCGCGGCCGCCGGCGGCCCTGCAGGCGGCGAGCGGCGTCGACGAGGAGGTGTTCGCGCGCGCCTTGGAGCAGCTCGTGGTGCACGGCGGCGCGCGGCGGGTGGCCGGCGAGGAGGGCGAGGCGGCGGTGGTGCGCGGCGCCGCGGAGTGGCGCGGGCCCTACGCGGCGCAGCGCCGCCACCGCCTGGAGCAGCTCGAGGGTATGGGCCGCTTCGCCGAGTCGGACGGCTGCCGCATGCTGCACCTGGTCGGCCACTTCGGCGACCGCGAGGACTCCGGGCGGCCGTGCGGCGTCTGCGACGGCTGCGCCCCGCAAGCCTGCCTGGTGCGTCGCTTCCGCGCCCCCGACGCCGCCGAGGAGCGGTGGATCCGGGCTCTGCTCGAGGCGCTCGACGGCGGCGACCGCACGCCGCGCCAGCTGCTCGACGAGCCGGGGACGCCGGGGGACCGCCGCGAGGTCGAGCGCCTGCTCGCCGCCGGCGCCCGCGCCGGCCTGCTGCGCCTGGTGGAGGACTCCTTCGACAAGGACGGCCGCACCATCCGCTTTCGCCGCGCCCGCCTCACCGTCGAGGGACGGCGGGCGCTCGCCGGCCGCGGCCCCGGCGTCGAGCGGGTGCTGTTGGAGGCGCCGCCGGAGGCCGCCGAAGCGCTGGCGGCGTCGCCGCCGGGCCGCCGCGCGCGCCGCTCGGCCGCCGCGCCGCCGCTGGACGAGGTGGAGGTGGGGTCGCCACCGCCGGATCCCGAGCTGGTGGAGGCGCTGCGCGCCTGGCGGCTGGCCGAGGCGCGGCGGCGCGAGGTGCCCGCCTACCGCATCCTCTCCGACCGCACGCTGCGGGCGCTCGCCGCCCACCGCCCCGCCGACGAGCGGCAGCTGCTGCGCATCCGCGGCATCGGCCGGGTCAAGGCCGAGGAGCTGGGGGAGCAGATCCTGGCGCTGGTCCGCGGCGACTGATCGCGGCCACGGCTCAGCGCCCGCGCAGGATCTGGAAGTCCTGCGCCTCCTGGTCGGTCTTCTCGCCCACCGAGGTGCCGCAGACGCTGCAGCGGTACTCGTACTTGTTGCCCGAGGGCAGGACCAGGAGCAGGCGCTCGCGCACCGGCGTGGCGCGCCTGCAGGTGGGGCACCAGAGCTCGCTGGCATGCAGGGATTCGTAGTCGCGCATGGCTGGAGCGGCCATTCTAGCGGGTCGCCTGCGGATGCCGCGCCGGAGGGGGGGGCGGGATAGCGGCTTCGGAGGGGGGCGCTGCCGGCAGCAGGCGCCGGGCGAGCAGGAACAGCGGCACCGCCAGCAGCGCCACCGCCGCGGCGGCGAGGAAGGCGCCGCGGTAGCCCGCCGCCTCGGCGAGCTGGCCGATGGTCAGCGACCCCAGCCCGATGCCGGCGTCCATGGCCAGCAGCACGCTGCCGAAGGTGGCGCCGCGGCGCTCGGGGGCGGTGCGGCCGAGCACCCAGGTCATGAACGCCGGGTAGGCGCCGCTCATGCCGAGGCCGAAGAGCACCGCGCTGGCGGCGAGCGAGAGCCGGCTCGAGGCGACGGCGAGCAGCGCCAGCGCCGGGGGTATCGCCAGCAGCGAGGGGTAGAGCAGCACCTCGGGCCGGCGGCGGTCGGCGTGCCGCACCAGCAGCAGGCGGCCCAGCACCACGGTGACCGCGAACAGGGTGAAGAACAGCGAGGGGGGGTCGATGTGGCGCTCGATCGACAGCAGGGCGACGTAGCTGGTGATTCCCCCGTAGCCGAAGGCGGTGACGAGGATGCCGCTGGCGCTGGCGATGACCCGCCAGCTCACCAGCGGCTCGCCGGCGGGGGCGCGCGCGGGGCCGACGCCCTCGCGCACCGCCGCGGCGAGGGCGACGAGCACCAGCGACAGGCCGGCCACCTCCCAGGTGACGGCGCGCCAGCCGAAGCCGTACACCCAAAGGCCCACCGCCGGGGCCACGGCGATGGCGGCGGTGGGCGCCACGCCCCAGTACCCCAGGCCCTCGGTGCGCCGCGACAGCGGGATGACCTCGGCGATCAGCGCCCCGCTCGCCGACAGCAGCCCGGACCAGAACACCCCGTGCGCCACCGCAGCGGCCAGCAGCAGCGGCAGGCTGGTGGCTGCCCCGTAGGCCACGCTGGCGGCGACGAACGCCCAACCCGCGGCGAGCAGCACGCGGCGGCGCCCGAATCGGTCGGCGACGGCGCCGGTCAGCGGCGCCGACAGGGCGCTGGCCCAGGTGTAGACGGCGAGGAAGGAGCCGGCAGTGGCGCGGGTCCCCCCGAGCTCGAGGATGCGGAAGGGGATGGTGGGGAACAGCTGAAAGGCGGCGAAGAAGGCGAGGAAGGAGAACGACCAGAGGCGCAGGAAGGGCGCGGTGAGGAGCGGCTCGCGGGCGGCGGCGGAGGCGGGCATGGCGATCGTCTGCGGGGGTGGGGCGGGTGGGGCGGCCGAGCCCGGGAGCATAGCGAACCCGGCGGCGTGCAGGGGCGCGCCGCCCGTATAGAATCCGGCGAATGGACCAGCCCACCGCCCTCCCGCACCCGCGGGACCGCCGCCCGCAGAAGATCGCCGTCCTGCCGGGGGACGGCATCGGCAAGGACGTCACCGCCGAGGCGGCCAAGGTGCTCGCCGCCGCCGCCGAGCGGTGGGAGCTGCCGCTCGCGCTCGACACCTTCCCGTGGAGCGCCGACCACTTCCTGGCCACCGGCGAGACCATCCCCGAGGACGCCTTCGAATGGCTGCCGCGCGACTACGCGGCGATCTACATCGGCGCCTACGGGGACCCGCGAGTGCCCGACATGCGGCACGCCGCCGACATCCTGCTGGGCATCCGCTTCAAGCTCGACCTCTACATCAACCTGCGGCCGATCAAGCTCTACGACCCCCGCCTCTGCCCGCTGAAGGGGAAGTCCGAGGCCGACGTCGACATGGTGATCTTCCGCGAGAACACCGAGGACATCTACGCGGGCATCGAGTTCGAAGAGGGCACCGCGGACAACCAGAAGGTCCTCGCCTTCCTGAAGAGCACCTTCCCCGAGCGCTACGCGAAGATCCGCTTCCCCGAGTCGAGCGGCCTCGGCTTCAAGCCGGTGAGCCGCGAGGGCACCGAGCGCTTGGTGCGCGCCGCGATCGAGTACGCGATCGAGCACGGCAGGAAGAGCGTCACCCTCGTGCACAAGGGGAACATCATGAAGTTCACCGAGGGCGCGTTCCGCAACTGGGGGTTCGCGCTCGCGGAGAAGGAGTTCGCCGAGACGACCTACACCTGGGCGCAGTGGGAGAAGACCGTCGCGGCGAAGGGGCAGGACGCGGCGAACGCGGAGCAGGCCGAGGCGGAGAAGGCGGGCAAGATCGTCGTCAAGGACGCCATCGCCGACATCGCGCTCCAGCAGGTGCTCACGCGGCCGAAGGAGTTCGAGGTCATCGCGACGATGAACCTCAACGGCGACTACCTCTCGGACGCGCTCGCGGCCCAGGTCGGCGGCCTCGGCATGGCGCCCGGTTCCAACGA
>DATKEH010000371.1:0-10289 GCA_035546355.1 Thermoanaerobaculia bacterium
CCCTGGCCGGGCCTGGGGCTGATGGCGGTGGCGCGGCGGTGAGGCCTGATCCCCGCCTCGGTGCCCGGCTCCACCACGAGCTGCGCGCCGGCTGGAGTAGTATCCGTTCGACTACCGCACACCGGCTTCCGGCGCCTGCGGAGGCCTGTCGAGGACCACGAGCGCCAGCGTCTAGGGCTGCCCATGCGCGCCGATTCCAGCATGCTCTCCATCGTCATCCCCGTCTTCAATGAAGAGGCGCATATCGAGGACTCGTTCCGCGCCATCCGCGACGAAGCCCTGCGGGCGAGTTCGCAGCTCGAGTGGATTCTGGTCGACGACGGCTCCACCGACGGTACCTGGGACCGCCTCGAAGAGATCGCCAGAGAGTCCCCCGGCGTCACCGCCCTGCGCCTCAGCCGCAACTTCGGCAAGGAGGCGGCGCTGGCGGCGGGGCTGGACGCCGCCACGGGAGACGCGGTGGTGGCGATCGACTGCGACCTCCAGCACCCGCCCTCGCTGCTGCCGGTCATGTACCAGATCTGGTTGCAGGGAGACGCCGACGTGGTCGAGGCAGTCCGCGTGCGGCGCCACGACGAGCCGCTCTACCGCCGGCTCGGCGCCGGCCTCTTCGCGCTGGTGATGACGCGCGCCACCGGCCTCGACATGGTGGGCGCCACCGACTTCAAGCTCCTCGACCGCCGAGTGGTCGATGCCTGGCGGCAGCTCACCGAGACGCAGCTCTTCTACCGCGGCTTGATCGCCTGGCTGGGCTTCCGCACCTGCCGTGTTTCGTTCGAGCAGGAGCCGGGCCAGGATCGGGCGTCGAAGTGGTCGTTCCGGGCGCTCGCTCGGTTCGCCCTGGGCGCCATCTCCTCGTTCACCGCGGCGCCGCTGCATCTCGTGACGCTCGCCGGTGGGCTCTTCCTCCTGGGCTCGCTGCTATTGGGATCGTGGACACTCTACCAGTGGTTCTCCGGTCAGGCGGTCACCGGCTTCGCCACCGTCATCCTGCTGCAGCTCATCATCGGCAGCATCGTCATGCTGAGCCTCGGTGTCATCGGCGAGTACCTGGGCCAGATCTACATGGAGAGCAAGCGGCGGCAGCGATATGTCGTGTCGGCACGAAGTGCCCAGCGATAGAGAGTCGCCGCCGACCTTTTCCTTGCAGGACAGCGAAGCGCGCAACAGGGAGTACTACGAGCGCTTCTGGAGCGCCGACGCCGCCGTCTACGAGGCGCATCCGACGAGCCGCCACCGCAAGCGGTTCATCGTGTCTGTCGCCGCAGCGAGCGGTCTGCGCCGCGGCGACTTCGTGTTCGACTACGGCTGCGGCACGGGCATGGTGCTGCGCACCCTCCGCGACCGGGTCGGGCTGGACCCGAGGGACCTCGGCGGGTGCGACATCGCGGCGGCGGCGGTGGCGCGCGTGGCGCGCGACCTCAGCTCGGCGACCATCGTCCACGGCTCGTTTCCCGAGATCGATCGGCCCATCCGGGTCGCCGTCTGCTCGGAGGTGATCGAGCACACTCCCGAGTATCGGGACATCCTGCGTTGGCTCTTCGACCACCTCGCCCCCGGCGGCTCACTGGTACTCACGACCGCTGGAACGCCAATGGACGCCCCCGACGTCTCCTACGGCCACACCCAACACTTCCGCCTTCCCGGTCTCCGCGCCGATCTGCAGCAGATCGGCTTCGAGGTCGTCTCCGCGCGCCGCTGGGGCTTTCCTTTCTTCTCCCTGCAGAAGCTCGCCACGCGGATGTTCTTCGACCAGGTGCGACAGCGTGTCATCGAGGGGGGGATGGGACCGCTGAAGCGCCGGCTGTTCGCCGTGGCCTACCGGCTCTACTTCGTCCACGACCGCATCCCCTGGGGGCCGCAGATCTTCGTCGTCGCACGCCGGCCGGCCGCCGGGAGGGCATCCTGAGATCGCCACGTGGCGGCGGCGGTCCGCTGACGGCGCACAGGCGTCTCGACGAAGCAGTCGAGGTGGATGCAAACGCGCCCACGGCTCGGTCCGGGAGCCGGACCGGCGACCGGCGCAGCCGGTGGTTGGGGATGGGGCCGGCCCAGCGCGCTTTCTCGGCGGCCGCTCTGGAGAAGGTCTTCTTCGCCCTGCTGCTCATCGTCTCCACCTGGCTGATGTTCCACAGCTTCGCGGTCACCGATCACGTCATGCTGATCGGCTCCAAGGTCTGGAGCGACTTCGCCGCCACGCTGCCGCTGATCCGCTCGTTCTCGATGGGCGACAACTGGCCGCCCGAGTATCCGCTGTACCCCGGCGAGCCGATCCGCTACCACTTCTTGTTCTTCGCCTTGGTGGGGGCCCTGGAGAAGCTGGGCCTGCCTCTCGACTGGGCCCTGAACCTGCCGAGCATCCTGGGGTTCTTCGTCACGCTGCTGATGCTGTACCTGATCTCCACTGCCGTGCTGCGCGACCGACGCGTCGGCGTCCTGGCCGTGCTCTTCGCGCTCTGCAACGGGTCGCTGAGCTTCGTCGAGTACTTCTCGACCCATGGCTGGACGCCGCGATCGGTCGCGGCGCTGTGGGACCTCGCCCACTTCCCGAGCTTCGGGCCCTTCGACGGCAGCGAGATCCTCGGCGTATGGAACCTCAACGTGTACATCAATCAGCGCCACTTCGGCGTCGCCCTGGCGTTGCTCCTCGGCTTCGTGTGGTTCAGCCTGCGAGATTACGACCGGCCCGTCGAGCGGCAGTTGCAGTGGGGGGTCCTGTTCGGCTGCCTCGCCGGGCTCTTGCCGCTGTTCCACAAACCCGTCCTGCTGGTCCTCGCCGTCTGTCTCGCGGTCTATTTCTTCCTCGTCCCGCGGCTGCGCACCTTCTTCCTCACCATGGGCGCCTCGAGTCTGGCGGTGATGCTGCTCCTCTCTCTGTCGCCTCTGGACATCGGCCCCGGGGCCACGCCTGCGGGCGTGCGCTGGGCCCCGGGCTTCCTGGTCCAGGGCGGTCTCACCGCCGAGAACTTCCTGCGCTTCTGGTGGCTCAACTGGGGGCTGCACGTGGTGTGGATCCCGGTGGCCCTGTGGCTGATGCGAGACAAGTTCCTGGCGCCCCGTTCTGCCCGCGTGCTCGCGATCCCGGCGCTGCTCGTCTTCGCGATCGGTTGCACCCTGCAGTTCTCGGCGGAGATCACCGCCAACCACAAGTTCTTCAACGCCGCGTTCCTGCTGCTGGCACCGCTCAGCGCCTACACCCTGGTCAGGATCTTCGACATCGGCGCGGGCCTCCGTCGCAGCGGCCGCCTCGCCGTCTGGACCGCAGGAGGGCTCCTGCTGCTCGCGACCGTGGCGGGAGGCATCGTCGACCTGATGCCGATCAAGAACGACGCGGCGTATCAGGTGCCCGACCTGCCGGTGCACCCGGAGGCCCGGTGGTTCGCCGAGAACACGGCTGCCGATGCCGTGGTGCTGAACAGCCATTTCCTGTACCATCCGGCCTCCATCGCCGGCCGGCACGTCTTCCTCGGTTGGCCGTACTTCACGTGGAGCGCCGGTTACGACGTCGAGGCCCGGCGGGCGGTGATGGCGGAGATGTACAGCGGTAGGGACGCGAATCGTATGTGTGCCCTGCTCGCGGAGCACAGAATCGGCGCAGTCACGGTCGAGGACACCAACTCGCCGGACATGGTGCCGATCAACGTCGGGTTCTTCGATGCTCGCTACACCCCCGACCTCGTGTCGGCCGGCGGCCGGTTGCGGATCTACCACGTCTCCACCCTCTGTCCGCCGGGCGGAGGAGCCCCGTGAGGTCGCCCCCCGTGCCAGGACCGGACCGCCGCGACGATCCGGGGCGCCGGCCGGACCCGCTGACCGAGGAGCGGGCGCTGCGTCACCACGCTCTGGCGCGAGACCTGCTCGAATCCGTGGAGCTGCTGCATCGCAACCTCAAGGACCGTCAGGCCGCCCCGCTGCTGCGCCAAGCCATCGACGAGGAGCTGCGGGCGTTGGCCGTCGCGCTGGGGAGCGGCGCCGAAGGAGCGGAGCGCCCCCCCGGCCACGCTCTCGCCTCGGACAGCGGCGTCGACCTGCCGGCGCTGCTCGCGGCCCTCGACGAGATCGCTGCCCGCGCGGCGAGCGACCCCGCGGCCGCCCCCAGCCGCCGTCTGTTCCGGCGCCTCATCGAGGAGACGACGCGCTTCGTCCACCGCGCCGACCGGGCGCTCGCCGCCGTCCTGCGCGGTCAACGCCAGCGACTCGTGCGACGGGCCGCCTGGCGCGCCTTCTTGGCGATCGTGGCCGCCGCGGCCCTCGTCGCCACCGTAGTCCTGACGTGGCGAGCGCTGGTCACCGGCCACCAGGGGCTCGTCGGCGTCTACTTCGCCGGCACCGAGCTCGAGCACGAGAGGACCCAGCAGGTGGACCCGCGGATCGACTTCAACTGGACCGGTCTCAGTCCGGCACCCGGCGTGCCTGCCGAGAGCTTCTCCGTGCGGTGGACGGGTGAGGTGCGCGCGCCGGTCGATGGCACCTACCACTTCGCCGTGGCGAGCGACGACGGCGCCAGACTGTGGCTGGGAGACCGCCAGCTCGTCGACGCGTGGGTGTTGCAGCAGGTCACCAGCCACGGCGCCGCCGTCGAGCTCGCCACCGGCTGGCACTCCATCCGCCTCGAGTACTTCCAGGCCGGCACCGGCGCCATCTGCCGGCTGCTCTGGACACCCCCGGGCGGAGTCGAGCAGGTCGTGCCCGAGGAGTACCTGCGGCCGCGATGAGCGCAAGCGGCGGCAGCCTGCCGGCGAGCGACCCGGCGCGCTCGTCGTGTCGCGGCATGGCGTCGGCTGCGGCGGCTGGGAGCGCGGTGCTGCGAGGACCCTCTTCCGGTCGTCGCCCGGGCTCGCCTGCCGCGGCCATGGGTCGTCCTGGCCATCGTCCTGGCCGTCGGCGCCATCCGCCTGTTCGTCCTCGGCTACGCGGCGGCCGACTCCCCCGGTGTGGTGGAGACGTGGACGCGCTGGGACGCCGTCCACTATGTCGACTTCGCCCGCTACGGGCTGCAGACCGACCGGCTGCCGGCGGACCGGGTCGCCTTCATGAGCCGGTTTCCGCCGCTGTACCCCGCCCTGATCTCCTTCACGGCGACGTTTTCGGACATCTCCCCCGCAGCCGCCGGGCTCGGCCTGTCGATCGGCTTCTCGGCCCTCGGGTCCGTGCTCCCCTTCGCGCTCGTCCAGGCCCATGGCGGCGGCTGGCGAACGGCGGCCAAGGCCGTCGTCCTCCTGAACGTCTTCCCCACGTCCTACTTCGGCAACGCCCCATACTCCGAAGGCCTCTTCCTCTTTCTGAGCCTCCTGTACTTCTGGGCCCTGGTGCGCTACGACAGCTACGGCGGTGCCGCGGCCGCAGCCTGCGCCCTGGTCCTCACTCGCTCGGTAGGCCTCGTGATCATGGTGCCGCACGCGTTCCTCGCACTGTGCCGCTGGGCGAGCCCGGGAGCACCTCCGGTGGCGAGAGCTGGCCTTCCTGCTGCTGCCCCTCGTGGCGTACCTGGGGCATCAGGCGGCAGTCTTGGGGGCGTTGAACCTTCCGGGGTACTTCGCCGGCACCGATCCGGCCGCGCTGGGCTTCACCCCGCAAATCCCCTTCACCGTGATGATTCGCACCCTCTCCGGCATGATCACCGAGCCTGCCAACGCCTTCAGCCCGATCGGTTGGATGACGACGACGTGGTCCGCGATCTTCCTCCTGGCGGCGCTGCTGCTGGCCGTCCGCGGCGCGCGGCTGCTCCCCATCCCCTACTCGTTGTATCTCGCGCTCCAGTGGTGATCGCCAGCATGAGCTGGCCGATCAGCGGCCCCCGCCATCTGTGGATCGCCTTCCCGCTCTTCATGACGCTGGCCCACGTCACCAACCGGTGGGCGTTCCTCGCCTCCGTGGCGTGCTTCACCGCCGGCCTCCTGCACTTCGCGCGCATCTTCACGACGGGGAACTGGGCCTTCTGATCCGCGGCCGGGGTCCGAGTCCCCTGCCGACGCCCGCCGCGCCCCGCCCGTCGCCGTGGTACCATCCGGCATTCACGAGGACATGGCGGCTCCAGCACCGACCGGCGGCGCGCGAGGGATCCCCCGGCCAGACCCGAAGAGGCAGGAGCGGGTGCTGGCGCACCACGGCCTCGCCCGCGACCTGTTCGACTCCGCCGAGCTCCTGCACCGCAACCTGCGGGACCGCCAGGCGGCGCCGCTGCTCCGCCAGGCCCTCGACGAGGAGCTCCGCGCCCTCGACGCCCTCGTCCGCGGCGACGCCGCGGCGAGCGCGGACGCCGGCGTGCTGGACGAGGAGGCGCTGGCGCCGCTGCGCAGCGACGGGATCGACCTGCCGGGCATGGTGGCGAGCCTCGACGACATCGCCGCGCGCATGGCGGCCGACCCCACCGCCAGGCCCGACCACCGGGTGTTCCGCCGCCTCGTCGAGCAGGCCAGCCGCTTCGCGTACCGTGCCGACCGGCTGGTGCGCTCCGCCATCTTGAGCGACCGGCAACGGCGCGTGCGGCACCTGGCGCTGCGCGCCTCGCTCGGCACGCTCGCCGTGTTCGCGATGGCGGCGGCTGCGGTCCTTGCCTGGTGGGCGCTACCCGGACGCGCCCGGCAGGGCCTCCACGGTGAGTACTTCTCCGGCACCGGCTTCGAGGAGCTGCGGGCAGATCGCATCGACTCCCGAATCGACTTCACGTGGACGAACGAGGCGCCGGTGCCGCGTCTGGAATCGGCCGCGTTCTCGGTTCGGTGGGCCGGAGAGGTCCATGCCCCCACGGGCGGTCAATACTGGTTTGCCACGGAGAGTGACGACGGAGCGCGGCTCTGGGTCGCCGGGCGCCAGCTGGTGGACGCCTGGGTTCCGCAGGCCACCTCCCGCCACGGCGGCACCATCGAGCTCGCGCCGGGGTGGCACCCGATCCGGATCGAGTACTTCCAGGAAGGAGGCGGCGCGGTCTGCCGCTTGCTGTGGCAGCCTCCCGGAGGGGTCGCCGAGGTGGTCGACTCGGCCTTCCTGCGCCCGGGTTGAGCCGTCGCGGCGGCCCACCCGGGCGTCACCGTACCACGCCGTGCTCGGCCGTCGCGGCACCAGGCGCCCCGAGGTCGAAGACCCGGATCTCCCCAGGGGCGAGAGGAGGGCCGAGCACCGCCTCCACCCGCGACAGATCGCAGTCGCAGAACCGCTCCTCCTCGGGGCCGGCGACGAGGAACTCGACCTGCGTGCCGTCGACGACCGGTCGCCAGTCCTCACCGGCACCGGAGGCTGCCGCGGCCAGCGAACGATAGAGCTGGCGCAGCTCCGCTTCACGGGCGCTGTAGTCGACGCCATGGCTCCAAAGGTGGCCCGGATAGCCCATCACCGACCGGCGACCGGCGAGCAGCGCGATCTGCGCCCAGTGCGGCCGCTCGGCCACCACGGCGCCCGGCCTGCTGGCGACCCGCAGCCGCTCCGCCGCCGTCACGGCGGCGGCGGAGTACTCTTCGTAATCCCTTTCCCGCAGCAGGGCGTAGGCGAGCTCGACGGTGCTCGCCGACCCCAGCCATACCGCGGTCCCCAAAGCCAGCAGCCGCAGCTCCCAGGTGCCCCGCAGCAGGCGCGCCAGGAGCGCCGCGGCGGGCACGGCGGCCAGCGCCAGCCACACCGCGTAGACCTTGGTGTTGTCCCACGGCCAAGGCGCCAGGGCAACCAGGGACGGGAGGACGAAACAGGCCCAGCCGGCGAGCCAAAAGCGCGGGCGCCGCAGCCCCAATCTCCCGGCGAGGGAAAGGCCGAGGAGCGCCAGCGGGAGCAGAGGCCCCAGGTTCCCGAGCCAAAACCACAGGAACGCGAAGGGCCGCAGGTACCACGGCGCCGCCTCGCCCTGCGCCAGCCAGCCTGGCTGCCAGGTGAGGAATCGTTCCACTTCGGCACCGCCGGCGAACCACAGCAGCTGCGGCAGAGCGACGGCAGCGGCGACCGCCCCTAGCACGAACCAGCCGCGGGCGCTGCTCCACCAGTGGCCCAACCAGATCAGTGGAAGGGTGATCGCGAGCGCCAGGAATCCGTGGGTGAAGACGAACGGTAGCAGGCCCGCCACCACTCCCGCGGCAGCGTACACGCGCACATTGGAGGGCGGGCGGGGCGCCTGGGTGCCATCCAGCGCCAGCCACACCAGCATCAGACAGGCCGTGACCAGCGCCAGGCCGAACGCCGTGGTGCGCTGCGGCACCAGCAGGGCGAGCAGCGGATTCTTCCACGCCACGTTCCAAGCCTGCGCCGTCGCCTGCAGCGTCTGCGCCGCCCAGGCCAGATCCACCGCCGGCGCAGTGAGGATCGCCCGCAGGGCGAACAGGACCTGACCGCCCCCGGCGGCCACGAATACCAGCGGCGCCAACGCCGCAGCCAGGGCGCCGCCGGCCGCGCGGTAGGCAAGGGCGCCGAGCAGGACCAGGAACCCGGCGCTGGCCAGGAACGCCGGCACCCACAGCGCCGGGCCGGAGCCCCAGCCGCAGGCGATGAGCAGGCCCGACAGGAAGTCGGGCAGGAACGGGTAGGCGAGACGGTGGCCGGCGAAGATCGGGCTTTGGGGCGGCAGGTTGTCGCCGTAGGCGAAGCCGTGAGCCAGCCCGAGGTGGAGCGGCATGTCGCCGAGGTTGTTGGCGGTACCGGTGAGCAGCGCGCCGTCGGGGCGCTCGATCAGCACCTGCGACAGCAGCACCGAGAGGATCATCGCTAGGCCCGCGGCGACGAAGAGCAGGCTCATCGCGGCGCCGCCGCCGTAGCGCAGCCGCCACCCCAGGTGCCGCGCGGCGGCGACGACATCCCGCCAGCGTTCGTTCCGCAGCGCGGCGAGCCATGCGGCGGCGGCCCAGGGCAGGGCGCCGACGACGGCGGCCGCCGGGCCAACGCCCAATGGCAGGGCCGCCACCAGCGACGTCGCCGCCAGCAGGCTCGGGCCCACCGCCAGACCCAGGGCCAGGCGCTCCTCCAGCAGCGAATCGCCGGCCAGCCAGCCGGCCAGCAGAACGGCTCCCGCCACGCTCGCGGCGAGGGCCAGGGCGCCGATCATCCTGGATGGGGCTGGCCGCCCGGAGGCGCCGGCGCCGCCAACTCGGGAGCGAGGTAGAGCTCGAGGTCCACGCCGGGGCGCAGACGGTGGGTCGTGCGTGCGTAGCCACGTGCCTCGAGCGGCTGCAGCATCTCCCGTTGTCGGCGGTCGGCGATGACCACCGGAGCCGCCGGCGCGCCCGGCCCGGCGCCGCCGAGGAAGGCCGCCCCCGGGTACCGCCGCAGGGTAAAGGGGAGGGGCCACGGCTCGGGAGCGATCACGACCAGGGGAAACGCGCGGCTGCCGAGCCGCTCCGCTACGGCCTCGAGCCGCGACTCGAGCTCGCTGAGGTCGCGGTAGGTGTGCATGTAGACCATCGGATGGGCCTCGCGGTCGTACTCGGCGAACGATAGCCGCACCGCGAGGGCGGCGCTCGGGGCGGTGAGGGCCACCAGCGCGGCGGCGAGCCCCAGGGCCCACACTCGCTCGGGGCGCAGCCGGCCGCTCGCCCTCAATCGCTCGACGGAGTACTGCACGCCGTAACCCGCCACCAGCGCCATGGGCAGCAGCGGGTTGAGGACGAGCCACGGAGTCTTGTAGGGGATCAGTGAGTACGCCGCGAGAGAGAGTAGTGCCCAGCCGCCGGCCCACAGCGGCACGCGCTCGCGGGCCGCAACCGCCGCGGCCAGGCCCCCGACGAAGAGCAGCGAGATCGGCAGCTCGTAGGGCAGCAGGATCGCCTCCAGGTAGTAGCCGCCCGGCTTGACGTGTCCGGAGGCCATCGCCTCGCGCCCCCACGGCAAGTAGGTGGCCACCGCGTCGAGCGCGCCGACGGGATTGGCGAGGAAGGAAGTGAACAGCGCCAGCCACACGACCACCGCCGGCGGCAGCGCCAGCGGCAGCCAGCGGCGACCGGCGAGGTAGCGCCGCGCGGTGTGGCGCAAGGCGCCCGCCAGAGCCGGCGCCGGCCGCTGGCGGCGGAGGACGCGCAGCGACCACTCCGCCGCCACGTAGCCCCCGGCGAGGGTCGCCAGGGTAAGCACGAAGGTCTCCTTAGTGGCGAGCCCTAGCGCACCGGCGACCGCCGCCAGCGCCAGATCCCCCCCCCGCAGGCGCCGATCGAAGCGGGCGAGGGCGACGAACAGCACCAGCGAGAAGAGCACCAGCCAGGTCTCGTGGATGGCGAAGCGCCCATAATAGAGGAAGCTCGGGGAACAGCCCACCAGCAGCGCCGCCGTCACCGCTCCCCAGCTGCCGATCAAGTCACCGGCGGCGAGCAGCAGACCGA
>DATKEH010000372.1:0-8040 GCA_035546355.1 Thermoanaerobaculia bacterium
GTTCACCGCCGCCGACGACGAGAGGGCCCCGAACGTGGCGGTGATCAACGAGACGCTGGCGCGGCGCCACTTCCCGGAGGGGGGTGCTCTGGGCAGGACCTTCCGCTTCCGCGGCGAGGAGGTGACGGTCGTCGGCATCGCGCGCGACGCCAAGTACGCCAACCTCGGGGAGGAGACGCCCGCCTTCGTCTACTTCCCCATCGACCAGCTCTGGCGGCCGTCGCACCAGCTGCTGGTGCGCACCGAGGGCGATCCCCTGCGGCTCGCCCCGGCCCTGGCGGCGGCGGTGCGGGCGATCGACCCGGCGCTGCCCCGGCCCGAGGTCATCAGCCTCGAGGAGGTGACCCGCGTCGCTCTGCTGCCGCAGCGGGTGGCGGCGGGGGTCACCGGCGCCCTCGGCGGCGTCGGCCTGCTGCTGACCGCCGTCGGGCTGTACGGGATGATCGCCTTCGCGGCGAGCCGGCGGACGCGCGAGATCGGGGTGCGTATGGCCTTCGGCGCGCGCCGCGCCGACGTGCTCGGCCTGATCGTCGGCGAGGGGCTGCGGCTGGCGGGACTGGGCGTGCTGCTCGGGCTGCTGCTCGCCGCTGCCGCGACGCGGGTCATGGCCGGCCTGCTGCTCGGCGTCAGCCCGCTGGACGCGGGCACCTTCCTCGGAGCCGCGCTGCTGTTCGTCGGCGTCGCCGCCGCCGCCAGCTACCTGCCGGCCCGGCGCGCCGCCGCGGGGGACCCGGTGGCGGCCCTGCGCGCCGAGTGAGGGCACCGCGCCGCCGGGGCGCCGTCAGGGGTGGGCGATCACCACCAGAGTGGGGGCGTGCCGCTCGACGCACTCCATGGCGCACCGGAGGCTGGCGGGGTCCAAGGAGCCGAAGCTCTCGTCGAGCACCACTACGGGCGCCTCCTGCAGCAGGGCGCGGGCGACGAAGAGGCGGCTCTGCTCCCCGTGGGAGAGCTGCCACCCGACCTCGCCGACCGTCTGCTGGAGGCCGGCGGGCATCCGCTCGAGCAGCGGGCCGAGGCCGAGCTCGCGGCAGATCTCCTCCGCCCGGGCCAGGTCCTGCGCGGCCGGCGGCCAGCCTCGCCCGAGGAGCAGGTTGAAGGCGAAGGTGCCCACGAAGACGTGGTTCTCGTGAAACTGGGGGGCCGAGGAGAACCGCCGCCGCCACGCCGCCTCTCCCAGGCTCTGCCGATCCAGGCCGTCGAGCAGCAGCGTGCCGCGCCCCGCGGCCCGCAGGCCGGTGAGGATCGACGTCAGGGTCGACTTGCCTCCCCCCGAGGGCCCGTGCACGAGGATCCGGTCCCCCTGGCGCAGGTCCAGGCTGCACCCCCGCAGCACCCGGTGGCCGGGCCGGTAGGAGAACTCGAGCTCCCGGCCCTCGAGCACCACCTCGCCGGGCGGCCGTTCGGCGCTGGGCGCCCCGATGGCGACCGCGGGATCGCCCGGCTCCCGGGGGCGGCTCGCGGCGCGCCAGAGGAAGCTCACCTGTCCGGCCGCGATCGCGGCGTCGCCGAGCGAGACCAGGGCGGGACCCATCATGGAGAAGGCCTTGAACGCGAGCAACATGCCGCCGACGCCGAGAGCGACCCGGGCATCGGCGGCACCCCGCCCGACCAGGGCCGGGGCCAACGCGGCGAGGCTCGCCAGCAGCCAGCCGTAGCCGGGAAGGGCGGCGAGCAGGGCAGCGAGGCGGTCGGGGCGGCGGGCCAGCGCCAGGTAGCTCGCCAGGCGGGAGTCCTCGCCTTCGTGCCGGCGCGCCGCCGCCTGCTGGACGAGCCGCGTGCGGTGGCCGGCCATCTTCTCGACGAGGTCGTCGGTGAGGGCGATTCGCCCGCAGGTCCATTGCCGCCGGGCCCGGTAGTAGAGCGCCGCCAGCAAGGCCGTGGCAGCCACCCACAGCAGGAGGGCCCAGAGGTGCAGCGCGCCGCCGGCCCCCCACCACAGCAGCGGTGCGGCGAGCGCCAGGTCGACGGCGTGGGAGAGGACCAGGATGCCGCCGTCGAGGGCCAGGGTCTCGGCGGCCTCGGACTCCAGCGCCGTGCCCAGGAGCCGACCCGAG
This sequence comes from Thermoanaerobaculia bacterium, assembly GCA_035546355.1. GTDB lineage: Bacteria > Acidobacteriota > Thermoanaerobaculia > Multivoradales > JAIOJS01 > DATKEH01. Next base: position 2,058 of record DATKEH010000372.1, read on the forward strand.
CCGCGGTGCCGGATCTCGTCGGGGTCGAGCCGTAGCGCCCCGGCGAGCAGGCGCCGCTTGAGCAGCCAGCCGAGGCGCACCCCGAACAGGCCGCCGTACCACGGCTCGAGCAGGCGAAAGGGAATGACCGTGAAGATGGCGAGCACCAGCGCCGCCATCCACGCCGCGCCCGGTGCGCCGTGGCGGACCGCCTGCCACAGCACCCACCACCCGGAGAGCCAGAGCACCATCTTGACGGCGTAGGCGGCGAGGAACCGCCCCAGCAACCCGGCGAGGCCGGCGTCCCTGGCCTGTGCCAGGAAGCTCGCGCCGGGCGGCATCCGCAATTGCCATCCACGGGCCACCGGCCGACCCCCCAGCCGAGCGGCGAGGAGCCGCTCGCGGGCGGCCGGGCGGCGCGCGGGGTCGACCTCGGAGGCTTCGAGGGTGCGCTCGACCCGCGCCATGGGCTCGCGGTCGAGTCGCCAGCGAAGGGCTCGGAGCAGGGCATCCGCCGCCACCTCCGCCGTGCCGCCCCCGGGCGCGACGAGCCACGCCCGCGCACCTCGCACCTGCCGTACGGCGAGCAGGCCCTCCTCCTCGCCGCCCCGAGGTGCGAGCAGGCATGGCGCGCGCCGGGCCACCGCCGCAGGTCCGTCGTCGTAGGCGAGCGTCCACGGCTCGGTCTCGAGGCCGCGGTGGTCGGCGACGCTTTCCAGGTAGGTCGCGAGCCCGCCGGCGGGGCCCTCGGCGGGGGGAGGCGGTGGCGTCGGCTCGTCGCCACCCGCGCGTGCGCCGCCGCCACTCGGGGCCAGCGCGACGAGCGCCTCCCCGGCCCGCTGGCGCGGCCAGAAGAGGCCCTCGAGCTGGCGTCTCACGGCCCCTCCCCCGGCGGCGCCTCGGCCAGCGTTCCCCCCTCCACCCACCAGCTGCGCCAGCGCGCCCGCGACCACACCCGCTCCCGCACCTCGCGATCGGCCTCGGCCAGGGCGGCATAGGGAGATCCCGCGGCGGTGGCGAGGGCGGCGGGGTCCCCGTCTTCGACGATGCGCCCGTCCGAGACGACGACCACCCTGTCGAAGCCGGCCGCGTCGGCCACGTCGTGGGTGACGCAGATCAGCGTCGCCCCGCGCCACCAGCGCCGCGCCCGCGCCAGGAGCTGGCGCCGCTGGTCTCGGCCCAGGCCGCGAAACGGCTCGTCGAGCAGCGCCAGGCGGACGCCCGAGCGCGACAGGGCGCGCCCCAGCCGCACCCGCTGGCCTTCACCGCCGGACAGCAACCCGCCGCCCTCGCCCAGCGACGTCTGCAGGCCCGTGGGCAGCCGCTCGAGGACGTCGCGCAGCGCCGCCGCGTCGAGTACCCGCGGCAGGGTCTCGACCGGCCCGCTCGGGTTGCCGTAGGTCAGGTTGCGCAGCAGGCTGCGATTCCACAGACGCACGGCCGGATCCACCCAGGCGATCGCCGAGCGCAGGGAGTCGAGGCGCACGCTCTCGAGCGGCCGCCCGTCGATCTCGACCTCCCCGCGGGAGGGCGGATGCCATCCCAGGAGCAGGCCGAGGAGGGTGGTCTTGCCCGCCCCGGACGGCCCGACCACCGCCAGGTGCTCCCCGGGCGCCACCTCGAGGTCGACGTCGGCGAGGACGGCGCGCCCGCCGAGCTCGACGGTGACGCCGCGCAGCGCGAGCCCCATGCCGCGGGTCGCGGAGGGGTCCGGCGGTGGTTCTTCGCCCGCGGGGCCCGGAGTGTCGCGCTCGGGGGCGCCGAGCGGCTCGACCGCCCGCAGGGCCACGTTGCGCTCGCGTGCGAGCTGCTGCGCCCGGTAGACCACCTGGCGGCCGCGGAAGGGCAGGTGGAGCCCCCAGTAGGCGAGCAGCAGTACCGCGCCCGGCGCCGCTCCCGCCGCCAGGGCGTCGACCAGGATCCAGGCCACCGCCGCGAGGGTGGCGACGATCTGCACCCCCTCGATCCGCACGTGCCAGCGCAGGAAGTCCACGCTCGCCCGCATCCACTCCCCGAGGAGGCGCTCGTGCTCGCGGCGCAGGACCCGTTCCGCGCCGTGGCTGCGCACCGCCACCAGGCCCACCATGGCCTCCTGGTAGACGCGTGCCAGGCTGCCGAGGTGGCTGCGCACCTTCAGGTCGAGCTCCGACAGGGCGGGTTGGGCGAGGAGGGGTACCGCGATCGACAGGGTCGACGCCGCCACCGCGGCCCACCCGAGGGGCGGATGGAGCCAGGCCATGCCGGCGGTGGTGAGCGCTACCTCGCCGAGGCCCTGCACGAAGCGGCGGGCCCCGTCCGGGGTGGCGCGCAGGCGGTGGAGGGTGTGGCCGCGCTCGGCCATGTCCGAGACCGGGCGGCTGCGGAAGTAGCGGTCCTCGATCCTGGGGAGCTTGTCGAGGAAGCGCCGGCGCAAGCCCCCTTCGATGCGGCGCCCGAAGCCCCGGGACTCGCTCTCCAGGGAGAGGGTGAGCCCCAGCGCGGCGAGCACGAAGACGACCAGCGCCATCCAGCCGGCCGCCCGTTGCAGGCCCGTGCCGAGGAGCAGCCCGGCGTCGAGCAGGCCGCGGAAGAGCAGGGCTTCGACCGTCACCACCAGCGCCGCGAGCCCCGCTCCGGCGAGCCACGTCGCCAGGCGGCCCTTCCCCTCTCGGCCCCAGAGCTCCAACAGCTGCCGGCCGGGGCCGGGCTCGGGCGCGATGACGGCGGCCACCGATGCCGCGCCGAGGCCGGCCGCCGCATCGGCGCCGTCGCGCGGCGGCGGAGCCGGCGTCGCGGCCCCCCGTACGCGCACCAGCACTGCCCCTCGCAGCAGCAGCTGCTCGGGGTCCCCCTCGCTCGGCCGGACGGTCCAGTGCTCGGGAGGCAGCACGTCGGGGTCCTCCCGAGCCTCCCGGAAGAGCCTGTCGAGGAGGCGCGACGCCTCGCCGCCGCGGCGAACCGCTCCGGCGTCGACGAGCGCGGCGACCGTCCGTACGGCAGCGTCGAGGCTGGCCGGACCCCGCCAGCCGGGGTCCTCGAGAGCCGCGTCGCCGAGCCGCGAGCGCGCCTCGGCGCCGACGCCGAGGCCCTCCATCCGCTGCCCGAGCGGCCGCCGCAGCTCGCTCGTCCCGGCCCACTCGCGAAACGCCTGCCAGGGAACCGGCAGCTGGTGGACGTAGACCTCGGACAGGAAGCGGTCCGCCCGCGGCCAGCGCCGGCCCGCGACCGGGTCCATCACCTGGACGACCCCTCCCCGGTGGAGCCGCCAGGCGACCACGAAGTGGGTGAGCCCGTCGGCGCCGACCGTCACCACCAGCGCCGGCAGGGCGCCGGCCGAGGCGACCAGCAGGTGGTCGACCGGAATCACGACCTGCTCGGCGGCCAGGCCGAGCTGGCCGGCCACCAGCTCGAGGGTGTCGATCGAGGTCCCGTCGACGTCGGTGCGACAGACCTCGCGCAGGCGACCGTAGCTCGCCCTCAGGCCGTGGCCGAGCAGCAGGGCGTGGAGGCAGGCGGGGCCGCAGTCCATCGCCGAGCTCTGGATCACCTCGGGCACCAGGCGCCGCCGCCGGGCGCCGGCCAGGCGCTCAGGATCCATCGTCGAGCCGCTTTCCTACCGCCCGCAGGAGCAGGGTGGCGGGGCGGGCCCGCTCGACGACGACCCGTACCTCGCCCGTCATGCCGTGCGAGAGCCGGCCGGCCTGTCCCGGCCCGGGTTCCAGCGCGAGCTCGACCGCCACCCGGCCGCCGCCGTCCGAGGGGTCGCTGGCGACCCGCTCCACGCGAGCGGGCACGGTGCCGAAGTGGATCCAGGGCAGGCCGTCGACCAGCATCCGGGCCGGTTGGCCGGGAGCGACGCGGCCCACCGCCTCGGCGGCGGAGAACGACGCCTCGATCCTCAGGCCTCCCGTCGGAACCAGGGTGGCGACCCGATCGCCCTCCTCCAGGCGCACGCCGGGGGACGGGAGGGCGAGCGATCCCACCCTGCCCGCGACGGGGCTGCGGAGCACCCGCCGGGACACCTCGTGCCGCAGCCGCTCGACGGCGACCTCCCCGGCCTGCCTGGAGCCCCGGATGCTCTCCAGCCGGACTTCCAGATCGGCGATCTCGGCGGCGAGGGCCTGCTGCTCGGAACGCGCCTCCCACTCCTCCCGGACGCGCTCCCGTTCCAGGGCCGTGACGCCGGCCTCCGCCACTTCGAGGCGGACCACGGTCAGCTCCAGGTCGACGGGGCTCGCGACGCCCTCTGCGAGGAGCCGCCGCGCCCTCCGGGTCTCGGCGCGCGCCTGGTCGAGCTGCGACCTGGCCTGGGCGATACGAGCGTCGAGCGCGGCCAGGCTGGCCTCGGACGCCCGCAGGGCGGCGGACCGCCGCGCCCCGGTCGCCGCGAGCTGGCGGTCGAGGCTCTCCTCCTGGCCGCGTAGCGGCTCGATCCGCGTCGCCTCCTCCCGTTGCGAGAGGCGCTCGATCTCGTGCTCGAGGACCACCAGCGGGTCGCCGGCGGCGACCTCCTCGCCGACCCGCACCAGCAGCTCGGTGACCCACCCCGAAACGGGCGCGTCGAGCCGGACGGCGCGGTCGCGGCTCTCGATGCGCGCCTCTTCGCTGACCACCAGCAGGTCCACGCCGGAGACGAGCGCCCAGATCCCCCAGGCGAGAAAGACGGCGGCCAGGGTCGCGACGACGGGTATCCACCGCCCGCGCCGCTCGCTTTCGAGGGCGGAGAGCGTCTTCGCGAACGAACCAGACAGGGCGTCAGCTCCCGCGGCCGGGCCTCGGATCTCGATGGGCAAACCACGCCCTGGGCTTCGGCGCGAAGCCTGGAGAGGCGCTAGTCGTCAGGGTCGCGGTGCCCGGGATCAGTAATCCATGCCCTGGGCACGGAGACCGGCCTTCACATGGGTCTTGACCTTCAAGAAATCACCCCCTTTCGTGGCTCGTCGGAGCGCGGCTCGCATCTTACAACACCGCGCGATCCGCCTCGAAGTCGGAGTCGGCCGGGCGTGCTAGCCTGCCGCCGCCGCTCGGCGCGCTGCCGCTGCTCGCCGCCATCGAGCGGCTGTTGGCGGGCACCGATCTCGTCGGCGGCGCCGGCGTCGTCGACCTCGCCGGCCCGCTCGACCTGCGCCTCGAGATCGCCCTGCCGCGCGAGGACGTGCGGGTCGAGGAGATCCCGAGCGTCGTGACCAACCCGAAGAAGCACTCGGCCGCCGGCAGCTGCGCCGCGCGGCGGGCGAGGCAGAGGCGGAGCTGCTCGAGGGCCGCGTCGAGCTCGTCGCCGGCGCCGCGGATCGGCGCCAGACGCGGCCGCAGGGCCTCGAGACGCGGCAGGTGCTCGCGCCCGCACAGCTCGCCGATCAGGCGCGGCAGGTCCATCGCCCACTGCTCCGGCAGGCGGGCGGCGAGCCGCTCGACGTGCCCCTCGAGCAGCTCCAGCCCCGCCGGCGGGCTGTCGGGCCCGCGGGCGCTGTCGCGCAGGGCGCGCACCACCTCCCGGGGGTCGATCTCGGGGTCGAGCAGCAGCCCCCAGCTGCGGCGTACCAGCGCCGGCTCGCGGAAGGAGAAGAGCCCCGACAGCAACCGCGTGCGGTGGCGGCGGTCCGGCTCGGCGCGCAGGGCGGCCAGATAGCGGTCGTAGAGCGCCGCGTCGCCCGACAGCGCGGCGGCGACGAGGGCGAGGTCGGCGGCCTCCGGCGGCACCGCCTCGCGGTCCTCGAGCCAGCGCTCGGCGAGCCGCCGGCCCTCGGCGCGCAGCCGCTCGTCGCCGCCGTGGTCGGCGACCAGCACCACTACCTCCTTGCGCAGGAAGCGCTCCTCGTCGCTCTCCCCCGGCCGCGGCAGCAACCCCAGCGCCCGCGCCCGCTCCCCGAACAGCTGGCGGACGAAGGCCTCGTAGGCGGCGCGCCGGCCGGCCGGGACCAGGTGCGGGTCGAGCTTGGCCAGGATCTCCACCACCGCCGCCACCAGGTGGTGCGAGGGGGAGTCGGCGACCGCGGCCAGCAGCGGCAGGACCGCGTCGAGGGGC
>DATKEH010000373.1:0-2326 GCA_035546355.1 Thermoanaerobaculia bacterium
CGGCGAGCGAGCCGGCCCACGACCACCGCCCGCGCCCGCCGTCGGCGGCCACCATCGCCGACAGCGCGACGGCGCGGCGGGTGAGCCGCTCCTGCCGTGCGGGCTCGGTCCGCTCCCACCAGGCGGCGGCGCCGGCGCCCCACCCACCCCAGGCGCTGTGCCGCCACCCGTCGGCGCCGAGAGAGATCCCGTGGTGGTCCTGATCCAGGGCGGTGGCCAGCCCGGGCACCGCGTCGGGCTGCGCCGAGGGCTCCTCGTCGGCGGTGAAGGCGTGCAGCGACAGCGTCACCGGCCAGCCGCGCCAGCCCAGGGCCACCGCGCCGCCGGTGAGCGACCCGTCGCCGCCGCCGGCCAGCGCCAGCAGGTTCCAGCGGCCGATCACGTCGCCGCCGCGCACCCCCAGCTCCGCCCAGGCGCCGGCCGGGCCGGTGCCGCCGCCGTCGAGCAGCCCCCACTCGCCGCGGCCGATCCCGTAGGGGCGCGAGGGTGGCACCGGCGCCAGGAGGAGCGGCGGTGGCGGCTCGGGCGGCGGCGGCACCGCCGGCACCAGCTCGCGGCCGAGCGGCGGCAACGGCGGCAGCGGCGGCGCCGGCAGCGCCAGGCGATGCACGTCGAGGCCGTCGGCGTCGAGGGCGAGGAAGAAGAGCGCCGTACCGTCGGGCGTCGGCGCCGGGTGCAGGGCGGCGCCGAGGGAGCGGGTGAGCGGCAGGCGCTCGCCGCCGTCGACCGATAGGACGTGGATGTCGAGCAGCCCGCCCTCGCCGACCACCAGGAACAGGCGCTCTGCCGCGGGGTCCCAGGCGGGGTGGGCCAGGGTCGCACCCAGCGGAGTCGGCAGCACCCTCTCCTCGCCGCTCGCCAGGTCGCGCACCACCGCCTGCCACGCCCCCTGGCGGTGGCGCAGGAAGGCGACACGGCCGCCGTCGGGGGCGAGGCGCGGCGCGTCGTGGATCACCGCCACCGTGGCCGCGGTCAGCGGTGTCACCTCGCCGTCGGCGAGGGAGACCCGGACCAGGCGGGTCAGGCCCCAGCGGCTCTGCACCGCCACCGCCCAGGCGCCGTCGGCTGCGGGGTCGGCGGCGCGCAGGTCCGCGCCGTGGGTGAGGCGGTCGACGCGCCCGCTCGCCGGCCACCAGCGGAAGAGGTCGGCGTGCAACACGCCGGCCGGGTCGGGCAGGGTACGCGACAACAGCAGCGAGCCGTCGGCGAGCCAGCGCGGCGTCGGTGCGACGGTGCTGTCGGCCAGCTCCAGGGTGTGCAGCGGCGCGCGCGGCGGCGGGCCGCGGCGCACGGCGGGGACGTCCTCGGGGTCGCGAGCCAACAGCCGGCGCTCCGCCTCCTCGCGCCGCGCCGCCGCCTCGGTGTCCTCGGCCAGCGCGAAGACCGCCAGTCGCGGCGGCCGCTCCCTGTCCCGCAGCACCAGCACCAGGTGCTCGCCGTCGCGCGAGACCTCGGGTTGGCCGGTGCCCCACTGCAGGTCGAGCCACGGTTCGCCGGTGCGCAGGTCGTCCCCGAGGCGCCCCTCGATCTCCAGGGCGGCGTGGGTCAGCTCGGCGGTGAAGCGCCGGTAGAGGTCGGCGGGGGAGTCGCCGAAGACGCCGCGAAACGCCTCGTCGAAGCCACGCGTGCGGCGGGCGGTGAGCCGCCGCCACAGCGCCGGCAGCGCCTCTCGGCCCTCCCGCTGCTCGAGCCACTCGAGGAACGCCGAGCCCGCCAGATAGGGCATGGTGCGCCCGAGGTAGCTGTCGCCGCTGCCCGACAGCGCACCGTACGAGGGCAGCCTCCCCTCCACCGCCCAGCGGCGCAGCACCGCCGCGCGCAGGTGGCCGTGCGGCCGGCCGCTGCCGGTGAGGCGCCCCTCCAGCAGGGTGGCGTAGCCCTCGGTGGCCCAGCGCGGCGCGGCGAGGGCGATGGGGTGGACCGGCAGCATCCGGGACAGCGCGCGCCGCCACGGGTTGCGCGACGGGCGCAGCAGGTGGGAGAGGTGGACCTGCTCGTGGCCGACCAGGATCTCGCTCCAGTCCGCGAACTCGCCCAGCGTCGAGCCCGCCTCCGGCGGCGTCGCCCACAGCACCATGCGCGGGAAGCCGGCGAAGGGCCAGGCCGAGCCGTTGGCCTGCGCCACCGGGTCCTGCAGCAGCACGTCGACCACCTCCTCCCCCTCGTACTCCACCAGCTCGCCGACGCGGTCGCGGATCGCCTCGAGCCGCGCGGCGACGTGCGCCGCCCACTCCGCCGCCGGCGCCGGGTAGTGGACGCGGTAGCGCGCCGTCTCCAGGGTGCGCCACTCCGCCGCGGGCCCCTGGCCGGCGGCGGGCACGGCGGC
>DATKEH010000374.1:0-6057 GCA_035546355.1 Thermoanaerobaculia bacterium
GGCAACTCGCCCGTCAGCTTCGGTCACTACCGCGGCGCCGAGAAGCTCTGGCAGGTCCTCAACTGGTGCTACGAGGCCGAGATACCCGTCGTCACCGTGTGGAGCTTCTCGCTCGACAACTTCCATCGCGACACGTCGGAGGTCGCGGCGTTGCTCGGGCTCTTCGAGGACAAGACACGCGAGATGGTCCATCATTCCGACGTGCACGCCAAGGAGGTCCGCGTCCGCTACGTCGGGCGGCTCGAGTTGCTGCCGGACAGCCTGCAGGAGGCGATCTCCGCCGTCGAAGAGGCGACCGCCGCGTACGACCGCTTCTTCCTCAACATCGCCATGGCCTACGGTGGTCGCGAGGAGATCGTCGACGCTTTCCGCCGCTACCTGCGGCAGCAGGCGGCGGCGGGTCGGTCGCTGGACGAGGCCCTGGAGCAGTGCGACGAGCGGGCGATCGAGCCGCACCTCTACACCTCGGGCCAGCCCGAGCCCGACCTCATCCTGCGGACCAGCGGCGAGATCCGCCTCTCCGGGTTCCTGCTCTGGCAGAGTGCCTATTCCGAGCTCTTCTTCTGCGACACCTACTGGCCGGCGTTCCGCAAGATCGACTTCCTGCGGGCGCTGCGCTCGCACGACCAGCGCCAACGGCGATTCGGTCGCTGAGTCGCGTCCGCCGGGGATCGGCGACGCCCCCCACCTGGCACGCTTCGTGATGCCCTGGCGGGCCGATGGCCCCGCCGCGACGCCGCCCGCTCCACCTGGCCGCAACGCTGTCGGCCCTGCTCGGCGCCCTGCTGGCGGCGCCAGCGTGTCAGAGGCCCGACACGTCCGCCGGGCGCGAGCCCCTGGCGGCGCCCACCCCCGCCACCCGAACCGCGGCGCCGCCCGAAGGCGGCTGGCAGCGGGAGACCTCGGGGGCCTGGCTGGTCAGCACAGGCGCGGTCGAGATCGAAGTTCCGAAGGCCGAGGCGAGGGGGTTCCTGGAGGCGATGGACGGCGCCACTACCGCATCGCGGCTACGGCTCGAGATCCTGGTTCGCGAGCCGTCGACCACGGTGCCCACCCTGGCGGTCGTCGTCGAGGGGTTGCCCGCGAGTCCCGAGGCGGGCAGCAGCTTTGCTCTGCGCTCGCCGGGGGCGGGAGGCGGCCTCGTCGCCTACGCCACCGCCCAGAGCGACCGGGTGGGCACCCTGCGCGACTTCACCGACAGGGTGTCGGGACGACTGACGATCGACGAGAGCTCTGGCGAACGCCTCGCCGGCCGGCTCGAGCTGGTGGCCCACGAACCGATCCCGGAACCGCCTGCCGAGGATGCCCCGGCCGCGCCGCCCGGGGTCGGCACCGCCCCGCGGCTCGACCCGACCAGCGTCGAGCTGCGGGCGGCCTTCCGCCTCGCGCGGGATGCCATCAAGCGGCGGCAGCCAGCGGAGCCTGCCCTGCCCTTGGCCTCCGCGGCCACCCCCTGAGCCTCCCCGCTGGCTGGCAGGGAACTTGCTCGTACATGGACTGTCCACCCCCGAAACGGGGGTCGCCGGGAAGCCACAACCCCTTGAAATACCTCAATTTGGCCCCCGGTGCAGCGACCGGACTGGAGAGCGACGATGCAACGACGAACGAAACCCGACGCGGCGCCTGCCGAATCGAGGGTGCGGGCGGACGAGCGCGAGCCGAGCGGCAGCAGCGCCGAGATGTGGAGCGAGACGTTCGCCAAGGAATACGAGAGTGACAACAAGACCCTGAAGACGGCTCTGGTGTTGGCAGCCCTGCTGCACGGCGCCCTGCTGGCGGCGAACCTGCCGGTCCTCGAGGACAAGCCGCCGCCGATCCAGGAGGAGCGCAAACCCTACGTGGTCCAGGAGGTACGCTTCAAGCCACCGCCACCACCCGAGAAGGAGGAGCCGCCGCCACCGCCGAAGAAGGCCGAGCCGGAGCCGGCGCCGAAACCCGAGACGAAGAAGGTGCCGATCCCCGACCCGACTCCAGACGAGCCGGAGCCGGTCCGCGAGCCGCTCAAGCCGATCCCGATACCCGAGCCGCGGGAGATCGCCGAGCCGCAGCCGGTGCGCGAGATCGAGCCGGTTCCCATGATGGAGGCGCCGGACGTCGACACGGTCGAAATCCCCGAACCGCCACCTCCGCCGCCACCGCCGGAGCCCGAGGGTCCGATCCGCGTGGGCGGTGACGTCAAGGCGCCGGTGAAGGTGCACGCGCCGAACCCTCCCTACCCCGAGGCGGCGCGAAAGGCCCGGGTCCAGGGCGTGGTCGTGGTCGAGGCCGTGATCGACAAGCAGGGTCGGGTCAAGAGCGTGAAGGTGGTCAAAGGGCTTCCCATGGGCCTCGACAAGATGGCTGCCGACACCGTCAAGACCTGGAGGTTCAAGCCGGGGACCCGTCAGGGGCAGCCGGTCGAGGTCCTCTACAACCTGACGGTGAACTTCACCATCCAGTGACCGCCGCCGATCCCGTCACCGGCTGATACCCGGCGAGGGCGACGGCAAGACGACGAGAGCCGGAGGACCCCTCCGGCTCTCGTGCGTCCAGCGGGGCCCGGGGGCCGCGCCGGCAGGCGGCTGTCTCAGCCCGCCTTGACGTGCTGGTTCACCAGCTTGGTCATCTCGAACATGCTGACCTGGCTCTTGCCCCCGAAGATCGGCCGCAGCTTGGCGTCGGCGTTGATCATGCGCCGGTTCTTGCTGTCCTGCAGGTTGTTCTTCTTGATGTAGTCCCACATCTTCTTGGTGATCTCGGTCCGCGGCTGCGGCTGGCTGCCGACCACGGCGGCCAGCTGGGCGTCCGGCTGTACCGGCTTCATGAAGGCCGACTGACCCTGCGACTTCTTCCTGTCTGCCATGACACTCCCCCCTGTTGGTGGTATGGAACGATCTCGAGCGAGCCCTATCTTATCGCAAGCCGCCCCGTACGCGCGACCCCGGCGCCCAACAGGGGTTCAGTGGACCGCCGGGCGGCCCTCCCCCGGCTCTTCCTCCTCGCCGCCTCCGAGGCCCGACGCCGCGACGAGGAACCCCATCACCGCCTCCGCCGACAGCGGGGCGCAGAACCAGCGCCCCTGGGCGGCGTGGCACCCTTCCCGCCGCAGCACCTCCAGTTGCGCCCCCGTCTCGACCCCCTCGGCCGTCACCTGGAGGCCGAGGGCGCGCGCCATGGCCAGGGTGGCGACGACGATGGCGTCGGCGCGGCTGCTGCCGAGACCGTGGACGAAGCTGCGATCGATCTTCACCCGGTCCACGGGGTAACGCTGGAGGTAGCTCAGGGAGGAGTAGCCGGTGCCGAAGTCGTCGATGGCCAGGCGCACGCCGAGCCGGCGCAGCTCGTGGAACAGGCCCAGGGTCCGCTCGAGGTCGGTCATCGCGGCGCTCTCGGTGATCTCGAGCTCCAGGAGGTGCGGCGGCAGGCCGCTCTGCGCCAGGGCCGCAGCCACCGTACGCACGATGTCGCCGGTCGCCAGCTGTACCGCCGAGAGATTCACCGCCACCGAGACCTCGGCCGCCGGCCGCTGCCAGCCGGCGGCGGCTCGGCAGGCGGAGGCGAGCACCCACTCGCCGATCGGCAGGATGAGGCGTGAGTCCTCTGCCACCGGGATGAACTCCTCCGGCGGCAGCTGCCGCCCACCGCGCTGCCAGCGCAGCAGCGCCTCCACTCCCGTGACGCCTCCTGCCACCAGGTCGACCACCGGCTGGTACTCCAGCCTCAGCTCGTCCCGCGCCAGCGCCCGTCGCAGGTCCCGCTCCATTTCCACCCGCACCCTCACTCGCCGCCCCGCCGCCTGTTGGTAGGCCTGCACGTCGTTCTTGCCGCCCTCCTTGGCGGCGTACATGGCGGTGTCGGCATTCTTGAGCAGCGTCTCGGCATCGGCGCCATGTCCGGGAAAGAGCGCCACGCCGATGCTGGCGGTGACGTAGAGCTCCTGCCCCTCCAGCAGCACCGGCTCGGCGATGGCGGCGAGCACCTTCCGTCCCACCGCCAACCCGTCACTCTCGCGGCCGAGCTCGAGCAGGATGGTGAATTCGTCACCGCCGAGGCGCGCCACCACGTCCTCGTCGCGCAGGCTGTGCCGCAGCCGCCGCGCCACCGTCTGCAGCAGGCGGTCGCCGACGCTGTGCCCCAGGGAGTCGTTGATCAGCTTGAAGCCGTCGAGGTCGAGGAACAGCAGCGCCACCACCCGCCGCCGCGGCCGGGCGATGGCTTCCTCGAGGCGCTTGAGGAACAGCGTACGGTTGGGCAGCCCGGTGAGCGCATCGTGGTAGGCCTGGTACTCGATCTCGGCCGCTCGCCGACGATCCTGGACGCTGGCGATCACGTAGACGATGCCGGCCGGCGCACCGCCGGCCCCGCGCAGCAGGGTGGCGTTGACCTCGGCCTCGATCCGCGCCCCCTGCTTGGCGCGCAGCATCATCGCCCGGTCGCGGAAGCTGCCGCCGTGCAGCAGGGTATCGGAAGCCGAGCCGACGTTCTGCGGCGTCTCGATGAGGTCGCCGATGGGCGTCCCGAGCAGCTCGCGCCGGGCCATCCCCAGCAGCCGGCTCGCCGCCGGGTTGGCCAGCCGCACGCGGTCCTCGAAGTCCACCACCAGCACCGCGTCCTGGATCGTCTCCAGCACCTCGGCGGCGGCGAAGGGCGGGGTCGCCGCGGCGAGCCGGAGGCGCAGGGCGCGATGGCCGACCATGGCGAGGCCGCCGGCGGCGGCGAGGTAGCCCGCCGGGTAGACGTCGTAGCCGAAGGCGGGCAGGAAGTCGATGCAGGCGAGGCTACCCAGCGCCAGCGCGCTGAGCAGCGCCGCCAGGCGCTCCCTCTCTGCCGCCAGGGTGGTGCTCGCGTGCTCGGTCCACAGCATCCAGAAGCAGCTCCCCACTCCCAGGGTGACCCAGAGCAGGACCGCGCCGCCCCATGGGCCCAACTGGCCGTAGAACCCCCAGGAGTGACGCGCCACTCCCCGCAGCACGCCGCCGCCGCCCTGGGTCGCGACGGCGAGGACCGCCGCCACCACCCAGGCGAAGGGAACCCACAGGTGCCGCAGCGACCCCCGTTGCAGGAACAGGGCGGTGAGGTGCAGCAGCAGGGCGGGGAGCAGACAGGCGGCGGCCAGGGCGGCCCGCGCCCAGCGCAGAGCCGCCTCGGGCTCGCCGGCGCCGAGGGTCAGCCCGTGCGCCCCGACCCAGCCCGCGATGCTGAGGGCGAGCCCCAGGAACAGCAGCCCGAGGTGGCTGCCGCGCTCGCGCTGAGCCACCCAGGCTCCCAGCCCGAGAGCCGCTGCGGCGGTGGCCAGCATCGCCAGCGCATGCGCGTTGCCGGCGGCGAAGGCGTCGATGACGATCCCCTCTGTCGCGTGGGCACGGTCGGGGGCGACCGGCCCTTCAGCTGCTTGCAAGCCACGTTCCACCGATCCGAGAACGGCGGGCGACGACGCGGCCGCCGCGGCACCACCGCTCCCCCTCTGCGACCCTGGCTTGCGTATACAATCCGCCGACATGAAGGTGCAGCTGCGGGAAGTGACCGACGTGGTGATCGTCGACCTCGAGGGCAAGCTGGTCCGCGGCGTCGGCGACGAGCTGCTGCGCGACACGCTCGACGGCCTGCTGGCGGAGGGCCGCGGCAAGATCCTGCTGAACCTCTCCCAGGTGTCCTTCATCGACAGCTCCGGCATCGGTGAGCTGGTGGCCGGCAAGAAGGTGGCGGAGCAGCTCGGCGCGCAGCTCAAGCTGATGCGGCTCGGCAACCGGGTGCGGCAGACGCTCAAGCTGTCGCTGATCCTCCCCCTGTTCGACAGCTACGAGGACGAGCAGACGGCGCTGGCCTCCTTCGGCTGAGGCAGGGCCGCGGCCTACCCCCGGGGGCGGCTGCCGCGCAGCCGCCGGGCCATAGACTCGGAGGCATGAGCACGATCGCCCGCCAGGAGGCTCTCGAGTACCACGCCCGCGGCCGGCGCGGCAAGGTCGAGGTCGTCCCCACCAAGCCGACCGCCACCCAGCACGACCTGTCGCTCGCCTACTCGCCGGGGGTCGCCTGGCCCTGCAAGGAGATCGCCGCCGATCCCGAGGCGGTCTGGCG
>DATKEH010000375.1:0-3466 GCA_035546355.1 Thermoanaerobaculia bacterium
GCCGTCCTGGGACCACTTCGCGCAGCGCCACGACGCGGACGGGAACGGCATGGTGACGCCCGACGAGCTGGGCGACGCCCGGGTGCCGTTCGAGAAGCTCGATTTCGACGGCGACGGCGTGGTGACGGCTGCCGACTTCGCCGCCCGCCGCACGGCCGGCGCCTTCGCCTTCGTCGCCCGACGCGCCGATGCGGATGGCGATGGGGCCGTCACCAGCCAGGAGCTCGAGGCCTGGCTCGCCGGCCGCGACCGTAACGGGGACGGCAAGCTCGATTCCGCCGACCTGCCGGAGGACGCGCGCGGCGAGCGCGGCCGTCGCGGAGGCATGTTCCCCGCCCTCGACGTAGACGGCGATGGCGCGGTCGACGCCGCCGACCTCGCGGCGCTGATGGCGCGCTACGATGCCGACGGCGACGGCACCCTCACCGGCGAGGAGCTGGCGGCGCTGCCGGCCTTCGAACGCAGCGGCCCGCGCGGCCGCCACGGCCACGGCGCTCGGCACGGAGCCTTCCTCGAGAAGCTCGATGCCGATGGCGACGGCGTCATCAGCCGCAGCGAGTGGGACGCGGCGCTAAGCCGTCATCCCAACGCCGATCCGCAGCGGCACGCGGCGCGCTTCACCCAGCTGGACAGCGATGGCGACGGCGTGCTGAGCGCCGAGGAGCTGGCGGCGAAGCGCTCCCGCAAGGGCGGCGGCCCCCGGCGCTGAGCGACGAGCGGCCGCCCCGCCGCACGGGCTGCGCCGGGCCGGCGAAGTACTTAGACTGTGGGCGATGGCCATCTCCTCCACCGGCTCCCGGCTGCCCGGGCTCGCGGTCGGGCTGCTGGTGCTGCTGCTGGCCGGCCTGGCCGCGCTGCAAGTGCACTGGCTACGCCAGGTCGTCGCGGCGGACCGGCAGCGGCTCTCGACGGCCGCCGAGGCCGCGATCGCGGCGCTCGCCAGCGAGCACGACCGCGAGGTCTCGCGCGCCTGGCTGGCCTTCCAGCCGCTGCCGCGCTTCGGGCCGGTGACCGGCGACGAGCTGTCGGCGCTGTGGGCGCGCTGGGCGGCGACGGCTCCCCACCCCGACCTGGTGTCCTCGCTGCTGTGGGTGCCGGGTGACGGCCGGGCCGTGCTGCGGCTCGAAGAGGGGCGGTGGCAGCCGTGGGGCGGCGAGCCGCCGCAGCTGTCGGCGCCGCGGCGCGACGTGGGTTCCCGGGAACCGGGAGCCAGGGGCCCCCGCGGCCGCCAGCCGAGCTCCCGGCGACGAGACCGGCGGCCGCCGCTGCCTTCCCGCTTGCGCGCCGACCTGCCGGGTCTCGAGGTGCCGCTAGGCACCGCGGGCCACGGGTCGGAGCCGGCCCTGCTCGTGGTCTTCGATCGGCAGTACCTGGCCGCGACTCTGCTGCCGGCGCTGGTGCGCCGCCACCTGGTGCCGGTGCTGGGCGAAGGGCTGGCGGTGGAAGTGACCGAGCGGGGGAGCGGGTCGGTCGTCTACGCCACGGGCGCCACCGCCGGCGGCCCCTTCGACTGGCAGGTACCCCTGTTCGACCTGTTGCCCCCCGAGGAGCTCGCGCGCCTCGCCTTCGCTGCCGGCTACCTGCCGCGGGACGGGGGCGAGGCGGGGCAGGGAGTGGCGCGGCTGGCCCGCCGCTTCGCGGCGCTGGCGGCCTTCGCCGACACGCCGGCGGCCTGGGTCCTCGGCGTACGGCCGGCGGCGGGCTCGCTGGAAGCGGCGATCGCCCACACCCGGCGCGTGCACGCCGCCCTCGCCTTCGGCATCCTGCTGCTGCTCGCCCTGGCGGCGGTGGCGCTGGCGCTGACGACGCGGCGGGCGCAGCAGATGGCGCGCCGCCAGCTCGAGTTCACCGCCGCGGTGTCGCACGAGCTGCGTACGCCGCTGGCCGCCATCCGCTCGCTGGCCGACAACCTCGCCGACGGGCTGGTGCGCGAGCCGGCCCAGGCGCGGCTCTACGGCGAGCAGATCGGCCGTCAGGGGCAGCGGCTGACGGAGATGGTCGAGCAGGTCCTGGCGCTGTCGGCCGAGGAGGCCGGCCGCCGGCCGCCGGAGCGCCGCGCCGTGGACCTGGCGGCGGTGGTGCGGGAGGCGGTGGCGGAGGCGGCCGCGGCGGCGCCCGGGGCGGACGTCGAGACCGACCTGCCGCCGGCGCTGCCGCCGATCCAGGGAGACGCCGCGGCGCTGCGGCGGGCGGTCCACAACCTGCTGGGCAACGCGCTGCAGCACGGCGGCCATCCACCCTGGGCCAGGGTGCGGATCGCGGCCGCGCCGTCGGCGGAGACGGTGCGCCTCGAGGTCGCCGACCGCGGCCCGGGCATCCCCGCCGAGGAGCGGGGGCGGCTGTTCGAGCCCTTCTTCCGCGGCCAGCGGGCGCAGCGGGAGCAGCTCCCCGGCGCCGGCCTCGGGCTGGCCCTGGTGCGCCGCACCGCCGCGGCGCACGGCGGGCGGGTGGAGGTGGTCTCCGCCCCGGGTGCGGGGACGACGTTCGCCCTGGTGCTGCCGGTGCGGGGGGCTCCCCCGTGAGCCGCCGCATCCTGGTGGTGGAGGACGAGGCGGCGCTGCGGCTCGGCCTCGCCGACCGCCTGCGCGGCGAAGGGTACGAGGTGGAGCTCGCGGCGGACGGTGACGAGGGCTTCGAGCGCGCCCGCCGCGAGCCCTTCGACCTGCTGGTGCTCGACGTCATGCTGCCGGGGCGCAGCGGCTTCGACGTCTGTCGCGACCTGCGCCGCGAGGGGGTGGAGACGCCGGTGCTGATGCTCACCGCCCGCGGCGAGGTGCTCGACCGCGTCCTCGGCCTCAAGCTGGGCGCCGACGACTACCTGGTCAAGCCCTTCGCCAGCGCCGAGCTGATGGCGCGCATCGAGGCCCTGCTGCGGCGCGCCCAGCCCGACACCGCCACCGGCACCTTCACCTTCGGCGAGGTGCGGGTCGATTTCCGCAGCATGGAGGTGACCCGCGGCGGCGAGCCGGTGGAGCTGTCGGCGCTCGAGTTCCGCCTGCTGCGCCACCTGGTCGAGCATCGCGGCGAGGTGCTGTCGCGGCAACGGCTGCTCGACGAGGTGTGGGGCTACGACGCCGACGTCTACTCGCGTACCGTCGACCAGCACGTGGCGACCCTGCGCCGCAAGATCGAAGCCGACCCCAAGCGCCCGCGCCACGTCGTCACCGTTCACGGCGCGGGGTACAAGCTGGTCGTCTGAGGCTCAGGAGGGGTCCGCCAGCGCCCGCGCCAGCACGCGTCGCGCCTCGTCCAGCTCGTCGGTGAGGATGGCGTGCGGCCGGCCCGGGTAGCGCCGCAGGTCGACCTCGGCCCCCATCCGCCGCAGCACCGCGGCGGTCTCCTCGACGCGCTCCCAGGGGACGTGCGGGTCGGGATCGCCGGCGGTCAGCAAGGCCGGCGTTCCCTCCAGGTCGCCCTGGTGGTCGAAGCGCCGGCCGGGGGGGCCGACGAGGCCGCCGGTGAAGGC
>DATKEH010000376.1:0-7809 GCA_035546355.1 Thermoanaerobaculia bacterium
GGGCTCGCCGACAACGTGGTGGTCAAGGTGCCGCTGCTGCCCGCCGGGCTGGCGGCGGTGGGCCGGCTCAAGGAGGAGGGGATCGACTGCAACGTCACCCTGTGCTTCTCGGCCAACCAGGCGCTGCTGGCGGCCAAGGCCGGGGCGGCCTACATCTCCCCCTTCGTCGGCCGGGTCGACGACGTCGGCCAGGTGGGCATGGAGCTGGTCGAACAGATCGTCAGCGTCTACCACAACTACGGCTTCGAGACCCAGGTGCTGGCGGCGTCCATCCGCCACCCCGAGCACGTGCTGCAGGCGGCGCTGCTCGGCGCCGACGTCGCCACCATGCCGTTCAAGACCCTGGCGCAGCTCTACAAGCACCCGCTGACCGACCTCGGGCTCGACCGCTTCCTCGCCGACTGGGCCGAGACGGGCCGCAGCTTCGACGAGGACTAGGCCGCGCGGCAGGGCGTGGAGCCTCCCCGCCAGGGCGACCTGTTTCGCACCGCCGCGACGCTCTACCTGGTGCTGGCGGTGTGTGGGGTGGTGTGGATCGGCTGGCGCGAGCAGGGGGTGCCCTGGCGCCTGTTCGTCGACCCGGCGTGGTGGTGGCTCGATCTGCTGCTCGGCGCCGCGACCGCGCTGCTGATCCTGGGGGTGTGGCAGGTCGTGCGGCGCCTCGTGCCGCTCGCCAGCGAGCTCGAGGGGCGGCTGCGCGACCTGCTCGGCGCCGTGCGCCGCGAGGAGGCGATCGGGCTGGCGCTGCTGTCGGGGGTGGCCGAAGAGGTGTTCTTTCGCGGCGCGGTGCAGCCGTCGTGGGGGTATCCGCTGGCCACCGTGCTGTTCGCCGTGCTCCACACCGGGCGCGGCCGCGCCATGTGGCTGTGGACGGCGGCGGCGCTCTTCGCCGGTGCCCTGCTCGGCGGCCTGATGCTGTGGCGGGGCACTCTGCTGGCGCCCATCGTCGCCCACTTCCTGGTCAACGCCATCCAGCTCGACCGGCTGCTGACCGCCGCGCCGGCGACCGACGAGGAGACGGCCAGCCCGGACGGGGATTGACACGCCGCGCCACCCTGCCGGGCGACGCCGGGCGGGCGCTCGGCTGGTAGACTTGCCGGCCGCGGGCGGCGAGGGGGCATCGGTGAAGGTCGCCCGGCCGAGCTTCGCCACCCCAGCCAGGAGAGGAGGGACCGTGATCGAGACCACCGAGAGCCGCGACGTCCTCGCGACCATCGAGCGCGACCGGCAGCGCTATCTGGACGAGCTGCGGGACTACCTGCGGATCCCCTCCATCTCGACCGACCCGGAGTATGCCGGCGACGTGGCGCGGTGCGCCGCATTCCTGCGCGACCGGATGGAGGAGGCCGGGCTGAGCGCCGAGATCCTCCCCACCGCCGGGCACCCGCTGGTCTACGCCGAGCGCTTCGAGTCGCCGCAGCTGCCGACGGTGCTGTTCTACGGCCACTACGACGTGCAGCCGGCGGACCCGCTGGAGGAGTGGCGACACGACCCCTTCGACCCCACCCTCGAGGACGGGCGGCTGGTGGCGCGCGGGGCCACCGACGACAAGGGGCAGTCCTACGCCCACGTCAAGGCAGTCGAGGCGCTGCTGGCCAGCCGCGGGCGGCTGCCCGCCAACGTCAAGTTCCTGGTGGAGGGAGAGGAGGAGTCGGGGGGGGCGGCGATCGAGCGCTTCGTCCGCGAGGATGGTGGGGAGCGGCTGGCTTGCGACTGCGTGGTGATCTCCGACTCGTCGATGTACGCCCCCGGGCAGCCGGCGATGGTGATCGGGCTGCGCGGCATGGCCTACATGGAGCTCGAGGTGCGCGGGCCCGAACGCGACCTGCACTCCGGGACCTACGGCGGCGCGGTGGCCAACCCGCTGAACGCGCTGGCGGAGATCCTGGCGAGCCTCAAGGACCCCGCCACCGGTCGCGTCGCCATCGCCGGCTTCTACGACGACGTACGCCCCCTCGACCCCGAGGAGCGGCGCGAGCTGGCGCAGCTGCCCTTCGACGAGGAGGCCTACGAGGCGGACCTCGGCGTCGACGCGCTGCCCGGTGAGGAGGGGTACTCGCCGCTCGAGCGGGTGGCGGTGCGACCCACCTGCGACGTGCACGGGATCTGGGGCGGCTACTCCGGGCCCGGCGCCAAGACCGTGATCCCCGCCCGGGGGGCCGCCAAGGTGTCGATGCGCCTGGTCCCCGACCAGCGCCCGGAGCGGGTGGCGAAGCTGTTCGCCGATCACGTCCGGCGCCACACCCCGCCGGGGGTCACCGCCGAGGTGGTGGAGCTGCACCGCGGCGAGGGAGTGGTGCTGGCCACCGAGGGCCCCTACGTGGAGGCGGCGATGGCCTCCCTGCAGGAGGTCTGGGGGGCGCCGCCGGTGCGGGTGCGCGAGGGGGGGTCGATCCCCGTCGTCAACACCTTCGACCAGGTCCTCGGGGTGCCGGTGCTGCTGATGGGCTTCGGGCTGCCCGACGACCGCCTCCACTCGCCGAACGAGAAGATCGACCTCGCGCAGTTCTACGGTGGCATCCACTGCACCGTGCGCTTCCTCGACCGCGTCGGAGAGCTGGCCGAATGAGTGTTGCCCGACCCGAGAAGCCGCAGGAACGGGAGCTCAAATTCGCCGGCATCGAGCTCGGGGCGCTGCGCGAGCGGCTGGTCGAGCTGGAGGCCGAGCGGGTGGCCGCCGCCGCCTTCGAGGACAACTGGATCTTCGACCGCGACGGCGAGCTGCTCGCCGACGAGCGGGTGCTGCGCCTGCGCATCGACGGGCAGGGCGCGGAGCTCACCTTCAAGGGCGCGCCGCGCTTCGCCGGCAACGCCAAGGTGCGGGTCGAGCTGCAGACGCGGGTGGCGGACGCCGAGCAGATGCGCTCGCTCCTCGAGGCCCTCGGCTACCGGGTGGCACGCCGCTACCAGAAGATGCGTGAGGAGTGGCGCCTGGGAGGTGTCGTGGTGGCGCTCGACCATACCCCGATCGGCGACTTCGCCGAGCTCGAGGGTAGCGGCTGCGAGAAGCTCGCCCGCCGCTGCGGGCTGGCGCCCGAGAAGGCCGAGCGGAGGACCTACCTGCAGCTCTACGAGGAGTACCTGCGAGAGCACCCCGAGGCGCCGCCGGAGATGACCTTCGAGTAGGGGGCGGAGCGTCTCGCGCCGGGTCGAGCCCTTCCGCGCCCTGGTCCTCGCCGCCGGCCACGGCACCCGGCTGCAGCCGCTGACCGAGCGCACGCCCAAGCCGCTGCTGCCGCTGCTCGGCCGGCCGATCCTGGCCCACACGCTCGACCGCCTGGTCGCCGCCGGCTGCGAGGCGGCGGCGATCAACCTGCATCACCTCGGCGAACAGATCCCGACGGCCCTCGGCGGCAGCTACCGGGGGATGCCGTTGACCTACTCGCGGGAGGAGACCCTGCTGGGCACCGCGGGAGCCCTGCTGCCGCTACGCGGGTTCTTCGCCGACTGCCGCGAGGTCCTGGTGGTCAACGGCGATACCCTCTGCCGCTGGCCGTTGGCCCGCCTGCTGCGCCGCCACCGCCGCCTGCGGCCGGCGGCCACCCTGCTGGTCACCACCCGCGCCGAGCCGCGGAACTACGGCGGTGGCCTCGGCATCGACCGCCGCCGGCGCCTGCTGCGCTTCGGTGCCGGCGAGGAGGACCCGCGGGTGACGCGACGGCGGGTGTTCGCCGGTGCCCACGTAGTGGCGAGCGAGCTGCTCGCGCGGCTGCCGGCCGGCGCCTCCGACTTCGTACGCGACCTCTACCGGCCGCTGCTGGAGGCGGGAGAAACCCTCACCACCGTCACCACCCGGCGCGCGTGGCACGACCTGGGGACGCCCCAGCGCTACCTCGAGGGAGCGCTCGAGTGGGCGCGCTGGACCCACCCGCTCGCCGGCTACCGGGGTCGCGGGTCGCGGGTCGCCGCCGGCGCCCGCTTGCGGCGCGTCGCCGTCGAGGGCGAGGTGGTGGTGGCGCCGGGCTGCCGCCTCGAACGCTGCCTGCTGCTTCCCGGGGCGCGGATCGGCGCCGGCTGCCGGCTGCGGCGGGTGGTGGTCGGCCCCGGCGCCGAGGTGCCGCCGGGGACCCAGGTCGAGGCACGGCTGCTGACCCGCGCCTGGGCCGGCGGCTCCCAGCCGGCGGGGAGCTCGCACCTCGGCGAGCTGGTGGTCAGCCCGCTCGAGCCGACGCGCGCGCTCTGAGGCGGCAGGGAGAACGGCATCCGAAGGGGGTTGACATGCTCGCGACCGTGTATTACTGTACTAGTACAGCGAGCGACGTTGCCCCGTTCGCGTCACCAGCAACCGACAGGAGGACCCATGAGACCGACCCCGACCCTAGTTGCCCTGCTGCTGAGCTGCGGAACGATCGGAGCGGCTTCTGCCCAGGCCCCCGCCGCCGATCCTCAGCGCGACACCGTGACCGCGATGCGCGAGGCCGGAGTCGCGCTCTACTCCTGGCGCCAGGGGCAGGGGATCGAGGTGGCGGAGGCCGCCGAAGGCTGGCAGGACCCGGCGTCCCCCGAGAGCTTCGACTGGAGCGCCTGCCCGCCGATCGCGCACGCCGAGGCCAGCCGGTTGGTGGGCAAGCAGCTGCCGCGCACCGACGGCCGGGGCCATCCCCTCGAGCTCTGCGTCCGCACCGAGCAGCTCGACACCCCCCGCTACGCGCTCGGCGTGCGCAGCCCGGGGCGCGACGGCGTGTTCTCCGGGACGCGCTATCCGGTCGGCCGGTTCGATCCCCAGGAGCAGGACCGCGACGTAGTCTGGATGGACGGCTACTTCCTGACCTGGCCGCAGCGGGCGGAGTGACGCCGCGGCCGCGAGCCCACGCGCTTCCGCCGCGCGACCCGCGATGATGGGATCGCGCGAGGCGAGCGGGCGAGACGACCAGCCCCTACCGGCTCCACACCATGCTGCACATCGACCCCAGCGACGCGACGCCCATCTGGCGCCAGATCGAGGAGGGGGTGCGCAACCTGGTGGTCACCGGGGCCCTGGGTGCCGGGGGACCGGTGCCTTCGGTGCGGGAGCTGGCGCGCGAGCTGGCGGTCAACCCGGCGACGGTGTCGAAG
The DNA here is from genome assembly GCA_035546355.1 of Thermoanaerobaculia bacterium. GTDB lineage: Bacteria > Acidobacteriota > Thermoanaerobaculia > Multivoradales > JAIOJS01 > DATKEH01. The sequence continues at coordinate 5,056 of DATKEH010000376.1, forward strand.
GCGTACCAGCGGCTCACCGAGGCCGGCATCCTCGAGGTACGGCGCGGCGAGGGGACGTTCGTGGCGGCCGCACCGCCGGCCCTCGCGCCCGCCGAGCGGCGGCGGCTCCTGGAGGGGGCCGCCCGGGCGCTCGCCGTGCGCGCCCTGTCGCTCGGGGCGGGCGCGGACGAGGCGGAGGCGGCCCTGCGCCACGCCTTCGCGGCCTTCGGCGACGGCGACAGCAAGGAAGGAGAGGTGGCGTGATCCAGGACGTGAAACGAGCGGAGGGGCCGGCCGCGGTGCCGGACATGGCGAGCGAGGCGGCGCCGGCGCTGCGCCTCCAGGGCGTGGCAGTGGCCTACGGCCGCCGGCGCATCCTCGAGGGCGTCGCGCTCGCCGTCGCGCCGGGCGAGGTGTACGCCCTGCTGGGCCGCAACGGTTCGGGCAAGAGCTCGCTGGTGCGCTGCTTGCTGGGACAGCAGCGGCCGGCGGTGGGCCGGGTGGAGCTGCTGGGGCGGGACGCGTGGCGCGATCGCGCGGCGCTGATGCGCGAGGTGGGGGTGGTCGCCGAGGAGCCGCAGGCGCCGCCGGAGCTCGACGCCCGCCGGCTGTCGCGGCTCTGTGGCGGGGTGCACGGGCGGTGGGACGGCGCCGGGGTCGGGGAGCGCTTGCGCCGCCTCGGTGTCCCCCTCGATCTCCCCTTCCGCCGCCTGTCGCGGGGCCAGAAGCGGCAGGTCGAGCTAGCGCTCGCCCTCGGCCACCGGCCCCGCATGCTGGTCCTCGACGATCCGTCCCTGGGCCTCGACCCGCTGGCGCGGCGGGCGCTCTTCCAGGAGGTCATCGGGGCGCTCGCCGACACCGGCGTCACGGTCCTGCTGACCAGTCACGACCTGGCGGCGGTCGAGGGGATCGCCGACCGGGTCGGCATCCTGCACCGCGGCCGGCTGCTGCTCGACGAGGAGCTGGAGCGGCTCAAGGGCCGCTACCGCCGGCTGTGCTGGCGCGGGCGCTCGGCGGCGAGCGCGGCCGCCGGGGCGGTGGGGCCGGTGGTGCGGCGGGCCTGGGGCGCCGAGGCCGTGGTCGACGACTTCGGCAGCACGCCGGTGCCGCCGGACGCCGAAGCGGTGGCGATGAGCCTGGAGGAGATCTTCACCGCCGTCGTCGGGGAGGAGGCGCCGTGATGCGCGGGCTGCTCGCCGTCACCGCCCGTGAGCTCGGCGCCTGGCGCGGCGCCCTGTGGCTGGCCCTCGCCGCCGCCGCCCTGGTGCTCGCGGCCCCCTGGCTCCCCGGCCTCGAGCGCCACCCGCCCGGCGATGCCCGGGTAGCGGCGGCGCTGGCGCTGGGGGGGCTGTTGGTGGCGCTGCTGGCGCTGTTCGTCGGCAGTGGCGTCATCGGTCGCGACCTCGCCGAGGGGCGGCTCGCCTTCTTCTACGCCCTGCCGCTGCGCGCCGGTACCCTGGCCGCCGGCAAGCTGCTGGCCGGGGCCATCGTGCTCTATGGCGCCGCCGCCCTGGTGCTGGCGCCGGCCGCGGCGACCGGCGCCGTCGGCGTCGGGCTCTTCGTTCCGGGCAGCGGCACGTCGCGCGACCCGCTGGGCTCGCTGCAGGCGGTGGCGCTGCTGCTCGCTCCTCTCGCCCTGCTGCTGCTCGCGCACACCTACGGCGTGGCGCTGCGCGCCCGCACGGCCTGGCTCGCCCTGGACCTGCTCGCCCTGCCCCTGGCGGGGTGGTGGGTCCTGCGCGGCGCCGGCGCGCTGGCCGGCATGCTGGCCCTGGATCTGCTGGCGACGGGGCTGCTGACGGTCTTCCTCCTGATGCTGGCGGCCCTGATCGCCGGAGTGGTGGCGCAGCTGGCGCGCGGCAGGGTGCTGCCCGCCGCCGCCCACCGCTGGCTCTCGGCCACCGCCTGGGCGGGGGTGCTGGTCGTCGCGCTGGGGTTCTTCGGCTGGAGCCGCTGGGTGCTGGCCGCGGGGCCGCAGCAGCTGCGGGCGGTGGCGCTGGCCGAGTCGGCCCCGGCGGGGCCGTGGCTGGCGGTCTCGGGGCCGCTGGCCCACCGCCCGGGCTACCGGCCCTGGCTGCTGGTCGACCCCGAGAGCGGCGGCTGGCTGCGCCTGGGGCCCGCCGGGGAGGGGTGGTACGGCCCGGAGGTCGCCTTCACGGCGGCGGGAGATCGCGCGGTGTGGGTGCGGCGACAGGGGGGGCCCTGGAGCCCGGGAGAGGTCGTGGCGCTCGACCTGACGGCGGCGCCGCCACGGCGCACGCCCCTGCCGCTCGCGCTACCGCCGGGCGAGGCGACGCTGGCGCTCGACGCCGCCGGCGAGCGCCTGGCGACGATCGCCGCCGGCACCCTGGCCGTGCACCAGCTGCCGGCGGGCCGGACCGTGGCCGCGGCGCGGCTGGACGACGCCCAGGGGGTGGCCTGGCGGCTGCTGTGGCCGGCCGCAGACGGCACCTGGCGCGCCGCCTGGGTGGGGTATTCCTCCGGGGGCAATGGCGCCCACCTGCACCTGGCCCACCTCGACCCGGCCAGCCGGCGGCTGACCGCAGCGCGGCGCCCGCTGGGCACCGACGCGGCCTGGCCCCTGCTGGCCCCCGGCGGCGACCGCCTGGTGCTGCTGCGGGGCTTCGCCGGCCGCGACGGGGTCAGCCTCGTCGACACCGCCAGCGGGAATCGCGTGGCGTCGCTCGCCGCCCCGGAACGCACGGCCCTGCGCGCCGCCCGCTTCCTCGCCGACGGCCGCCTGCTGCTGGCCGAGTCGCGGCGGGGGCGCGTCGC
>DATKEH010000377.1:0-6833 GCA_035546355.1 Thermoanaerobaculia bacterium
ATCCTCCATGCCGGGCGCCGCATCGCCCAGCTCATCTTCATCGCCATGGAGAGCGAGCCGGAGATCGCCTACGGCGACCCCGGCGCCGGCAGCCACTACCAGGGGCAGCGGGGGACGACGACGGCGCGGGAGTAGGGTCGCTCCGCGGTATCCTCTGAGCGGCGCCGGGAGCGGGCGAGCACATCGATGTCGAGCTGCTGCTACAGCGAGGAGTACGGAGAGCGCTTCTCCGAGAAGGAGGCGCGCCGGACCGCCCGCCGATTCCGCCGCAAGGGCCTGCGCGGCAGCGCCGGGGCGCTCGCCGCGGGGCTGGCGGCGACCGGCGTCGACGGCGCCACGGTGCTCGAGGTGGGGGGTGGCGTCGGCGGCATCCAGGCCCATCTGCTGCGGTCGGGGGCGGCGCGGGCGGTCAACGTCGAGCTCTCCCCCAGCTGGGAGGGCGCGGCGCGGCGTCTCTTCGCCGAGCTCGGCCTCGGCGATCGCGTCGAGCGCCACGTCGCCGACTTCGTCGACCTCGCCGGCCAGCTTCCCGAGGCCGATCTGGTGGTGCTGCACCGCGTCGTCTGCTGCTATCCCGACTGGCGGGCGATGCTCGGTGCCGCCGCCGGGCGGACTCGGCGGGCGCTCGGCATGACGCTGCCGCGGGACCGCTGGTGGACGCGCGCGACCGTGGCCGTCGGCAACGGCTTCTTCGCCCTGCGCCGGCGCGACTTCCGCGCCTACGTCCACCCGGTCGCCCCGATGCTCGACGCCCTTCGCCAGGGCGGGCTGCAGGTGGTCGGCGACAGCCAGGGGCCGGTCTGGCGGACGCTGATCCTGGCACGGGAGTGAGCTCGCCTGCAGCCGTCGCCGCTCAGCGGCTCCCGAGGCTGCCGACCAGGATGAAGGGAGCCCAGCGGGAGGGGTGCGCCGGACCTTCCGGCCCCGTCAGCCAGCCCCGGCGCGCCCGCCACAACGCTTCCCCGGGCGCGTGCCCGGCGTCGAGCTCGCGGTAGAAGCGGTGCATGAGCTCGGCGGTCTCGCGGTCGTCGACGCGCCACAGGCTCACCAGCACGGCGCGGGCGCCGGCGGCGAGAAAGGCATGGGGGAGCCCCACCACACCCTCGCCCCGTACCCGCTCACCGAGCGCCGTCTCGCAGCCGGACAGGGTCGCCTGCTCGCCGCGCAGCAGATCGGACCCGGCCCGCCCGTAGAGGCGGGTGACCCGCCGTGCCTCGGCTTCCGCGTAGGGCAGCGGAGCGGCGGAGACGCCCACTCCGGCGGCGGCGGGGTTTCCCACCGCCAGCATGGCCCGCCCGAACGGCCCGGTGGCGGAGCCTGCGCGAGGGCCAGCAGGATCGAGGCCGAGGGGCCGTTCGGCGACGACGAGGATCTCGCGGCCCGGCCCGGGGGCGAGGGGATCGAGGAGGAGCCCGTAGAGGCTCGCCGCCGCAGCCCGCCAGTCGGGGTCGCCCGCCTCGCTCTCGCCGAAGCGGTTGTAGAGGATGATGGCGACGCCGTTCGTGTCCTGCTCGGCGCGGTGGATGGCGAGAGCCTCCTCGTAGACCCGCTCGGCCTCGGCGTAGCGGCCGAAGTGCCGGTAGTCGATGCCGAGGCTGTTGAGCGCCCGCGTCAGCTCGCCGCTGCCGGGGAGGTGCCGCCGCGCGAGCGCGACCCGCCGCTCGCTCGTCGCGAGCGACTCGCGATACCGACCACTCAGGGAGTGCACGGTGCCGAGGACGCCGTACGTCTGCCCCGTGAGCTCCGGGTCGCCGGCGTCGCGCGCCCGCGCCAGCGCGCGCTCGGCCTCCCTCAGCGCCTCCTCCATCTTCCCCTCGCGATACAGGACGATCGCGCCGAGATGGGCGACGCGCGACGCGAGGGGCACGTTCCCCGCCGTCAGCTCGCGGAGCTCGGGCAGCGCCGCCTCGGCGTCGGCGTGCTGTCCGAGCAGGAGCTGTCGATACGCCAGCTCGATGCGCGCCACGGCCTGCCGTCGCCGGTCGCCGGTGCGCTCGAACTCGGCGGCCAGCCGCTCGTACTCGGCGGCGGCCTCCTGGTGGCGGTCCGCCTCGCGCAAGGCCGCGGCGCTGGCGAAGGCGGGATCCTCGTCGGCCGGCGCCATGGCGGCCGGTGGCGGGGCGGCCGGTGGCGGGGGTGGCGTGGCGGCGCGTGGCGGCGGTGGCACGGAGTCGGGGGCGCAGGCGGCGAGCGAGGCGAGCGCGAGGGCGAGAAGAACCCCGCCGGCCCGCGTCCTGGGGGCGGCGGACCTCACCCGCCGGCGCCGCCCGGCGCGGGGGTCGAGCGGACGCGCTCGAGCGGCGAGGCGGCGAGGCGCCGCCGCAGAGGGTCGAGCGCCTCCACCCTGGCGAACGCCGCCGCGCCGGGGGGCGCCGCGGCGAGGGCGCCGGGGGTGACCACCAGCCGAGTCTGCGGCGTCGTCGCGTCGAACAGGAGGTCCCCGTTCGGCGCGAACAACCGCACGACGTAGAGGTCGGCCCCGGAGACCGGCTGCCAGAAGAGGGCGAGGCCGGCGGGGTCCCCCGCCCCACGGGCGACGCGGACGGAGAGGGCTCCCTCGCCGCCGCGCAGGACCCGGCCGGGCGCCGCGGCGGCCAGGGAGGCTCCCCACCGCCAACCGAGCCGCCTGCGGCGCGGCGCGCCGGGGCCGCCGCCCCCCTCTGCCGCGACCTGCGCGAACGCCGCCCGCAGCTCGAGCGCGGCCTCGAGCTCGCGCGCGCAGGCGGGGCAGCCGAAGTAGCGCTCCTCGAACGCGCGACCCTGGGACGGAGACAGCCTGCCCGCCAGGTAGTCGACCGCGAGCTCCCGCCGCTCGGAGTGCGGGCAGTCGGCGGCTGTCGCGTCGTCGGCCATCAAACCTCTCAGTCCCCGTTTCCCGCCGATGTGTTACCGAGGTCCGAGGGGAGCTCCTCGAGCAGCTCCGCCAGGCGCCCCAGCGCCCGGTGCTTGCGCACCCGCAGGGCACCCGGCGAGACGCCCAGGCGCCGGGCCGCCTCGACCGGCTCGAGCAAGTCGTAGTAGAGCAGCCGCAGCAGCTCGCGATCCGCCGCGGGCAGCTGCTCGAGCGCGCCGCGGACGACCGCCGCCCGCTCCGCCTCGATGAGCCCCGAAAGGGCGTCGGCGGTGGCCGCTGGCGGGGGCCCGGCGGCCAGGGTGGCCAGTGCCCGCCGCTCGCGCCCGCACGCGCGGCTGCGGTGCAGGCAGAGGTGGCGCGCCGTCTGGTAGACGAAGGCCGGGAGGGCGTCGAGGCTGCGGATGCGGTCCGTCCGCAACGCCGCCACCACCCGCCGGAGGACGGCCTGCGCGACGTCCTCGGCGGCCGTCGCGTCCCCCAGCCGCCGTGCTGCGAAGAGCCGCAGGCGCCCGGTGAAACGTGCCCCGAGCTCCGCCTCGAGGGCGGCGCGAGATGGCTCGGAGAGGCGGCCATGGCTCGGTACCCCGCTCGCGGTCACCCGATGAGTGTAGCGGGCGAATCGCCACGGAGGGGGAGGCGTGCGATGCGCTCGCCGCAGCGGGCCCTGTAACGCATCCGCCCCGGCGGGCACTCCCATGGTTGGAGCCGACCTCCACGAACGGATCGCCGCGCGTCGAGCAGGAGCCCGGGAGATGACGACCATCCAAGAGACCAGCCCGGCCGCCAGGGCACGCCCGGGTTGGTGGCGCCGCAACTGGAAATGGCTGCTCCCGGCCGGCTGCCTGGGGCTGCTGCTGGCCGGCCTGCTCGGGACGGCGGCGATCGCCACTCTCTTCTTCGGCGCCATGAAGCGCTCGGAGGTCTACCGCGAAGCGCTCGAGAGCGCCCGCAGGCATCCGGAGGTGGTCGCGGCGCTCGGCGAGCCGGTCGAGGCGGGCTGGTGGCTGAGTGGCTCGATCAGCGTCGCGGCGCCGGCGGCGAGGCGAGCCTGGCGATCCCCATCTCGGGGCCCGAGGCCGCCGGCACGCTCTACGTCGAGGCCGACAAGGCCGCGGGGCGCTGGCGGTTCTCCGCTCTCCAGCTCGCGCCCCGCGATGGTGGGCCGAGGATCGACCTGCTGGCCGCCGGCGCCGGCGGCTCCGCGACCGCCGGGCTCCCACCGGCCGGCCCGTACCCCGGAGGCGCCCTGTAACGCCTGTCGCCCTGCGGGGACTCGATCCATGAACCCCGGCTCCACGAGCCGAAGCGACGCAAGGGGAGGAGCAGCGATGACCGGTGACCCGACCTACTCTCCCTCAGGGCCGGCGATGGCCCCGGGGCGTCCGAAGAAGCGCTGGGGGCGCTGGGTGGCGCTCGGCTGTGGGGCGGCATTGCTCCTGGCAGTCTGTGTTGGCGCGCTCCTGGTCTTCGTCCTCCAGCAGGCCACGGCCGGCCCCGAGAAGGTGGTCCAGGACTTTCTCGCCACCGCCGGCGCCGGCGACTACACGGCGGCCTTCGACCACTTCTCGGCCCCCCTCGCTCAGGTCCAGCCCTTCGAGCAGTTCTCGCAGTCGGCGGCCGCCAACTCACTGTTCTTCCAGGTCGCGGAGACGACCTTCGGCAGCCGCTCCGTGAGCGGCGGCAGCGCCCAGCTCGCCGGCACCGTGACGCTCCAGTCGGGGACCACCGTTCCCGCCTCCTTCCATCTGGTCAAGGAGAACGGCGCCTGGAAGCTAGTCTCCTACAACATCGGCTCCTGATCGAAAGGAAGACGCCCATGCACACGAGGTTCCGTCACCGCTTCGTCTTCGCCGCGATCTCCCTGCTCGCCGTGGCCTGTGGCCGCGGCTCGGGCGATACGCCGGCCGCGACCCCGCAGGCAGAACCGGCCGGAGCGATCGGCGCCGGAGGGGCCGCCGCTCCCCCCGCCGACGGCCAAGCCACCACCGACCCCGCCACCCCTGACGATTACCCAACCGCGGAGGCGCCCGCCACCGCCCCGGCGGCCGGCTCGCCGCCGGCGGCCGCCGCTGCCCCGGGCGCGCCGCCGGCCAGCCCCGTGCTCGCCGCCCAGGAGACCAACTGGCCCGGGATCGTCGCCGAGGTGACAGAGTTTCGGCGCAAGGGCAACACCCTCACCGCCAGGGTCCGCTTCCGCAACCAGGGCACCGAGAGAGCTGAACCGCGCATCGCGTACGACGAGGCCTACGTCATGGACCTGGCGGCGGGGAGGAAGTACGAGGTGCTGCGCGACGAGCGAAACCGCTACATCGCCGCCCTGAGGAGCGGCTGGAACGACCACTGGTACGACCAGATCGAGCCCGGGCAGGCGATGACTATCTGGATGAAGCTGCCGGCGCCGCCGCCCGAGGTGCGCGAGGTGACGCTGCAGCTGCCGGGCGTGCCCCCGTTCGAGGATCTGGCCATCCAGGACGGCTGACATGGGCCCGGGGAGACTCACCGCCGCGCTCCTGGTGCTGCTCGCCGCGCCGCCCGGCGTTGGCGCAGCGGAAGCCGGCGACCCCGGCCCATGGGATCCGGCGACCGTGGCGGCCGCCGAGGCGGCGGTGGCGCGGCTGGGGCCGCAACGCGGGCTGGCCATCGAGCGCTCGATCGTCGCGATCGTCGGCCTCGAGGGCGGGGTCGCCGCGGCCAGCACCGGCATCGTCGCCACCGTCGAGCAGGTGCGCCAGGCGATGCAGGAGCTCGGGGCGCGGGAGACCGAGCTCGAGGTGCGGGTGGAGCTGCCCGCCGACGTCCTGTTCGACTTCGACCGCGCCACCATCCGGCCCGATGCCGCCCAGGCGCTGGCGCACCTGGCCACGCTCATCCGCTCCCACCGCGGCAGCAGCACGCTGCTCGAAGGCCACACCGACGCGCGCGGCGACGAGGCCTACAACCAGCGTCTCTCGCAGCGCCGCGCCGCAGCGGTCGCGGCCTGGCTGGTGGAGCGCGAGGACATCGCCGCCGGCGGCCTGGAGACGCGCGGCTGGGGCGAGAGCCGGCCCGCGGCGAGCAACGACAGCGACGAAGGCCGCCAGAGGAACCGGCGCGTCGAGGCGGTGATCCGCAAGGGAGGCTGAGAGACTGTGAACCGATCTCTGGAGTGCCGCGCCGCGTCCAGCCGGGGCAGAGGCGCGACCAAGATCGTGCGGCGCCTCACGGTCGGGTTCGCCGCGGCGGGCGGCGCGCCGCCGCCGCCTGTCGACCCGCAGGTCGACGAGGTGCACCTCGCCGACGGCTCGACCGAGCTCGGCGCCGTGGTCGGCATCAGCTCGGCACGGTGGAGCTGGAGTCCGCCTCCCTCGATCGCGGCCAGGTGGCGTGGATCCGCTTCGCCGGCGAGGATGCCGAGCGCGACGCGCCCGCTCCCGGCCCCGCGGGCGGCGGCAGCGGCGGGCAGGACTCCGCCGGCGGCGGGGACGCGCCGCCGCCTCTGCCCGCGCCCCCGCCCGGGGGCTACGCCCCCACCGGCGAGCCGGAGGTAGGGCCGCTGTGGACGGGCACGGCCGAGGCGAGTTGGGTCGACCACCCTTCCGCCGACTCCGAGATCCGGCTGGCCACCACCATCGACCCGGTGCGCCTGCGCGAGCTGCGCTACCCGCTGCTCGTCCCCAGCCCGGATGGCAGCACCCTGCAGCGGGTCGGCACCTACCTCGACCTGCGCCCGGAGGGGACCGTCTTCACCACGCAGAGCTCGATCACGGTATCGGGCTGCTCGCACTCGGGATCGGGGTTGTGACGCTGCTCGCGGACGAGGGGGGGATCGCGGTCTTCATCACGTACCGCTCGGCCCCGGACGCTACTTCGGTGGCTTCTCACCAAGGGAGACGCGGGTCCGCTACACCACGTCCGGCTGCGGGGACTCGCAAGAGGCGAGTTTCTGGGCGCTGCCGCTCGGGAAGGGCATCGTGGAGATTCCCGGAGTCCCTGGCGACCC
>DATKEH010000378.1:0-2532 GCA_035546355.1 Thermoanaerobaculia bacterium
ATCGCCGAAGTACATGTCGCCCGAGCAGATCCAGGGGGAGCCGCTGGATGCCCGCTCGGACCTCTACTCGGTCGGCGTCATCCTCTTCGGCATGCTCACCGGCAAGGAGCCGTTCACCGGCAAGACGCCCAGCATCATCGCCCTCAAGCAGCTCAAGGACTCCCCTCCCGACGTCGGAGAGCTGCGGCCCGATCTTCCGTCCCCCTGGCAGCGCCTCCTGGGCCGCCTGTTGCGCAAGCGCCGCGAAGAGCGGTTCGCCTCGGCCGACGACGTGCTCGCCGCTTTGGGCGACATGCCCCTGGAGTGAGGCGCCGCCGCATGGGGTCGGAACGCATCATCACCGACGACCTCGACCTGCTGCTGGGCGTGATGCCGCCGGAGCTGCGCCAGGCCATCGAGGCGCAGCCGGGGCGCGAGGAGCTGGTGGAGGTGGTGCTCGACCTCGGGCGCATCCCGGAGGCCCGCTACCCCGAGCGGGTCGAGCCCCTGTCGCGAGGGCCGGTGTCGAGCGGGCAGATCCTCCACGTCGTCGAGCGGGTGGGGGCCTTCGGCAAGGACAACCGCGCCGGCATCGAGCGCACGCTGCACCGCATCTCGGCGCTGCGCAACCGGGTCGGCGACGTGGTCGGATTGACCTGCCGGGTGGGCCGGGCGGTGTTCGGTACCGTCGACATCATCCGCGACGTCATCGAGGAGGGGCAGTCGATCCTGCTGCTCGGGCGTCCCGGCGTCGGCAAGACGACGCTGCTGCGGGAGGCGGCGCGCGTCCTCGCCGACGATCTCGGCAAGCGGGTGGTGGTGGTCGACACCTCCAACGAGATCGCCGGCGACGGCGACATACCGCATTCCGGGATCGGGCGCGCCAGGAGGATGCAGGTGCCGTCGCCCGAGCAGCAGCACGCGGTGATGATCGAGGCGGTCGAGAACCACATGCCGGAGGTCATCGTCATCGACGAGATCGGCAGCCATGCCGAGGCCCTCGCCGCCCGCACCATCGCCGAGCGCGGCGTCCAGCTCATCGCCACCGCCCACGGCAACACGCTGGAGAACCTGCTGCAGAACCCCACCCTGTCCGACCTGGTCGGCGGCATCCACCCGGTCACCCTGTCGGACGAGGAGGCGCGGCGGCGCGGCACCCAGAAGACGGTGCTCGAGCGCAAGGCCCCGCCCACCTTCGACGTGGTGGTCGAGATCCACGACAAGGACCGTCTCGCCGTCCACCACGACGTCGCTGCCGTGGTCGATCGCTTCCTGCGGGGTGCGGCGCTGCGCCCCGAAGAGCGCGTGCGGACGGCGGCGGGGGAGGTCGAAATCCAGGAGCCGCCGCCGCTGCCCCACGCCACCGCCGCGGGAGAGGCCGAGCCCGTGGCGGGCTCGCGGCGGGTGCTGCGCATCTTCCCGTTCGCGGTCTCGCGGGGCAAGCTGGAGCGGGCGATCCGCGATCTGCAGGTTCCGGCGCGGCTGGTCCATCACCTCGGCGAGGCCGACGTGGTGCTCACCGTCAAGGCCCAGGAGCGGCGGCAGCCGCAGCGCATCCGCGACGCGCAGGTGCGGGGCGTACGCCTGGGGGTGGTCAAGAACAACACGGTCAAGCAGCTCGAGTCGTTCCTGCGGCGGGAGTTCGGGGTCAGCGACTTCGCCGACGATCACCAGGCGGCCCTCCTCGAAGTCGAGGAGGGCGTCGACGCGGTGCTCGAGAATGGGCACCCGGTCGAGCTGTCGCCGCAAGATCGCTACATCCGGCGCCTGCAGCACGAGGTGATCGAGGCCGCCGGGCTGGCCTCGGAGAGCAAGGGCCTGGAGCCCATGCGGCGGGTGGTGATCTACCCGGGCTGAGCGAGCTGCCGCAGGGGAATGGTGAAGCAGGCGTGGGCGCCCTCCCCCTCCACGCTCTCGACCCAGATCCTGCCGCCGTGGGCCTCGACCAGGCCCCGCGCGATGGTCAGGCCGAGCCCCGAACCTCCCTGCCGCCGGCTCGGGGCCTGCCAGAAGGGCTCGAAGACACGCGGCAGATCGGCTGCGGCGATGCCCGGCCCGGCATCTTCGACGGAGAAGCGGATCGCCTCCCCGGCGTGGGCGGCGCGGAGGGTGATGGCGCTGCCGGCCGGCGCCCCCTTCATGGCGTTGGCGACGAGCTCGCAGACCACCTGCCGTAGGCGCTCCCGGTCCGCCGGCAGGGGCGGCATGTCCTCGGGCGCTTCGTACTTCAGCTCGATCGAGCGATCGCGCGCCGCGGCCGCGAACAGCTCACCGACCTCGCCCAGCAGCGCCCCCACCTGCAGCGGGCCGACCTCGACGGTCAGCCGGCCACCCTCGATCCGCGAGAGGTCGACGAGGTCGTCGAGCAGGCGGCGCATCTGGTCGCAGCCGCGGCGGATGGCGGCGAGCCAGGCCCGCGGCTTCTCCTCCTGCCCGAGGCGCGTCTCCAGCAGGTAGCTGTTGGTGAGGATGGCGTTGAGGGGGTTGCGCAAATCGTGGGAGATCACCGCCAACACGCTCGCCGCTTCGCCCAGTCGACGAGGTCGCTGCGGC
>DATKEH010000379.1:0-24703 GCA_035546355.1 Thermoanaerobaculia bacterium
CCGCGGCGCAGCTCCGCCGTCAGCGCCGCGAGGGCGGCCTCGGGATCCGGCGCCGCAGTCAGCGCCCGCCCCACCACCAGCAGGTCGGCGCCGGCGGCCAGCGCCGCGGCGGGGGTCGCCGTCCGGCGCTGGTCCTGGACGGCCGTGCCCGCGAAGCGGATGCCCGGGGTCACCAGCAGGAAGGGGCGCGGGTGTTGCCGGCGCAGCGCCGCTGCTTCGCGCGGGGAGCAAACCACGCCCGCACAACCGGCCTGGTGTGCCAGCGACGCCCAGGAGGCTGCCCGGGCGCCGAGCGGCCCCGGCATGTCCAGGGCCGCGAGCTCCTCGGCGGTGAGGTGGGTGAGCAGCGTCACGCCCAGCAGGCGGAGGCGCCCGGCGGCGGCGTCCGCGGCCGCCCGCAGCATGGCGTCGCCGCCGGCGACGTGCAGGGTCAGCAGATCCACCCCGAGCTCGCTGGCCGCGCCCACCGCCCCGGCCACCGTGTTGGGAATGTCGTGCAGCTTGAGGTCGAGGAAGACGCCGCGGCCGGCCGCGGCGGCGGCTTCCACGGCGCGAGGCCCCCAGCGGGTGTACGCCTCGAGCCCCACCTTGAGAAACCCCACGCGCGGCCCGAAAAGCCGGCACCAGGCGGTGAAGGTGGGCCAGTGACTAGTGTCGAGCGGCACCGCGACGCGGTCGAGAGAGGGGTCCCGGTCGGCCGCGGGAGCCACCGGAGGAGCGCTCGCCGGCATCAGGGTGAGTCTAACCCGGCTGCCCGCTGGCGCCGGCGCGGCACCGCCCTGCTCGCCGCCGCCCTGCCGGGAGCGCTCCTCGGCGCCCACTGGACCGGCCTGCTGTCGTTCCTCAACCCCGGGCTGCCGTTCGACGTCGCCCGCTGGTTGCGCGGGCTGGCCGCCTATGCGCCGGTGCTGGCGGCGGCCACGGTGATGCTCCAGCTGCCCCTGCTCCTGCGGCGGCCGCAGCGGGTGGTGCGGGGCCTGCCCTGGACGCTGAGCGTCGTGCTCCTGCTCGCCGCGCTGCTCGACGCCTCCCACGCCTCCCTCTTCGCCTACTACCTGCCCGCGGGCATCAATACGCGGTTGGTCAAGGCGGCCTTCTGGCTGGCGCTCTGCGGCCTGGCCGCGTTCTACACGGCGCTGCTGCACAGCGTGCATCGGCGGCGCTACGGGTGGCGCAGCCGCTGGTTCCTCGCCCTGCTCGCCGTCGCCTCGCTGGGGGTGGTGGTGGAGCGGCGGGAAGCCTACCAGCCGCGACCGGAGGCGACACCGCTGCGCTCGGTGGTCGAGCGGCAACGCCCCCTGCAGCTCTACGTGGTGGCGGTGGAGGCCGCCACCCTCGATGCCATCCTGCCGCTGGCCGAGGAGGGGCACCTGCCATTCTTCGGCGAGCTGCTGCGCGAGGGTACCTACGCCCGCCTCCGCTCCTTCGAGCCCACCCGCCGAACGGCGCTGTGGACCACTCTCGCCACCGGCAAGTACCCCTACCGCCACGGCGTGGTCGGTTCGCGGGTGTGGGCGGCCCCGTTCCTGGGGTCGGGGTCCGAGCTTCGCCTGCTGCCCCTCTCCGACCGCCTCGGTCCCTGGCTGACCTTCGGCGCCCGCAGCCGGCCTTTCGGCGTCGCCGACCGGCGGGCGGTGACCCTGTGGGAGGTCCTCCCGCGGCTGGGCATCCTGACGGGCATGGTCGGCTTCCCCGCCAGCGAGTACCCGCCCCCGGCCGCCGACTTCGCGATCGCCGAGCCGTTCTTCGTCGCCGCGCCCGAGGCGCGCTTCGCCGCCCCCGAAGGAGTGGCCATCCGGGCGCGCCTGTTCCAGGTGGGAGCCGCCGAAGTCGACCCGCTGCTGCTGGCCCCCTTCGGCCGTGGCCCCCAGCCCGCGGTGGTGACGGCGTTGCGCCAGGATCTGTGGCGCGAGACGTTGGCCTTCTACCTGCTCGACGACGCCCCCCAGGTGCAGGCGCTGTTCCTGGGCCTGCCCGGCCTCGCCCGCGTCTCCGCCGACACCTTCGGCGGCTACTGGGCGCGGCGCCTCGAGGGTGTCCGCGGCGAGCGCCACGAGCGAGCCGGCAACACGCTGACGGCCTACTACCGACATATCGACGGGTATCTGGCGCAGCTGTGGTCGCGCCAGGAGGGCCCACGGCTACTGGCCGTCGTCTCCGCCCACGGCGTGGCGCCGCCGCCGCCCTGGCGCCGCCTCGGCGACGAAGTGGCGCTGCACGGCAAGCTGAGCGGCGCGGCCGACGGCGTGCTGATCCTGCGGGGCGAGGGGATCCGGCCGGGCGCCTTCCTCAGCCAGGCGGGGGTCGAGGACGTCTTCCCGACGCTGCTCTACGGGCTCGGGCTGCCGGTGGCGCGGGACGCGGACGGCCGGGTGCTCACCGGCTCGTTCCTGCCCGAGGTGCTGGCCCGCCACCCGGTGACGTTCCTGCCGTCGTACGAGGAACTGGAATGAGATCGTCGCCGAGGTGATGCTGGCTAGGTGCGGCCGTCCCCGACGCCGCGCAGCGCCGCCACCCGGGGGCCGGGCCGCGCCTCCCCACCCTTCTCGCCCACGCCGTCCGCCTCGTCCATCTTCGACAGCCCTTCGAAGACCGCCCCCTCCTCGATGACCAGGCAGGCGCTCGCCACCTCGCCGCGCAGCTGCCCGCCCGGCGCCACCTCGACCCGCTGCGCCACCACCTGGGCCTGGACGCGGCCGGAGACGAAGAGTCGGCGCACCCGCACCTCCCCTTCCACCAGCCCTTGGCTGCCGACGTAGAGGTCGCCGTCGGATTCCACCCGGCCCGAGATGCGGCCGTCGACGCGGAAGGTGTCCTCGAAGCGTAGCGTGCCGTGCGCGTGGCTGCCGGCGTCGAGGAACCCGTTGAGCTGGCTCCTTCCCTTGCTCCCCTTCATCCCGTCCGCCTCCTAGTCACCAGCAGCTCGTAGAGGCGCATGAGCTCCTCCTCGGAGTGGAAGTGGATGGCCAGCACGCCCCCTTTGCCGCGCCGCCGGATGTCGACCCGGGTCTGCAGCTTGCGGGTCAGCTGCTCGGCGGCGGCGGCGGTATTGCCGTCGACCGCAGGAGACGGCCGGGGGGGCTTGGCGGAGCGCGCCGCCAGCCGCTCGAGGTCGCGCGCCGAGAGCCCCTGGCGCACCGCCCGCTCGGCCAGCGCCTCCTGGTCCGCCGCCCGCTCGAGGGCCAGCAGCGGCCGCGCCTGCCCGGCCGCCAGGCGGCCGCTTCGCAGCAGCTCCTGCACCGGCTCCGGCAGGCGCAGCAGCCGCAGGGAGTTCGCCACCGTCGACCGCGCCTTGCCCACCCGCGTCGCGATCTCGTCCTGCGACAGCGCGAACTCCTCCGCCAGCGCCTGGTAGGCCTGGGCCTCCTCGATCGCATTGAGGTCGCTGCGCTGCAGGTTTTCGACCAGCGCCAGCTCGAGCATCTCGCGGTCGTCGGCGACCTCCCGCACCACCACCGGCACCTCGCGCAGCCCGGCCTGCTGCGCCGCCCGCCAGCGCCGCTCGCCGGCGACGATGGTGTAGCCGTCCTCCTCGGGGGTGACGACGATCGGCTGCACCACGCCCTGGGTGGCGATGGAGGCGGCGAGCTCGCCCAGCGCGGTGTCGTCGAACGCCCGGCGGGGCTGCCGGCGGTTGGGCCGCAGCGCCGTCACCGGCAGCTGCCGGATTCCTGAGGCCGGCGGCGGGATCAGGGCGTCGAGCCCGCGGCCGAGCCCGCGGCGCTTGCTCATGCCGCCCGTCCCAGGTACTCGCGCGCCAGGTCGAGGTAGGCGTCGGCTCCGCGGCACTTGATGTCGTAGGCGAAGATCGGCAGGCCATGGGAGGGTGCCTCGGCCAGCCGCACGTTGCGCGGCACCACGGTGGTGAAGACCTTGTCGCGGAAGTGGCGGCGCGCCTCCTCGGCGACGTCGCGCCCGAGGTTGGTGCGGTCGTCGAACATGGTCAGCAGGATGCCGGCGATCTCCAGCCCCGGGTTGAGGCCCTGGCGCACCCGCTCGACGGTCGCCAACAGCTCGCTGATCCCCTCCAGGGCGTAGTACTCGCACTGCAGCGGCACCAGCACCGCGGAGGCGGCGACCAGGGCGCTGACCGTCAGGTGGCCGAGCGACGGCGGGCAGTCGAGGAGCACGGTGTGGTAGCGGTCGCTGACCGCAGCGAGGGCCTGCGCGAGCCGCCGCTCCCACCCCGCGACGCGCGCGAACTCGACCTCGACCCCCACCAGCTCGCGGTCGGCGGCAAGCAGGTCGAGGAAGGGGAAGCCGCTCGGGCGCACGGCGGCCGCGGCGGCCACCTCGCCGGCCAGCACCTGGTAGAGGTTGGGCGGCGCCGCCTGCTGCCCCAGCCCGCGCGTCGCGTTCCCCTGCGGATCGCAGTCGACCAGCAGCACCGGCCGCTCGAGGGCGGCGAGGGCGGCGGCCAGGTTGATGGCGGTGGTGGTCTTGCCCACTCCGCCCTTCTGGTTGGCGATGGCGACGGTCCGGGTCATGGGCTCTCGCAGGGCTCGGCGATGAGGAGGCGACGGTCCGTCGCGCCCGGCAGGGGCCGCTCGGCGGTGATCCGCAGCTCCGCCGGCAGGCTCACCGGCTTGCGGCCGCTCCACAGCAGCAACCGCGCTCCCGGCGTACGTCGCGTCAGCAGCGCCCGCCAGGCTTCCGCCGGCAGGCGCAGCGCCCGCACCGTCACCATCTCGATCCGCTCGGGCAACCCGGCGGGCAAACGGGCTCCGACTCTAGCATCGAGGCAGCGGCAGGACAACGCGGCCCGGCGCCGCGCGGCTTCCAGGAACGCCCACTTCTTCTGGCGCGCCTCGACCAGGGTCACCGGCCAGCCGGGGCGGGCCGCCGCCAGCACGAAGCCCGGAAAGCCGGCGCCCGAGCCGAGATCCACCAGCCCGCCCCCCGCCCGCGGGGCGACGGGGACGAACGGCAGCGCCGCCAGCGACTCGCCGTAGTGCCGGACCAGCACCTCCTCGGCCGTGCCGCGGCCGATCAGCGCCAGCCGCGGGCTCCAGCGCCGCAGCTCCTGGTAGTGGGCCCACAGGGCCTCCAGGGCCTCCGGCGCGAGCGGCTCGGGCGAGAGGCCGGCCAGCGCGGCGGCGAACTCCTCGCGGCGCAGCTCAGCGAGCTCGACGCCCACCGCGGCTCCCGTGCGGTCGGTTCCAGGCGGGGCGGGTCGTCTTCATGGCGCCAGGCTCGACGGGGAAATCCTACAGCGCGGCCAGCGGATGTTTCACGGGAAACATTCGCCGGACGCGGAGCCGACGGCCTGGTCCGGCATCGGAGCCAGACCCCCACATGCCCGGCCTTCGCCGCCGGCCAGGCGCGCCGGACACGGCGATGGCCGCGCCACCCACATGGGGCTTCCGAATCGGGCGCCTCAGATCTCGACCGCTGGCTCGCGGGTGCGTGCCGCGGGGAGGACGCGCAGCAACCGCCGCTCGCCATCCCCCTCGCTCTGGGTCGTGACCCCGGGCTCGTCGCGAATCGCCAGGTGCACGACCCGCCTCTCGGCGGCGTGCAGCGCCTCGAAGGCTACCGCCTCGCCGCTCTCCCGTACCGTTGCGGCGGCCTCGCGCGCTCGGCGCTGCAGCGCGGCCACTCGCTGCGCCCGAAAGCCGCCGCTGTCGACCCGCACCTGCTCGCCCTCCGCGAGCGCGTCGCGCACCATGCGCAGGGCGAGGTGCTCCAGCGCGTAGAGCAGCTCCCCCTGCGCGGCGAGCAACGCCCCGGCGCCGGCGCCAGCGAGATCGACCTCCCACCCCTCGGGCCCGCGCTGCACCGTCACCGTCACCTCGCCGTCCAGCTCCGCGACGGCGAGCAACGAACCCACGGCGTCCCGTACCCGGCGCGGTGCCCCCGGCTCCGCCGCCGGCTCGTCGCGACCCGGGCTCCAGGCCGCGGCCGACTCGCGCCGCCGCGCCTCGGGGAGGGGCGGCAGCACCTCGGTGGCGGGCACGCTGCGCCGCGGCGCAGCGGGATCGACCTCGATCACCACGCGGCGGCGGCGCTTGAGGAACCCGTGGCGCTTTTCCACCTTCTGATAGGCGAGCTGCGCCGGCTCGAGGCCGAAGAAGCCCGCCGCCTCGATCACCGCCTGCGCCTCGCTGTCCCCCGAAAAGAATCGCCGCGTCACGCTCCAGCCCCTCTCTTCTTGCGCGCCGCCGGCGGCCCCTTGCCCGCCGGCTCGCCGGCGCTCTCCCGCGCCTTCTTCCACCGGTTGTATAGCACCGTCTGGATGATGGTCAGGACGTTGTTGACCGTCCAGTACAACACCAGGCCGCTGGGGAAGCTGAAGGCGAAGACGGTGAAGATCCAGGGGAACAGCTGCACGATGCGGCGCTGCATCGGGTCGGCGGCCATCGGTGTGAGCCGCTGCTGGTAGATCTGCGTCGCCCCCATCAGGATCGGCAGCAGGTAGATCGGATCGGGGGTGGAGAGGTCGCGCACCCACAGCACCCACGGCTCGTGCCGCAGCTCGACGGCGGTCAACAGCAGCCGGAAGAAGGCGAAGAAGATCGGCATCTGGATGAGGATCGGCAGGCAGCCGCCATAGGGGCTGGCGCCCTCCTGGCGAAACAGCTCCTGGATCTCCTCGTTCATCTTGCGCTGCGCCTCGAGGTTCATCCGCCCCTGCTTGTCGCGCAGCTTGCCGCGGTACTTCTGGCGGATCGCCTGCATACGCGGCTGCAGCACCTGCATCTTCTGCATCGACACGTGGCTCTTGTGGGTGAGCGGGAAGAGCAGGATCTTGAGCAGCACCGTCATCAGCACGATGGCCCAGCCGTAGTTGGCCACCATGTGCTGGTGGATCCAGTTCAGCCCCAGCAGCAGGGGGCGGGCGAGGAACCCGAACATCCCCCACTCCACCGTCCGCTCGAGCCCCCACTCCAGCGCCGCCAGGCGCTCGTACTCCTTGGCGCCGAGGTAGACGGTGGCGCGCAGCGCCTCACCCTGCGGCCGCACCACCAACCGCAGGTCGCGCGGCAGGTCCTCCAGCGCCCCTTCGAGCTCCGCCTCGCTGGCGAAGGGGAGGAGCTCCGGCGGCCCCTCCGCCCCCTCGCGCACCACCACCGGCTGGATCACCGCCTCCGCCACCGCCTCCTCCGGCCTCAGCGCGGTGAGGAAGTAGGTGTCCTCGAGCCCCACCCAGGCCAGCCCGCCCCCCGGCAGGACCAACGCCTCGTCGACCTTCTGGGCGGCGACCTCGTCGACTTCGCCGCCCAGGCGATAGACCGCCTGGCGGCCGGAGAACTGCCCGCCACGCTCCTTCGCCGTGGGGTTGCGGATCCCCGGCCCGAGGAGCAGCCCCCACCCCGCCGCGTCGTGCGCGACCTCCAGCTCCAGCAGCCCGCCGTCGAGGAAGCGCAGCTGCTTGCGCGCCGCGCCCTCCGGCCCGCGGTACTCGAACAGCACCACCGGGTGGCCCGCCTCGTCGGTATGCCGGCGAACCTGGAAGAAGGCGTCGTTGATGGCCAGCGGCTCGAGGTCCGGGCCCAGCAGCGCCAACGGCCAGGGGCCGTCTTTCCGCCGCCGCTGCACCAGGTCGAGCGGCTCCCCCTCCTCGTCCCGGTGCTCCCGCAGGAGATACGACCGCAGCTGGCCGCCGCGGTTGGTGAGCTCGGCCCGGACCCCCGGCGCCGAGACCTGCACCGCCTCCTCGCGCTCGGCGGCGAGCGGCGGCAGCGTCGCGGTGGGCGGCGTCGCGGCGGGGGGTGCTTCGATCGCCTCCGCCGCCCGCTCGCCGGGCCGCGGCGCCGGCGCCTCGCCGGCGGCCTCCTCGACCGGCATCGGCGGCGGCGGCGGCGGCGGCACCAGCACCTGCCAGCCGACCAGGATGACCAGCGAGATCAGGAAGAACAGCAGCAGTCTACGATCGTCCACCCTTGGCCTCGTCCTCTACGGCATCGCTCCAGATGATGGGCTCAAGGCAGGTCGACGCCGCCCGGGTGCAGGGGGTTGCAGCGCAGCACGCGAAGCGTCGCGCGCCCGCCGCCGCGCCACACCCCCTGCTCGAGCACCGCCAGGCGCGCATACTCCGAGCAGGTGGGCACGAACCGGCAGGCGCGCGGCAACCAGGGCGACACCCAGCGCTTGTAGGCGACGAGCGCCGCCGCCACCGCCCGCCTCACGCCCGCCTCCCCTCGGCCAGGCCCGACAGCAGACGCTCGAGCTCGCCGCGCAGCGCCGCGAATCCCGCGCCTGCCGCCTCCGGCTTGACGTGCACCACCAGGTCCAGGGAGGGCAGCAGCGCTCGCCCCGGCCAGCGCCGGAACACCTCGACCACGCGGCGCTTGATGCGGTGACGCACCACGGAATTCCCCACTTTACGGCTCACGGTGATGCCCAGCCGGGGCCCGGTCGCCCCGCTGGGCGCGGCGTAGAGGATGACGAAGGCGCCGGAACGGCGACGCCCCCGGCGGTAGCAGCGCAGGTAGTCGGACCGCCGTCGGATCCGCGCGGACCGCGGCAGGGCCTCGCCCGCGCTCACACCGCCAGGCGCTGGCGCCCCTTGCGGCGACGCCGGGCGAGCACGGCGCGGCCCCAGCGGGTCCGCATCCGCTCGCGAAACCCGTGCTTCTTCTTGCGACGGCGATTGTTCGGCTGAAAGGTTCTCTTCACGACTCGCTCCCTCTGTCCTGGCTGGCTGGTGCCGGCCCAAATGCCCGGCAGGGCCCGGGCCCGGTTCGCGACGTTGGCGGAGAGGGTGGGATTCGAACCCACGGACCGCTTGCGCGGTCAACGGTTTTCGAGACCGCCCCGTTCGACCACTCCGGCACCTCTCCTCGACTCGTCCCCGCCCCGCCCCACCCCGGCCGGGGGGCGCAGGGCCCTGATGGCGGAGAGGGCGGGATTCGAACCCGCGGTAGGGGGGTACCCTACACACGCTTTCCAGGCGTGCACCTTCGGCCGCTCGGTCACCTCTCCACGTCTCGTCTGTCCAAAGAACCCGTTTCCTGCCGCAGGTCGCGGAAAAAGTCCCGCAGCAGCACACCACACACCTCGGCGAGCACTCCGCCCGTCACCGCCAGCCGGTGGTTGAGCCGGGGATCGCGAGGAATGTCGCCCAGCGAGCCGCAGAACCCGGCCTTGGGATCGGCGGCACCGAACACCAGGCGCTCGACCCTGCTGTTGACCAGCGCCCCGGCGCACATGGCGCAGGGCTCCAGGGTCACGTACATTGTACAGCCCCCCAGGCGCCACCCGTCGACCCCACCCGCCGCCTGGCGCAGCGCCAGCAGCTCGGCGTGGGCCAGCGGGTCCCCGTCGGTCTCCCGCCGGTTGTGCCCCCGCCCCACCACCTCGCCGCCGCGCACCACCACCGCCCCCACCGGCACTTCGGCGAGCGCGGCGGCCTGGCGGGCCTCGTCGAGGGCCTGGCGCATCCACTGCTCGTCCATGCTGGCGGTCCGCCGCTCCGCACCGCGGAGGGCAAGAGGGGTACGGTACCACAACGGGCGGCGGCGCGCGCCCATTCCCCCGCCGGCGGAACAACCGCCGTTGCGGGTTGTGGGTCGAAGCGGGGTTGCGACCCCCCGACCGGCCACGTAGGATGGATGGGCAGCGTCGGGCGAAGGGTTCTGGTCCTGTGCACCGGCCGACACCGAACCTCGTCAGGCCCGGAAGGGAGCAGCGATAAGGTGCCCGCGCCGGGTGCCGCAGTCAAGCCGGAACCCTTCGCCGAACGCTGCCCTCCCCGCCGAACGTGCGGCGGCAGCCCCTCGCCGGCAGCGACCCCGAGACCACTCGACCATGACCTATCAGGCTCTCGCCCGCAAGTGGCGCCCGCAGGACTTCTCGAGCCTCATCGGCCAGGATCCGGTGGTCACCGCCCTGCGCAACGCCCTGGTGGACCGGCGCATCGCCCAGGCCTACCTCTTCGCGGGCATCCGCGGCGTCGGCAAGACCACCGCCGCGCGGGTGCTGGCCAAGGCGCTCAACTGCGAGCGCGGGCCGGCGGCCGACCCCTGCAACGAGTGCACCCCCTGCCTCGAGATCACCCGCGGCTCCGACCTCGACGTGCAGGAGATCGACGCCGCCACCTACTCCAAGGTGGAGCAGGTGCGCGAGCTCACCGAGAGCCTCAAGTACGGCCCGGCGCGCGACCGCTACAAGGTGGTGGTGCTCGACGAGGTGCACCGCCTGTCGCGGCAGGCCTTCGACGCCCTGCTCAAGATCGTCGAGGAGCCACCGCCCCACCTGGTGTTCATCTTCGCCACCACCGAGCTCGAGGCGGTGCCGGTGACCATCCTGTCGCGCTGTCAGGAGTACCGCTTTCGTCGCGTGCCCGCGCCGCTGCTGGCGTCGCACCTGGCCACCGTATGTGCGGCCGAAGGGATCGAGGCTTCGGAGACCGCCCTGCGCCTGATCGCCCGGGCGGGCGAGGGGAGCGTGCGCGACGCGGTGGCGCTGCTCGACCAGCTCGCCACCTACGGCGCCGGCAGCATCGCCGACGAGGACGCGGCGCGGCTCCTCGGCAGCTTCGACGGCGAGCTGCTGCACCGGTTGCTGGGGTCGATGCTCGGCGGTGACGCCGGGGCGGTGGCGGTGGCGCTGGGCGAGCTCGAGCTGGAGGGGCAGGATCCGCGACAGCTCTTCGTGCGGCTGCTCGGCTACTGTCGCGACGGGCTGCACCTGGCGATGGGGGTCGCCACCGACGCGGTCGAGCTGCCGATCGAAGAGGCCCAGCGGCTGCAGGCAACGGCCCGCCAGTCGGGCTACGAGAACCTCCTGCGCCTGCTGCACCAGCTGCTCGCCAGCGAGGCGGTGGTGCGGCGCAGCGAGCAGGCGTGGCTGGCGCTGGAGGTGGCCCTGTTGCGCGCCGCCGAGCTGCCCAAGCTGGTGCGGGTCGAGGAGCTGCTCGCCGGCGGTCGCGCCGTCGCAGCTGCGCCTCCGGCCCAGCGCCAGGAGGGCCGCGGGGCCGGCGGGGCCGCCGCCGCGCCACCGGCGCCCGCCACCGCTACCGCGGCGCCGCCGACCGCGGCGCAACCCGCTCCCGGCCCGCCCCCCCCGCCGCCCGGCGTCGAGGCGCTGGTGCAGGCGGTCAACCGCCGCCGCCAGGTGCTCGCCGCCCATCTAAGGGCCGCCGAGGCGCTGCGCTTCGCCGACGGCACCCTGCTCATCGTGCAGCCGCCGGGGGATCGCTGGCTCGAGGGGGCCCTGACGCGGGACGCCAACCGCGCCGCCCTCGAGCAGTCCCTGGCCGAGGTGTGGGGCGCCGGCACCGGCTGGCGCCTGCTGCCGGGCGAGGGCACGCCGGCGGCCGCGGCCGCCGGCGAGGAGCAGGCCGCGGCGGCGGCGGCGGCCGATCCGACGGTGCAGAAGGTGCTGCAGATCTTCGACGGCCGCATCCAGGCGGTGGAGCGACAGGAGGACCCCGAGTCGTGAACATCAACAAGCTGATGAAGCAGGCGCAGCAGATGCAGGCTCGTCTGCAGCAGGAGCTCGAGACGGTGACGGTGGAGGCCGCCGCCGGCGGCGGCATGGTGACCGTGACCATGAACGGTCACAAGGTGCTGCAGGGGGTGCGCATCGACCCCGAGGTGGTCGATCCCGAGGATCCGGAGATGCTCCAGGACCTGGTGCTGGCCGCGGTCAACGAGGCCGCCCGCAAGGTCGACGAGACGCTGCAGGAGCGGATGGGTTCGATGGCCGGCGGCATGGGGCTGCCGGGCATGTTCTGAGCGTCCAGGCCTCCTTGCCCGCCGCACCGGAGCCGCTGCGCCGCCTGATCAACGAGCTGTCCCGCCTACCGGGGATCGGCCCCAAGACCGCGACGCGCCTGGCGCATCACCTGCTGAAGGTATCGCCGGCCGAGGCCGCGGCGCTGGCGGCGGCGATCCGCGAGGTCAAGGAGGCGCTGTTCCACTGCTCGCGGTGTAACGCCATCACCGCCGTCGATCCCTGCCCGCTGTGCACCGACCCGGAGCGCCGCGACGATCTGCTGTGCGTCGTCGAGGAGCCGTTCAACATCGAACCCCTCGAACGCACCGGCGAGTTCGCGGGGCGCTACCACGTCCTGCTCGGGGCCCTGTCGCCGCTGCGCGGCATCGGTCCCGAAGAGCTCGCCATCGCCGGCCTGCTCGAGCGCCTCGACGGGGTGCGCGAGGTGATCCTCGCCACCAACCCCAACGTCGAGGGGGAGGCCACGGCGCACTACCTGGCCCGGGTGCTCAAGCCGCGCGGCCTGCAGGTGACCCGCCTCGCCTTCGGCATGCCGGTGGGCGGCGACATCGAGTACACCGACGAGGTGACGCTGTCGCGGTCGCTGTTGGGCAGGCGGGAGATGTAGTGGCGCCCGGCCGCCCGCGCTTGCGGCGCGGCGATCTGCTGCCCGACGTGCGCATCCCGCCCCCGGGGCCGCGGGCGCGGCGCCTGGCGCGGCGGGCCGCCGCCGCCGAGCCGCCGGGGATCGACACCCTCCACACCGGCCTCCCCGTCGCACCCTGGGCCGAGGCCCGCGGCGCCAACGTCCTCGACGTCGACGGCAACCGCTACGTCGACCTGACCTCCGGTTTCGGCGCGGCGACGGTGGGTCACCGCCACCCGCGGGTGGTGGCGGCGGTGCGCCGCCAGAGCGCCCGCCTGCTGCACGGCCTGGGCGACGTGCAGGCACACCCGGCGCGCGTCGCGCTCGCCGCCGCCCTCGCCGCCCGCGCCCCGCTGCCGGAAGCGCGCGTCTACTTCGCCGTCTCCGGGTCCGATGCGGTGGAGGTGGCCCTCGCCACGGCGCTGCTCGCCACCGGCCGCCCCGGCATCGTCGCCTTCGAGGGCGCCTACCACGGACTCTCCCTGGGGGCCCTGGCGCTCAACGGGCGGGCGGCCTTTCGCACCCCCTTCGCGCCCCTGCTGCACGGCGAGGTGCGGCGCCTGCCCTTCGGCTGCCCGGGAAGGCGGCTCGCCGGCCTGCTCGCCCGCGACCGGCAGATCGGTTGCCTGATCGTCGAACCGATCCAGGGGCGGCAAGGGGTGCGCCTGCCGCCGCCCGGCTGGCTGGCCGAGGTCGCCGCCATCTGCCGCCGCCACGGTGTGCTGCTGGTGGTCGACGAGATCCTCACCGGCGGCGGCCGTACCGGCCCCTTGTGGGCGGTGACCGACGAGGGGGTGGTGCCCGACCTGGTGTGCTGCGGCAAGGCGCTGGCGGGTGGGCTGCCGCTGGCTGCCGTGCTGGGACGGGCGGAGCTGCTCGCCGCCTGGCCCCGCGGCGAGGCGCTGCACACCGCCACCTTCCTGGCCCACCCGCTGGCCTGTGCCGCGGCCCTCGCCGTGCTCGCCGTGCTCGACGACCCGGCGGGGCAGGCCGCCGCCGCGGAGCTTTCGGCCCGGCTGGCCGGCGCGGTCGAGCGCTTCGGCGACCACCCCGCCGTCGCGGCGGTGCGCGGCCGGGGCCTGCTGTGGGGCATCGCCTTGCGCCAGCCCGGCGCCGCCCTGTCCTGGTGCGGCCGCAGCCTGGCGGCGGGGGTGATCGCGCTCCCCGCCGGCCCGCACGGCGAGGTGCTCGAGCTGCTGCCTCCCCGTGTCACCACCCCCCGCCAGCTCGACGTCGCCCTCGCTGCGCTGAGCCGTTCCCTGTCGCTGCCGAAAGAGTAAGATAGCCACTCCGCCCATGCCTATCTCCGCCGCCGTCGCGCGCATCCGATGAAGGCCGCCGCCCGGCTCGGCTCCTTCCCCGCCTTCGCCCATCTCGGGGAAGAGCACCTGGCGAGGCTCGCCGAGTGCGCCTCGCGGGTGCGTTTTTCGGCCGGCGCCACCATCCTCAAGCAGGGCGAGCAGTCCCAGAGCGCCTACGTCGTCGACAAGGGGAGGGTGCGGGTCAAGCGCGAGACGCCGTACGGCACCTTCGAGCTGGCGACCCTCGGCGAGGGCGACGTCTTCGGCGAGAGCGCCTTCATCGACCAGGAGCCGCGCTCGATGGACGCGGTGGCCGACACCGCCGTCGACCTGTATCTCCTCGAGCCGGCGGCGCTCGGCGCCGTCGCCCAGACCGAGCCGCGTTTCGAGCTCGCTCTCTACTGGGCCTTCTGGAAGAGCCTGTCGCACAAGCTGCGGGCGACCAACGAGCGGCTCACCCGCTTCTTCACCGAGGGTGGCAAGGCGCCCGCCGAGGACCCCGTCGAGCCGCGCGATCCCACCGGCTCCTTCCGCCTCGACATGGGGGCCAAGCGGGCGCTGTTCGGCGAGCAGCGGCTGGCGCCGATGGAGATCAACTTCCTCGCCTCGCTGTCCAAGGAGCAGCGACTGGCGCCGGGCGAGGTGCTGTTCCGCGAGGGCGATCCCGGCCACGCCATGTACATCGTGCTCGACGGGCGGGTGCGCATCGGCAAGCACATCCCGGGCGCCGGCGAGGAGGCCCTGGCCTTCATGGAGCGCGGCGACTTCTTCGGCGAGATGGCCCTGATCGACAACGAGCCGCGCTCCGCCGAGGCCACGGCGCACGAGGAGGGCGCGGTGGTGCTCGCCATCCCCCGCGAGGTGGTCGAGGGCATCCTCGACATCCGCAAGGTCTCGTCGCTGCGCCTGCTGCGCATCCTCTGCAGCCTGGTGGCCAAGCGCCTGCGTGAGATCGACGACAAGCTGGTGGGCTGGTTCATCCTCTCCGGCGGCGAGCCGGGCCACGCCCACTGACGGGGTGGGGGGGCCGCAGCGCCAGCACCTTGCCCACCAGCGACGAGCGCGGCAGGGCCAGCACCTGGGAGGGGGTGAACCATCCCGCCTCGAGGCCCTCGGCGACGCCCTCCCCGCCGTCCTCCGCGACCCGTTCGGCCGCCCGCACCGCGACGGTGAGCTGCCGCCAGGTGATGGCGTGCCGCACCGTGCCCAGGGCCACGCCCAGGCGCCAGCGACCGCCGTAGCGCGCCGCCAGCGCCCGCCCCGCGGCGACCGCGCTGGCGGCCTCCACCCACGGCACTTCCCAGCTGCCGCCGAGCAGGGCGTCGCCCTCGCCGCGCCGGAACAGCAGCACCCGGGACCCCTCCGCGACCAGGGCGGCGACAGCGGCTCGCGGCGACGGCCGCCGCCGCCCCGCCCGCACCGGGTACGCCTCGGGAGTCCCCTCCTCCCGAGCCCGGCAGCCCACCGCCAGCGGGCACGCGGCGCAGGCCGGCCGCCGTGGAGTGCACACCGTCGCCCCGAGCTCCATCAGCGCCTGATTGGAGTCCCCGGGCCGCTCGCGGTCCAGCAACTCGGCGGCCGCCTGCCGCAGCCGCCGGCGGGCCGCCACCCGGGTGACCGGCTGGCGCAGGGCGAGACGCCGCGCCAGCAGCCGTGCCACGTTGCCGTCGAGCACCGGCACCGCCTCGCCGAAGGCGATGCTGGCCACCGCCGCCGCGGTGTACTCGCCTACCCCGGGAAGCCGCCGCAGGCCGGCGGCGTCGGTCGGCCAGCCGTCCCGCGTCAGCTGGCGCGCCGCGCGGTGCAGCTGCCGCGCCCGGCGGTAGTAGCCGAGCCCGGACCACAGCGCCATGACCTCCTCCTCCGACGCCGCCGCCAGCGTCTCCACCGTCGGGAAGCGTCGCAGGAAGCGCCGCCAATACCCCACCACCTGCCGCACCCGCGTCTGCTGCAGCATCACCTCCGAGAGCCACACCGCATAAGGGTCTCGCCGCCGCCGCCAGGGGAGGTCGCGACGCGCCCCCTGGTACCAGGCGAGCAGCGCCCGCGGCGCGCCGCCAGCGGTCACCGCGTAGAGCCCCCTGAGCCGCCGCCGGCGCCTAGCGAAGGCTCCTGCGGAGGCAAGTCGCGTGCCATGTCCGGCGGCGCGGAAAAAGCTGGTAACCGGCTCATGCGAAAGGAGTTGCGAGACCGTGTTACGAAATCTGAAAACCTCTTGCGCCGCCCGCGGCGTTTGAGTAATATGCCCTCTGTTCCCCGCGGGAAGCTCTCCAGAAACAACGGACGGAAGCGCGCTCCGAGCCGGGTTTCCACAGCTGTGGAAAAGCTGTGGAACCCTCTTGGGTGGGGAAGATGACGAACACGCTCTGGACACGGCTCAAGCACCAGCTCGAACGACAACTCGACCCGGAAGAGTTCACCACCTGGTTCCGCCCCCTGCGCGTCAAGCGCGAGGACCGCGACCGGCTGGTGCTGCTGGCGCCCAACGACCATTTTCTCCACACCCTCGAGCAGAGCTACCGGCCGACGGTGGACCGCGCCGTGGCCGACCTCGGCGGCCCGCACTTCGAGGTGCTGTTCTCGCTCGCCGAGCGGGCGGTGGCGGCCCCCGCCGCCGGCACCCGCGCTCCCAGCCTCAACCCGCGCTACCGCTTCGACACCTTCGTCGTCGGGGCCTCGAACCAGTTCGCCCACGCCGCCGCGCGCGCCGTCGCCCAGAGCCCGGCGCACAGCTACAACCCGCTCTTCCTCTACGGGGGCGTCGGCCTCGGCAAGACCCACCTGCTGCACGCCATCGGCCACGAGATCCTGGCGCAACACCCCCAGCTGCGAGTCCTCTACCTGGTGGCCGAGCAGTTCGTCAACGAGTTGATCAACTCCATCCGCTTCGATCGCATGCCCGCCTTCCGCGACCGCTACCGCACCATCGACGTGCTGCTCATCGACGACGTGCAGTTCCTGGCCAACAAGGAGCGGACGCAGGAGGAGTTCTTCCATACCTTCAACACGCTGTACACGGCCGAGAAGCAGATCATCCTCTCCTCGGACGCCCCGCCGCGCAACATCCCGGCGCTCGAGGAGCGCCTGCGCAGCCGCTTCGAGTGGGGTTTGATCGCCGACATCCAGTCGCCGGACCTGGAGACCAAGATCGTCATCCTGCGCCGCAAGGCGGAGGCGCTGAACCAGGTGTTGCCCGACGACGTCGCCCTGTTCCTCGCCGAGCAGGTCAAGTCCAACGTGCGCGAGCTCGAAGGGCTGCTC
Source organism: Thermoanaerobaculia bacterium (assembly GCA_035546355.1). Lineage (GTDB taxonomy): Bacteria > Acidobacteriota > Thermoanaerobaculia > Multivoradales > JAIOJS01 > DATKEH01. The sequence continues at coordinate 16,870 of DATKEH010000379.1, forward strand.
AACCGGGTGGTCGCGTTCTCCGGCCTCACCGGCCGGCCGCTGTCGCTCGACCTGGTCAAGGAGACGCTCAAGGAGATCCGGCCGGAGTCGGACCGGCGCGTGCTCTCCAGCGACATCATCAAGTTCGTCGCCCGTCACTACGGGCTCAAGGTCGGTGAGATCAAGAGCCGCTCCAACGCCCGGCAGATCGCCTTTCCGCGCCAGGTGGCGATGTACCTGTGCAAGCGGCTGAGCGACCTGTCCTACCCCGAGATCGGCCGGCAGTTCAACGACAAGCACCACTCCACGGTGATGTACTCGGTGGACAAGATCGAACAGCTGCGCGCCAGCGACCGCGACCTCGACCAGACGCTCGATCGCATGGCCGAGCACTTCCGCTAACTAACCGCGCCGCCGCGTTCCCAGCTCCCTCCACACCCCCTGTGGAGAGGCTTGTGGAGCGGCTGCGGAGGGACGGCGGACGACACCCTGCCCCGCCGGCGATCCGCGCCCACTCCACAGCCGGCTCCGCAGGACGGTCCACAGGCCGCACCCGCGCCGGCGCTGTCGCCCAGCGTCTTTTCCGCCATTCCGCAGCCCCTTACGACTACGCCTGCTGTGTTATATTTCCGGCCCATCCGGGGAGAAGGAGTGGGAATGGATCTGCGCCTGCAACGAGACACCCTGCTCACCGAGCTGGCGCTGCTGCAGGGGATCGTGGAACGGCGGACGACCATTCCGATCCTGTCGCACCTGCTGCTCGAGGCGCGGGGCGACCGCCTGCAACTGGCGGCCACGGACCTCGACGTCTCGCTCTCCACCTGGGCCCAGGCCGAGGTCTCCGGCGAGGGGTCGATCGCCATCCAGGCCAAGAAGTTCACCGAGATCGTCCGCGCCCTGGGGGAAGCCGAGGTGCAGCTGGTGGTCGAGGAGGGGCAGACCCTGGCGATCCTCGCCGGGCGCTCCCGTTTCCGCATCCGCGGCCTGGACGCCGAGAACTTCCCCACCCTGCCCAAGGTAGAGACCGACGTCGTCGTCGAGGTCCCGCTGCCCGCCATGCAGCGGATGATCGCCAAGGTGATCTTCGCCATCTCCACCGAGGAGTCGCGGTTCCAGCTCAACGGCGCGCTGTTTCGGGTCAAGGACGGCAGCCTCGAGCTGGTGGCGACGGACGGCCACCGGTTGGCGCTGGTGGAGAGCGCGGCCGGCGACGGAGGGGTGCTGGTGCACGGCGCCCAGGAGGGCGTGCTGGTGCCCCGCAAGGCGCTCCAGGAGTTGCTGCGGTTCGTCGGTGAGGAGGCGGTGGCCTACCGCCGCAGCGAGCACCACCTCTCCTTCCGGCTCGGCAAGCGCGAGCTGACCTGCCGCATCCTCGAGGGAACCTTCCCGGATTACGAACGGGTGATCGCCAAGAACAACGACAAGCAGCCGGTGCTGGAGCGGCAGCCGTTCCAACAGGCGGTGCAGCGGGTGGCGCTACTCACCGGCGAGCGCTCGCGCGGCGTGGTGTTGCAGTTCACGCCCGAGCAGTTGGTGATCTCCGCCGCCAACCCCGACCTGGGCGAGGCGGTCGAGCAGCTGCCCTGCACCTACGACGGCGACGAGCTGCGGCTGGGGCTCAACCCCGACTACCTGGGGCAGTTCCTGACCGCCGTGGAGACGCCGCAGGTGCGTCTCGAGCTCAAGGACGCGGAGAGCCAGTGCGTCGGCTATCCGGTCGACGGCGAGGCGCTGCGCTACCTCTGCGTCATCATGCCGATGCACGTCTAGGGGCCGAGGGCGCCGCGGCGCTCGCCCGTGCTCGTCACCCTCGAGACCCGCTCCTTCCGCAACCTCGCCGACCAGGCCATCCGCTTCGCGCCGGGACGGCAGCTGCTGGTCGGCCGCAACGGCGCCGGCAAGACCAGCCTGCTCGAGGCCGTCTACCTGCTGGCGACGACGCGCAGCTTCCGCACCGCCCAGCTCGCCGACTGCGCTCGCCACGGCAGCGACGGCTTCCACCTCGCCGCCGACGCCGGCCCCGAGGGGAGGCAGCGGCTGGAGGTCGGCTGGCAGCCGAGCGAGCGCCGGCGCCGGCTCAACGGCCACGAGGTGCCGCTGACCCGCTACCTGGCGGCGCTGCGGGTGGTGGCGTGGACCTCCGCCGAGGCGGGTCTGCTGGCGGGGCCCCCCGAGCTCGGCCGCCGCCTGCTCGATCGCGGCGTCATCGGTCTGCGCCCCGGGGCGATCGAGGCGCTGCGCGGATACCGCCGCGCCCTGGCCCAGAAGCGGGAGCTGTTGGCCGCTGGGGGGCATCGCGGGATCGACAGCTGGAATGCGGTGCTCGCCGCCGCGGCGGCCGAGGTGATCGCGCGCCGCGCCGACTACGCCGAGCGGCTGCAACAGGCCTACGACGCCGTGCATGCGCGGACGCCGCTCGATCTGCCGCCGCTACGGCTGGCGTACGTACCCTCGCCACGCCGCGGGAGGGAGGGGGAAGCGGCAATCGCCGCGGCGCTGGCGCACGTCGCCCGCCGCGAGGGGGAGCGGCGGATGCCGCTGGTCGGCCCGCACCGCGACCGCCTGGTGTTTCTGTGGCAGGGCCGCGAGATCCAGCGGGTGGCCTCGGCCGGAGAGCGCAAAGCTCTGGGAATGTTGCTGTTGGCAGCCCAGGGCAGGGTTCTGCAGGAGGCCTCTCTGGAGCCGCTGCTGCTGCTCGACGACGCCGATGCGGAGCTCGACCGGCGCCGGCAGGGGGCGGTATGGGAGGCGTTTCGCGGCGTCGGCCAGCTGCTCGCCACCTCCAGCCGCGAGGAAGCCTGGGAGGGCGTGCCGGTCGAGGGGCGCCGGGGATTGGAAGACGGTGTCGTCGGGGCCCCCGAGGCGACGTCCGAGGGGGGGTGACGGGACCGCCCGACGAGAGTCCCGAAGGTCCCGGAAAGATTTCCCTAAGCGGTAGTGTTTTCAATGGGTAGGAGCTGCCGTCCGGGCTGCTCCTGTGATATACTGTCGACGCCAGCCCCCGAGGGCCTTCCCTCACTCCCGAAAGGAACCGATCCCGCCATGGCGACGCCGCTGCGTCCATGCGGGGAGCCCGGACGGGGACGGCGAGCAGCGGAGGTACCGTGGCAGACGTTCCCCAGGGATATACCGCCGAGAGCATCAAGGTCCTCAAGGGCCTGGAGGCGGTGCGCAAACGCCCCGGCATGTACATCGGCGACACCGATGACGCTTCGGGGCTGCACCACATGGTCTTCGAGCTGGTCGACAATTCGATCGACGAGGCGCAGGCCGGCTACGCCACCCAGGTCGAGGTGACCCTGCACAGCGACAACTCGGTCACCGTCGAGGACGACGGGCGCGGCATCCCGGTCGACCTGCACGTGCAGGAGGGGCGCTCGGCGGCCGAGGTGATCATGACCGAGCTGCACTCGGGCGGCAAGTTCGACCACAACGCCTACAAGGTCTCCGGCGGCCTGCACGGCGTCGGCGTGTCGGTGGTCAACGCGCTGTCGGAGACCCTGGAGCTGGAGATCCTGCGCGACGGCAAGGTGTGGTACCAGGTCTACCACCGCGGCATCCCCGAGGCCCCCATCGCCGCCCTCGGCAAGACCGAGCGCACCGGCACCAAGGTCCGATTCTGGCCCGACCCCGACATCTTCTCGGTGCTGGAGTTCCACTACGACACCCTGGCGCAGCGGCTGCGCGAGCTGTCGTTCCTCAACCGCGGCATCCTGGTACGGGTAAGGGACGACCGCAGCGAGCGCCAGGCGGAGTTCCAGTACGAGGGCGGCATCGCCAGCTTCGTCGAGCACCTCAATCGCAACAAGAACCCGCTGCACAAAGACCCGATCTACCTGATCGACGTCAAGACCGACGGCGACAGCGAGGAGACCGCCGAGATCGCGCTGCAGTGGAACGACGGCTACCAGGAGCAGATCTACTGCTTCGCCAACACCATCAACAACCGCGACGGCGGCGCCCATCTGTCGGGATTCCGGGCGGCGATGACCCGGGCGCTGAACGTCTACGTGGCGCAGAGCAACCTGGCCAAGAGCCTCAAGGAAAACCTCTCGGGCGAGGACGTCCGCGAGGGGCTGACGGCGGTGGTGTCGGTGAAGATCGCCGACCCCAAGTTCTCCTCGCAGACCAAGGAGAAGCTGGTCTCTTCGGAGGTCAAGGGGTGGGTGGAGCAGGTGGTGTACGAGAAGCTCTCCACCTACTTCGAGGAGAACCCCCAGGTCGCCCGCCGCATCGTCGAGAAGGCGGTGGAGGCGGCGCGCGCCCGCGAGGCGGCGCGCAAGGCGCGCGAGCTGACCCGGCGCAAGGGGGCCTTCGACTCGCTCAACCTGCCGGGCAAGCTCGCCGACTGCAGTGAGAAGAACCCGGCGGCGGCGGAGCTGTTCCTGGTCGAGGGGGACTCGGCGGGGGGCTCCGCCAAGCAGGGGCGGAACCGCCGCTTCCAGGCGGTGCTGCCGCTACGCGGCAAGATCCTCAACGTCGAGAAGGCGCGCTTCGACCGGGTGCTCTCCTCGGAGGAGATCAAGACCATGATCGCGGCGCTCGGCACCGGCATCGGCGCCGACGACTTCGACATCAGCCGGCTGCGTTACCACAAGCTGATCATCATGTGCGACGCCGACGTCGACGGCAGCCACATACGCACCCTGATCCTCACCTTCTTCTTCCGGCAGATGCGGGAGCTCGTCGAGCGCGGCCACCTCTACATCGCCCAGCCGCCGCTGTACAAGGTGAGCGAGGGGAAGAAGGCGACCTACCTCAAGGACGATCGCGAGTACCACGCCTTTTTGATCGACCGCATCCAGCAGAGCTGGCGTCTCACCCTGGACGGCCGCGGCGACGCGCTCGAGGGAGCGCGGCTGGCGCACTTCCTGGAGAAGATGGCGTCGTTCCGCGACAACGTCGAGCGCCTGGTGACCCGCGGCATTCCCGAGGAGGCGCTGAAGATCGCCCTGCTCGAGGGCCTGGTGGAGAAGACCAGCCTCGGCGAGCGCGAGCGGCTGCAGCGGGCGGCGGAGCGCCTGGAGGCGGCCGGCTTCCGCCACGTCGAGGTGCTGGCCGACGAGGAGCACGGCACCCACAGCCTGCGCTTCGTCAGCCGCCGTTACGGCGTCGAGCGCATCGTGCGCCTCGACTGGAACCTGCTCGCCGCCGCCGAGTACCGCGCCCTGGCGCGCAACCGCCAGGGGCTGGCGGCGCTGCGGGCGGACGAGGTGACCGTCGCCCAGGGGGAGGAGAGTCTCGTCTTCGAAGCCGTCGACCCGGCCCTCGAGGAGCTCTTCGCCCGCGCCCGCAAGGGCCTGTCCATCCAGCGCTACAAGGGGCTGGGCGAGATGAACCCGGAGCAGCTGTGGGAGACCACCCTGGACCCCGGGCGGCGCCGGCTGCTGGCGGTGCGGATCGAGGACGCGGTGGCGGCCGACGAGATCTTCACCGTGTTGATGGGAGACCAGGTCGAGCCGCGGCGCGAGTTCATCCAGGACAACGCGCTGGAGGTGAAGAATCTGGATATCTAGCGGGTCCGGTCGTAGGGGCGGGCCTCTGCGCCCGCCCGGGTCGCGGGCCGCCACGGAGGGCGGCCCCTACGACGAAGCCGGGAGCCCTCGAACCGACCGAGTATCCGCATGACTGACGAGCCGCAGAACCCGAACGTGCCGCCGGAGCCGCCGGAGCCGCCCGCACCTCCCACCGGGCCTCCTCCCGAGATCCACCTGCCGGTGGACATCGAGGAGGAGATGAAGCGCAGCTATCTCGATTACGCCATGAGCGTGATCATCGGCCGCGCCCTGCCCGACGTGCGCGACGGGCTCAAACCGGTGCACCGCCGGGTGCTGTACGGCATGTGGGAATCGGGCAACCGCGCCGGCCGCCCCTACAAGAAGTCGGCGCGCATCGTCGGCGACGTGATGGGCAAGTACCACCCCCACGGCGACGCGGCGATCTACGACACGGTGGTGCGCTTGGCGCAGGACTTCTCCATGCGCTACCCGCTGGTCGACGGTCAGGGCAACTTCGGCTCGATCGACGGCGACAACCCGGCGGCGATGCGCTACACCGAGGTGCGGCTGACCCGCCTCGCCGAGGAGATGCTGGGCGACGACATCGCCAAAGAGACGGTGGACTGGGTGGCCAACTACGACGGCTCCGAGCACGAGCCGAAGGTGCTGCCTGCCGCCATCCCCAACCTGCTGATGAACGGCTCGGCGGGGATCGCCGTGGGCATGGCCACCAACGTGCCGCCCCACAACCTGCGCGAGCTGGTCGACGCGCTGGTGCTGCTCATCGACCAGCCCGAGGCGACGCTCAAGGAGCTGCTGGCGGTGCTGCCGGGCCCCGACTTCCCCACCGCCGGCTTCATCCACGGCATCGACGGCATCGTCCAGGCCTACGCCACCGGTCGCGGCATCATCCACATGCGGGCGCGGGCCACCATCGAGCCGCTGGAGAAGGGGGAACGCGAGGCGATCATCATCACCGAGCTCCCCTACCAGGTCAACAAGGCCAAGGTGGTCGAGCGCATCGCGGAGCTGGTGCGGGCCAAGAAGATCGAGGGGCTCACCGATCTGCGCGACGAGAGCGATCGGGACGGCATCCGCGTCGTGCTCGAGCTGCGCCGCGGCGAGATCGGCGAGATCCTGCTCAACCAGCTCTACAAGATGACGCCGCTGCAGTCGACCTTCGGCATCAACATGCTGGCCATCGTCGACCAGCAACCGCGGGTGCTGCCGCTCAAGGAGGTGCTCGACCACTTCCTCGACCACCGCAAGACGGTGGTCATCCGCCGCACCCGCTACGACCTGCGCAAGGCCGAGGAGCGGGCCCACGTCCTGGAGGGGATCCTCAAGGCCCTCGATCGGCTCGACGAGGTGATCGCCACCATCCGCGCCAGCCACACCCCCAACGAGGCCAAGGAGGCGCTGATGGGCTCGTTTGCGCTGTCGGACGTGCAGGCGCAGGCGATCCTCGACATGCGGTTGCAGCGGCTCACCGGCCTCGAGCGCGAAAAGGTGGTCGAGGAGTTCCGCCAGCTGATGGCGACCATCGAACGGCTGCGCTCCATCCTCGGCTCGGACCAGCTGGTGCTCGAGGAGATCCGCCGCGAGCTGCTGGCGATCCGCGACACCTACGGCGACGACCGCCGCACCGAGATCATCCCCGCCTCGGGCGACATCACCATCGAAGACATGATCGCCGACGAGGACATGGTGATCACCGTCACCGCCAGCGGCTACGTCAAGCGCTCGCCGCTGTCGCTCTACCGCGAGCAGCACCGCGGCGGCAAGGGGCGCACCGGCATGGTGACCAAGGACGGCGACTACGTCGAGCACCTGTTCGTCGCCTCCGCCCACTCCTACGTGCTGGTGTTCACCCAGAGCGGGCGGGTGCACTGGCTCAAGGTGCACGAGATCCCCGAGGCGCAGCCGGCGGCCAAGGGGAAGGCGATCGTCAACCTGCTGCACCTCGAGCCCGAGGAGCGGGTGGCGACGACGGTGGCGGTGCGCGAGTTCTCCGACCAGGAGTTCCTGGTCTTCGCCACCGAGCGCGGGGTGGTCAAGAAGACCGAGCTGGCGGCCTACTCCAACCCGCGCGCCGGCGGCATCATCGCCATCAACGTCGACGCGGGCGATCGCCTGCTGGCGGTGCGGCTCACCGACGGCGGCCGCGACATCCTGCTGGCCACCGCCCGCGGCTTCGCCATCCGCTTCCCCGAGAGCGACCTGCGGCCGCTGTCGCGCGCCACGCGCGGGGTGCGCGGCATCAGCCTGCGGCAGGACGACCGGGTGGTGGCGATGGAGGCGCTGGCGCCGGAGGGGCAGATCTTCACCGTCGCCGAGCGCGGCTTCGGCAAGCGCAC
>DATKEH010000380.1:0-5950 GCA_035546355.1 Thermoanaerobaculia bacterium
CGCCGACGCCGCCGAAGGCCTGCCCGAGCTGCTGCACGACGGCCTCGGCGCCGTCGTGCTCTACCACCTGTCGCAGACCAACAACCTGCCGGCGCTGGCGGCGACGGTGGTGGCGGAGACCCTCGACCGCTGCCGGGCGCCAGTGGAGTTGGTGGTGACGCACCAGGATCGCCCGACCGCCTGGGTCGAGGTGGGCTAGCAGGCCGCAAGGGGCCGCGCGGCCCCTGTTCATCGCCGGGGCTCCCTGGTACGCTTGGAATCCCTACCGGCCGCCCCGCAGGCGGCGGGCGCCTCCAGCTCCGGTCGTGATCCGGCCCCAATTCCACAGGGAGTCCCCGTGAAGGCACGCATCACCGTGTATCCGCGTCGCGAGGTTCTGGATCCGCAGGGCAAGGCCATCCACCAGGCGCTGCACCGCCTCGGCTTCGACGAAGTGGCCGAGGTGCGGGCGGGCAAGAGCTTCGAGATCGACCTCGCTGCCCGCAGCGCCGACGCGGCCCGGAAGCGGCTGGAAGCGATGTGCGAGAAGCTCCTGGCCAACAAGATCATGGAGAGTTACACGGTCGAGGTGGGCGTGGCCAAGCCCGCCAAGCCCGCCAAGGCCGCCAAGCCCAAAGTCGCCAAGGCCGGCAAGGCGACCACCGGCAAGCCCGCCAAGGCCGCCAAGGCCGCCAAGCCCAGGGGGAAGCGCTCGTGAGGGCGGGGGTCGTCGTCTTCCCCGGCAGCAACTGCGATCACGACGTCTACCACGTCATCAAGCACGTGTTGGGGCAGGAGGCGGAGTTCCTGTGGCACGACGAGCCGTCGCTGCACGGCTGCGAGCTGGTGGTGCTGCCGGGCGGCTTCTCCTACGGCGACTACGTGCGGGCCGGGGCGATGGCCGGCCAGTCGCCGATCATCGGCGCGGTGCGCCGCCACGCCGACGCCGGGGGGCTGGTGCTGGGGGTGTGCAACGGCTTCCAGATCCTGCTCGAGATGGGGCTGCTGCACGGGGCGATGCGGCGCAACCGCGACCTGCGCTTCCTCTGCCGCGACGTGCATCTGCGGGTCGAGCGCGACGACCTGCCGTTCACCCGCCGCTACCAGGTGGGGCAGGTGGTGCGCATGCCGATCGCTCACGGCGAGGGCAACTACTACGACTCCGAGGAGGCCCTCGACGCTCTCGAGGCGGCCGGGCGGGTGGTGTTCCGCTACTGCGCGCCCGACGGCAGCGTCGACCCCGACAGCCGCGAGCACAACCCCAACGGTTCGGCGCGGGCGATCGCCGGCATCTGCAACGAGGCCGGCAACGTGCTGGGGCTGATGCCCCACCCCGAGCGCTGCTCCGAGGATCTGCTCGGCAACCGCGATGGGCTGGCGCTGTTCTCCGGCGTCCTCGAGTCGCTGGCCGAGGGGGAGGCGCGCGGCAGCCGGCGCCGCCCGGCGGCCCGCCAGGCGGTGGGGGCGCGGGCGTGACCGTCGCCAGCGAGCCGGTCCCCGACGCCGCGGCCGCCGCCGGCATGGGGATGAGCGGCGAGGAGTACGAGCGGCTGCGCGGCATCCTCGGCCGCGACCCCTCCTGGACCGAGCTCGGCATCGCCGCGGCGCTGTGGTCCGAGCACTGCTCGTACAAGTCCTCCAAGGTCTACCTCAAGGAGTTTCCGACCCGCGGGCCGCGGGTGCTGCAGGGGCCGGGGGAGAACGCCGGCGTCGTCGACCTGGGTGAGGGGTGGGTGGCGGTGTTCAAGATGGAGAGCCACAACCACCCGAGCTACATCGAGCCCTACCAGGGGGCGGCGACGGGAGTCGGCGGCATCCTGCGCGACATCTTCACCATGGGGGCGCGGCCCATCGCGCTGATGGACTCCCTGCGCTTCGGCTCGCTGGACGCGCCGCGCATGCGCCACCTGGTGGACGGGGTGGTGCGCGGCATCGGCGACTACGGCAACTGCGTCGGCATCCCGACGGTGGGCGGCGAGACCCAGTTCCACCGCTCCTACGACGGCAACATCCTGGTCAACGCCTTCGCCCTCGGGGTGGCGCGCCGCGATCGCATCCTGCGGGCGCGCGCCGCCGGCCCGGGCAACCCCGTCCTCTACGTCGGCAGCCGCACCGGCCGCGACGGCATCCACGGCGCCACCATGGCCTCGGAGTCGTTCGACGCCGACAGCGAGCACAAGCTCCCCACCGTGCAGGTGGGCGACCCGTTCACCGAGAAGGTGCTGCTCGAGGCCTGCCTGCAGGCGCTCAAGAGCGGCGACATCGTGGCGCTGCAGGACATGGGGGCGGCGGGGCTCACCAGCTCCTCGTTCGAGATGGCCGGCCGCGGCGGCACCGGCATCGACCTCGACCTCGACCAGGTGCCGCTGCGCGAGCCGGGGCTTTCGGCCTACGAGATCATGCTGTCGGAGTCGCAGGAGCGCATGCTGCTGGTGGCGCGGCGCGGCCGCGAGGACGAGCTGCGGCGCATCTTCGAGCGCTGGGGGCTGTCGGTGTCGCGGGTGGGAGAGGTGACGACGACCGGGCGGGCCGTCATCCGCCGCCAGGGGGAGGTGGTGGCCGACATGCCGATCCGGCCGCTGACCGACGGGGCGCCGGTCTACCGCCGGCCGCTGGCCGCGCCCGCGGACCTCGCCGAGCGCCAGCGCGCGCCCGAGCTGCCCGACCCCGGGGACCCGGCGGCCGCGCTGCGGCGGCTGCTCGACACCCCGGACATGGGGTCGAAGGAGTGGATCTGGCGCCAGTACGACCACACGGTGCGCACCAACACGGTGCGCGGCCCGGGAGGCGACGCCGCGGTGATGGCGCTCAAGGGGACCTCCTTCGGCATCGCCATGACCTCGGACGTCAACCCGCTCTACTGCTGGCTCGACCCGCGCCGCGGCGGCGCCCAGGCGGTGGCCGAGGCGGTGCGCAACCTGGCCTGCGTCGGCGCCGAGCCGGTGGGGGTCACCGACTGCCTCAACTTCGGCAACCCCGAAAGGCCCGAGATCAGCTGGCAGTTCCGCGAGTGCGTGCGGGGCATCGCCAGTGCCTGCCGGGCGCTGGAGGTGCCGGTGATCTCGGGCAACGTCTCGTTCTACAACGAGACCGAGGGGGTGTCGATCCTGCCGACGCCGACGGTGGCCATGGCCGGCATCCTCCCCGACCTCGAGCACCTGCCGGTGTCGTGGTTCGCCGCCGCCGGGGACCGGGTGATCCTGCTGGGGGAGGACAAGGGGGAGCTCGGCGGCTCCGCCTACCTGCGGCTGCTGCACGGCATCGAGCAGGGGCGGCCGCCCGAGGTCGACCTCGCCGCCGAGGGGCGGCTGGCCGAGCTGCTGCGCCTGCTCGCCTACGAAGGGATGCTGCGCACCGCCCACGACGTCTCCGACGGGGGCCTGGCGGTGACCCTGGCCGAGGCCTGCTTCGGCGCCGGGCTGGGCGCCGAGCTGACGGTGCCGCTGACCCCGCTGGCGCTGTTCTCCGAGACCCAGGCGCGGGCCGTGGTGGCGGTGGCGCCCGAGCACGCCGAGGGGGTGCTGGCCGAGGCCGAGGAGGAGGGAGTGCCGGCGCTGGAGGTGGGTACCGTCGGCGGCACCCGCCTGCGGCTCTCGCTGGATGGCGGCGAGCTGGCGGCGGAGGTCGACGAGCTCCACGAGGTCTGGCGCACCGCGCTGCCGCGGGCGCTGGGGATGTAGCACCATGTGCGGCATTTTCGGCATCGACGCCCGCGACGACGCGGCCAACTTCACCTATCTCGGCCTGTACGCCCTGCAGCACCGGGGGCAGGAGAGCGCCGGCATCGCCTCGTGGGACGGCGAGCGGGTGCACCTCGAGCGCGGCATGGGGCAGGTCGCCGACATCTTCAAGCGGCCGGTGCTGCAGCGGCTGCCGGGGCGGGCGGCCATCGGCCACACCCGCTACTCGACGGCCGGCTCGAGCGCCATCGCCAACGCCCAGCCGATCGTCGTCAACACCTCGATGGGGCCGCTGGGGGTGGTACACAACGGCAACCTGGTCAACGCGGTGGCCACCCGCGGGCGGCTGGAGCGCGAGGGGGCGATCTTCCAGACCACCTCGGACACCGAGGTGATCCTCCACCTGATGGCCCGCGACCCGCGCGCGGACGTCGTCGACTCCCTGGTCGCCGCCCTCGACCAGGTGCGGGGCGCCTTCTCGCTGCTGCTGCTCACCCGCGACGGGGTGGTCGCCGCCCGCGACCCTCAGGGGTTCCGTCCGCTGCTGCTCGGCGACATGGAGGGCAGCCCCTGCTTCGCCTCGGAAGGGGGCGCCTTCGACCTGATCGGCGCCCGCGTGGTGCGGGAGCTCGAGCCGGGGGAGGTGGCGGTGTCGCGCCACGGCCGGCTGGAGACTTTCCGCCTGGCGCAGCCGCCCGAGCCCACCCGCTGCGTCTTCGAGCACGTCTACTTCGCCCGCCCCGACAGCGTGGTGTTCGGCGACGCGGTGTCGGAGGTGCGGCGGCGGTTGGGCGAGCAGCTGGCGCGCGAGGCGCCGGCCGCGGCCGACCTGGTGTCGCCGGTGCCCGACAGCGGGGTGTTCGCGGCGCTCGGCTACAGCCGCGAGTCGGGCCTGCCGTTCGAGTTCGGGCTGATCCGCAACCACTACGTCGGGCGCACCTTCATCGAGCCAAAGAACTCCATCCGCCACTTCGGGGTCAAGGTCAAGCTCAACCCGGTGCGGCCGCTGATCGAGGGCAAGCGGGTGGTGCTGGTCGACGACTCGATCGTGCGCGGCACCACCTCCCGTAAGATCGTGCGCATGATGAAGGACGCCGGCGCGGCCGAGGTCCACATGCGGATCTCCTCGCCGCCGACCGCCTGGCCGTGTCTCTACGGGATCGACACGCCGACGCGCAAGGAGCTGATCGCCGCCAGCCACGATCTCGAGGGGATCCGCCGGTTCATCGGCGCCGACAGCCTCGCCTACCTGTCGCTCGAGGGCATGCTGCGCTGCGTCTCCGGGCCGGCGGACAGCTACTGCACCGCCTGCTGGACCGGCAAGTACCGGGTGCCGATCTCGGGGGAGGACGAGCGGCAGCGGTTGCTGTTCCCGATCCGCGCCGCGGAGGAGCTGGATTGACCGAAGGCGCCTACCGCGCCGCCGGAGTGGACATCGACGCCCAGGACCGGGCCCTCGCCAGGGTCAAGGAGCTAGTGCGCTCCACCGCCACCGCCGGCGTGCTGTCCGAGCTCGGCGGCTTCGGCGGCCTTTTCCGGTTCCCCTCCGGGCTGGAGGAGCCGGTGCTGGTGGCCTCGGCGGACGGTGTGGGCACCAAGCTGACGGTGGCGCGGCTGGCGGGGGACTTCTCGACCGTCGGCAGCGACCTCGTCAACCACTGCGTCAACGACATCCTGGTGCAGGGGGCGACGCCGCTGTTCTTCCTCGACTACGTCGGCGGCGGGGTGCTCGCGCCCGCGCAGGTGGTGCAGCTGGTGGCCGGCGTCGCCGCCGGCTGCCGCGCCAACGGCTGCGCCCTGCTCGGCGGCGAGACCGCCGAGATGCCGGGCTTCTACCAGCGCGGCGACTACGAGCTGGTGGGGTTCGTCGTCGGCGTGGTCGAGCGCGCGAGGATCCTCGGGGCCGAGCGGGTGCGGCCGGGAGACCGGTTGCTGGGGCTGCCCTCGGCGGGCCTGCACACCAACGGCTACTCGCTGGCGCGGCGGGTGCTGTTCGAGCAGCTGGGGCTGGGGATCGACGACCCGCTGCCGGCGGCGGAGGGGGCGGGAGCGGTGGCCGCCGGGCCCACCGTCCGCGAGGCGCTGCTGGCGCCGCACCTCTCCTATCTGGCGCCGCTCGCCGGCCTGCTGGCGCACCCCGGGCTGCACGCCATGGCCCACGTCACCGGCGGCGGGCTCACCGACAACCTGCCGCGGGTGCTGCCGGCGGGCCTGGGCGCCCGGGTCGACCTGGACAGCTGGCAGGTGCCGCCGCTGTTTCGCCTGCTGGCGCGCCACGGCGGCGTGGCGGG
>DATKEH010000381.1:0-13343 GCA_035546355.1 Thermoanaerobaculia bacterium
CTCTGCCATACTCCCGGCGTCCCATGGCCCCGCCCCCTTCCGGCTCGCCGCCACGGTGGCTCCTCGCCCTCGCGCTGCTGCCCTGCCTCGGCTACCTGGCGGCCGAGCTCTACTTCCTCGACGGGCGGCTGGGGTTCCCACTCGACGACAGCTGGATCCACCTGGTCTTCGCCCGCAATCTGGCCGCCGGCGCGCCGTTCTCCTTCCAGGGAGGCGAGCTGGTGGCCGGCTCGACGGCGCCGCTGTGGAGCGCGCTGCTGTCGCTGGCGTTCCTGGCCCCCGGGCCGCCGCTGCCGTGGGTCAAGGTCCTGGGCATCGGCTGGCACCTGGCGGCGGTGGCGGCGGTGGCGGGACTCGCCCGCGAGCTCGGCGGGTCGCGGGGCGCCGCCGCCCTCGCCGGCGCCTTCGCCGCCACCACCAGCTGGCTGGTATGGGGTGCCCTGTCGGGGATGGAGATCCCCTGCTTCGCGGCCCTCTCTGCGTGGGGGATGGTGCTGCAGAGCCGCGAGCGCCGCGACCCCATGCGCCGGCCGCTCGCCCTGCTCCTCTTCGCGCTGGCGACGCTGGTGCGGCCGGAGGGTGCCCTGTTGCTCGCCCTGGCGGTGGGAGACCGGCTGTTGCGGGTGCGCCGGCAGGGTGAGGCGCTGGCCCTCGCGCGGCCGGCCTGGCGCCCGTTGCTCGCCGGGCTCGGCCTGGCCGCGCTGGTGCTGCTCCCCGTCCTGCTCTTCTACCTGGCGATCGGCGGCGACCCGCTGCCCACCACCTTCAGCACCAAGGCCGGCTACGCGGCTCCCGGCCTGCCGCGGCTGCGCTACCTCTACGTCGTCTTCGGCATCGTCTTCCAGGCGCAGCCGGTGGTAGCCCTGTTGGCCGCCGCGGGGGCCCTGAGCCTCGTCGCCCGCCTCGGCGGCGAAGACGATCGCGGGTTGCTGCCGGGCCTGTGGCTGCTCGCGTTGCCCCTGGCCTACGGGGTGCTGTCGGCCCATCAGCGCTCCCCCCTGGTGGGCAACTTCGGCCGCTACCTCTTCCCGCTGTTCCCGGTGGCGGCGGCGCTGGCGGTGCTGCCGCTGCAGGCGGCTGCCGCCGCCTTGCCGTCCCGCCTGGCGCTGGGCGGCCGCTCGTTCGCCTGGAAGGCCGCCGCCGCCGTCCTGCTGCTGCTTCCCAGCCTGCCGCCGCTGGCCCGCGGCGGCGGCCGCTACGTGCAGAGCGTGCTCAACGTCGAGCAGAGCGACGTGAGGATGGCGCGGCTGCTGTCGGCCGTGCTGCCGCCCGAGGCGGTGCTGGCGGTCAACGACATCGGCGCCTTCGGCTACCACCTGCCCAACCGGCTGATCGACCTGGCGGGGATCGTCACCCCCGAGGTGCACGACTGGGCGCGCCGCTCGGTGGCGGAGACCGGCAACTGGCGCCCTGGGGTGCACGCCTTCGTCGAGCACACCCGCCCCGACTACCTGGCGGTCTTCCCCGCCTGGTTCGGCGGCCTGCTGGACCGCCCGGGGTACACGCCGCTGTTGCGCCTGCGGGTCGCCGACAACATCACGATGGGCGGCGACGAGCTGGTACTGTACGCCACGCCGTGGACGCGCGCGCCGCTGCGCCGCCCACTGCGGGAGCCCCCCTCTTGACCCCGACCCGCGTGCCGCTGTTCGACCTCCGGCCCGCCGCCGCCGCCCTCGAGGGCGAGCTGCTGGAGCGCTGGCGCCGCCTGCTGACGGCCACCTCCTTCGTCGGCGGCGACGAGGTGGCGGCGTTCGAGGAGGGGTGGGCGCGCTTCCTCGGCGCCCCGGCCAGCGTCGGCGTGGCCAACGGCACCGATGCCCTGGTGCTGGCGCTGCGCGCCCTCGGCGTGCGCCCGGGCGACGAGGTGGTGGTGCCGGCGTTCACCTTCTTCGCCACCGCCGAGGCGGTGGCGTGGGCGGGCGCGACTCCGGTGTGCGCCGACGTCGACGCGGCGACGCTGCAGATCGACCCCGCCGATGCCGCCGCCCGGGTGGGCCGGCGCACGGTGGGGCTGATCGCCGTCCATCTCTACGGCCAGCCCTGCGCCCTCGACGCGATCGCGGAGCTGTGCGACCGGCGCGGGCTGTGGCTGGTCGAGGACGCTGCCCAGGCCCACGGCGCCACCTTCGACGGGCGGCGGGTCGGCACCTTCGGCCGCCTGGCCGGGTGGAGCTTCTACCCGTCGAAGAATCTCGGCTGCTTCGGCGACGGCGGGGCGGTGACGGGAGCCGACGCCGGGGCGCTGGCGCGGGTACGCTTGCTGGCCAATCACGGCCGGCTCGAGCAGTACACCCACGGCGCGCTGGGCACCAACTCGCGGCTCGACGCCCTGCAGGCGGCGGTGCTGAACCTGCGGCTGGCCGGTCTCGAGGCGGCCAACGAGCGGCGCCGGGCGATCGCCGCGCGGTACCTCGAGGCGCTCGCCGGCGTCGGCGACCTGCGATTCGTCGCCACCCACCCGCAGGGCGTGGGCGTCTACCACCAGATGACGGTACGCACCGCGGCCCGCGACCCCCTGCGCCGCCACCTCGGCGAGCAGGGGATCGGCACCGCGGTCTTCTACCCCCTGCCGCTGCACCGCCAGCCGGCCTTCGCCGATCGCCGCGTCCCCTCGCTGCCGGTCGCCGAGGCCGCCGCCGGAGAGGTGCTCTGCCTGCCGATCTACCCGCAGCTGGCGGACGACGCCGTGGACCGGGTGTGCGCGGCGGTGCGGGCCTTCTACGGCGACTGATCGACCGCCATCACTCTCCCCGCAGCATCGCCCGGACGGCGCGCCCCAGGGCGTCGCGATGCGCCTCCAGCAGCGTCGCACGCTGCCGGTAGGCCTCGGCGGCCGCTCGCCTCTCCGGCGCCGGCAGGGCGGCCAGGTACTCCCGCGGCGCCTGCTCGGGCCGCAGCTCGAGCAGCCGGGCGAAGGTGGCGAGCCACGGCAGGTTGCGCTCGAGCAGGGCGCCGCTCTCGTACTCGACCGCCGGCAGGTCGTCGCGATGCGCGGGCAGATCGTCGAGCCACGGCGCCAGCGTCGCGCCCGTCCCCAACAGCAGGGGTAGCAGGTCGCCGGGCCGGCGGATGCCGAGGTCGGCGAGCTCCGCCGCCACCTGCGGGTCGGCGAAGGCGGCGGCGAGGGCCGCGCCATCCCAGGGGCCCGGCGCCAGCCTGCCGCTGACGATGGTGAAGGGGTTCAAGGCGCTCGGCTCGTACCACACCGCCATCTCCGGGAACACCTCGCGAAACGCCTGCAGGATCATGCCGTAGTTCTCCGGCGTCAGCGAGTACATCGGCAGCCACATCGAGGCTACCCCCCCGGGCCGCAGGCGCCGGCGCACGAGCTGGAAGTACTCGCGGCTGTAGAGCGAGCCGTTGCCGGCGTAGCGCGGGTGGATGGAGTCCGACAGCAGCGCATCGAAACGCTCGCCGGTGGCGAGCAGGAAGTTGCGCCCGTCGTTGATCTCCACCCGCACCCGCGGGTCGGAGAGCACCCCGTGGTTGATGTGGGGGAAGTAGAAGTCGGAGGCGGCCAGCACCGCCGGGCTGATCTCGACGATCAGCACCTCCGCCACCGGGTGGCGGGAGACCGCCCAGGCGGTGCCGCCGCTGCCGAAGCCGATGTGCGCCACCGACCGCGCGTCGCCCGCCAGCAGCAGGGGCAGGTGCCCCTGCATCTTCTGGATGGCGTAGAGGTCCGGGCTGGTGCCGGCGACGTTGACGCCGTTGAGCTCGAGCGACAGGTAGGGGCCTTGCGGGGAGGGGAGCCGGCGGATGGTCACCGAGGCCTGGGAGTCCTCGTGGAAGTGCACCAGGCTGCCGGGCGCGTCGTCGCCGAAGATGCCGGCCGAGAGGATCACCCGGTCCGGCGGCAGCGCCAGCATGCAGGCGACGAGCGCCGCGGGTAGGCCCGCCGCCACGCCCCAGGCCAGCCGTCGGCTCCGCTGTCGCAGCAGCCAGGCGCCGAGCAGCGCGTTGCCCACGGCGATGGCGAGCAGCGCGTTCTGGGTGCCGACGGCGGGGATCAGCGCGAAGCCGGCGAGCAGGCTGCCGGCGACCGCGCCGAGGGTGTTGGCGCCGTACACCCGCCCGACGTCGGCGCCGACGGCGGCGAGCTCGCGGTTGAGCGCCCGCACCGCCAGCGGGAAGCTCACCCCCATCAGCAGCGTCGGCGGCCCCAGCAGCGGCAGCAGGGCGAGCAGCTGCACCCCGGCGACCCCGGTGAAGCTGGCCGGGGCCAGGGAGGTGGCGAGGCGGCCGAGCATGGCGTTGAGGTGCTGGAACAGCACCACCTGCAGCGGGATCCACAGCGCGATGCCGATCTCGACCCAGGCGAGCGCCGCCAGCACGTCCCCCACCCGGTCCGCCCAGGGGGTCGCCAGCAGGCTCCCCAGCGCGATCCCCAGCAGCACCAGCAGCAGCATCAGCGAGTAGGCGTAGACGCTGGAGCCGAGGTAGAACACCAGCACCCGCGTCCACAGCACCTCGTAGGCGAGGCTGGTCGCCCCCATGGCGAAGAACAGCGCCAGCAGCCAGCGCCGGGTGCCGCTCCCCGGCGCTGGCGCCACGGCCGGCCGGGGCAACGGCGGCAGCGGCCGCGACAGCGGCAGCACCCCCAGGGCGGCCAACAGGTTGGCCCCGGCGGCCAGCAGCAGCGTGCCGTACAGGCCGATGGTGCGGATGGTGACGAAGCCGGCCAGCGCGGTCCCCGCCACCGCCCCCAGGGTGTTGATGCCGTAGAACAGGGCCGAACGGGAGCCGACGCGGCCCCCCTCGCGGACGGTGGCGCGCAGCACCAGCGGCAGGGTGCCGCCCATCAGCAGGGTCGGCGGGAGGAGGAAGCAGGCGGCCAGCAGGGCGCGGCCGGCGGCGAACGGCAGGGGGTGGTTGCCCCACTGCCGGTAGACCGCCACGTAGGCGGCGTCGATCCAGCCGATCAGCTCGGGCGAGGCGAGCGCGAAGACGCCGATCCCCACTTCGAAGGCCGCGTAGAGCAGCAGCGGGCGGCGGATCCTGTCGGCGCCGCGGCCGATCAGCCAGGCCCCCAGCCCGAGGCCCCCCATGAACACCGCCAGCAGGGTGGCGGCCGCCCAGGTGGTGTTGCCGAAGGTCAGCCCGAGGTAGCGCAGCCACACCACCTGGTCCATCAGCGAGGCGGCGCCGGAGAGCAGGAAGCAGACGGCCAGCAGGCTCAGCCGCCAGGGCCGGCGGCGCGGCTCAGCGGCCATAGACGATCCACAGCACCACCAGCCCCCAGAGCAGCACGTTGAGCACGAAGGGCGGGTCGGTGAGGACCTCCTCGGTAGGGTTGCGGGCGCCCGGCTGCTGGTAGATCAGGTAGAGATAGCGGAAGATGCCGTAGAGCACGAACGGAACGGTGTACACCAGGCCCTGGCCGTGCTGCGCCACCGACTCCTCGGCCATCGCGTACAGGGCGTAGGAGACCACCGTGGAGGCGGTGACGACGTTGATCGTCTGGTCGAGGAAGGCGGGGCTGTAGTGGGTGAGCACCTGCCGCTGCGCGGCGGCGCTGTCGGCCAGCAGCATCAGCTCGTGGCGCCGCTTGGAGAAGGCGAGGAAGAGGGCGACGAAGATGGTGCACAGCAGCAGCCAGGAGGAGACCCCGACGGCGACGGCGGCGGCTCCCGCCTCCACGCGCAGCACGAAGCCGAGGGCGAGGGCCATGACGTCGAGGATCACCAGATGCTTGAGCCGCCACGAATAGAGGGCGTTCAGCGCCAGGTAGGCGGCGAGCATGGCGGCGAAGCGGACCCCCAGCAGCGCCGCGCCGGCCACCGCCCCGGCAGCGAGTACCGCCATCGCCGCCCAGGCGGCGCCCACCGACAGGGTGCCGGCGGCCAGCGGGCGATGCCGCTTCAGCGGGTGGCGGCGGTCCGCCTCCCGGTCGTGCAGGTCGTTGAGCAGGTAGACCGTCGACGAGCCGGCGCAGAAGGTGGCGAAGGCGAGCAGCGCGGCGGCCACGTCGGCCCCGTCGACCAGGCGATGGGCGAACACCGCCGGGGCGAGGACGAAGAGGTTCTTGGCCCACTGATGGGGCCGCATCGCCCGGAGCAGCGGCGGCAGCATGGGCCGGTATTGTATGGTGATCGCTCGCCGGGCCGGGGCCGGCGCGCCGGCCCGGCGAGCGGATGACCCGCCGCCGACTCCTCCCCCTCGCCCTGCCGGTGGTGGCGCTGCAGCTCGCCGCGGTGGCGACCCTCGTCGCCGGCCGCGACACCCTCTTCCTGCGCGACGTGCTGCGCACCCACCTGACCCTCAAGGCGGGGCAGGTGGAGGTGTTGCGCCAGGGGGCCTTCCCGCTCGTCGACCTGCTGCGCGGCGGCGGCCAGCCGTTGACCGGCAACCCCAACGCCCTTCCCTTCTATCCCGACACCCTGCTTTACCTGGTGGCGCCGCCGCTGTGGGCGCTCAACGCGCACTTCTGGCTCCACTTCCTGCTCGCTCCCTGGGCGATGGCGTGGCTGGCCCGCCGCTGGGGCCTGTCGCGGCAGGCGGCGTGGGGCGCCGGGACGGTGTGGGCGCTGAGCGGGTTCCTGCTGTCGCAGATGAGCTTCCACAACCTCGTCGCCGGAGTCGTACTGGCGCCGGCGCTGGTGGCGGCTACCCTCGAGGCGGCGGCGGGCCGGCGGCGGGGCGCGCCCCTCGCCGGGGCGTGCTGGGCGCTGCTGCTGCTCGCCGGCGACCCGGCGACGGCGGGGCTGGCGCTGCTGCTCGCCGCCGGCGCGGTGGCCGCCGCGGGCCCGACCCCGGTGGCCGGGGAGGGGGAGCCAGGCCCTCGCCGGGGCCGCGGTGTCGGCCGCTGGGTCCTGGCGGTGGCGCTGGGGACGCTGGTGGCCGCACCCCAGCTGGTGGAGCTGGTGCGGGTGCTTCCCGCCTCCTGGCGCGGCTTCCAGGGGTACTCCCCGGCGGAGCGGGCGCTCGCCAGCTGGGATCCGCGGCAGGCCCTGGAGTGGATCCTCCCCTTCCCCTTCGGGCGCCTCGACCGGCTCGACGGCGGGCGCTTCTGGGGGCACGCGCTGTACCCCGGCGGCCTCCCCTTCTACCTGACGCTCTACCCCGGGGCCCTGGCCCTGGCACTGGTGGCGGCCGCCGGGGTGCGCGGCGCCCGCGGCCGCTGGTGGGCGTGGGGCGCCGTCGTCCTGGGTGCGGGGGTCGCCCTCGGCCGCTTCAACCCGCTGCTCGCCCCGCTCCTCGGCCTGCCGGGGCTCGGGCTGCTGCGCTTCCCGGTCAAGGCGTGGTTGCTGGTGGCCCTCGGCGCGGCGACGCTCGCCGGCTTCGGCTGGGAGCGGGCGCTGGTGGCGGGGGAGCGGCCGCCGCGCCGGCGGCTGCTCGCCACCCTCGGCCTCCTCGCCGGGCTCTACGCGGCCCTGGCGGCTGCCCTCGCCCTGGGGCTCCCCGCGCTCCCCCTCGTCGGCGCCCCCCTGCCGCCGCCGCAGCTCGCCGCGGCGGTCGCGGCCCGCTGGTCGGGGCTGTGCATCGCTTCGGCGCTCCTCGCCCTCGCCCTCGTCGCGGCCGTGTCGCTGGCGCGGTGGCGAGCGGTGCTCGGGACGGGCCTGCTGCTGGCTCTGCACGCCGGCAGCCAGCTGGCTCTGCTGGCCCCCGGCACGCTCGCCCGCGACCGCGCCGCGCCCTACTCGGTGCCGCCCCCGATCGCGGGTCGGATCGAGCCCGGGACACTGGTGGTACACGGCGAATCGGGCCGGCTGTTCGGGCAGGCGCCGCCGGCGCCGCTGCCGGCCCCCGAGGCGCGCTGGCTGGCGCGCCGCGCCGCGGCGCAGCTCTACCCGTTCGTCGGGCTGCGGCGCGGCATCCGTTACGAGCTCGAGCTGTCGCCGGAGGGCCTCGACGCCTACCTGTCGCGGCTGGCGGCCGACGCGGTGCGGCGTTCCGATGACGGCGCCCGCTTGCGCCTGCTGCGCGCCTGGGGAGTGGAGGCGCTGCTGCTGGGCCGCCCGCTACAGGCCGGCGAGGGCGCCCGGCTGGCGGCCCGTCAGCCGGTGCCGGGCGGAGAGGTGCTGCTCTACCGCCTGCCCTCGCCGCCGCCGCCGGTGCGGCTGGTGCTGGGGGAGCGGTGGGCCGCCGATCCGGCGGAGGCGGTGGCGCAGCTGCTCGACCCCGCCTTCGACCCCGCGGTCGCGGTGGTGCTGGCCGGCGCCGGGGCGGCGACCCGGGACGGTGCCGGGCGCGTGCGGCTGCTGCGCCGCGGCGTGCACGGGATCGAGGCCGACGTGGCCGCCGGCGCCGCCGGCCACCTGGTGGTGGAGCGCACCTGGCTGCCACTCTACCGCGCCGCCGTCGACGGCGAGGCGGCGCCGGTGCGGTTGGCCAATCTCCACCGCATCGCCGTGCCGGTGCCGGCGGGGCGCCACCGGGTGCGGCTGTGGGTCGACCGGCGGCCGTTCTTCGCCGCCCTCGCCGCCGCCGCCCTGGGCGCGGCGGGGCTGCTCGCCATGGGGTTGCGCCGGCGGAACGCGCGAGGCGGCGTGTACTAACATCCCCGTCCAGCCATGGTCGAGCGCCGGAGCTTGCACAAGGTGCTGGTGGCGAACCGGGGGGAGATCGCGGTGCGCGTGCTGCGCGCGCTGCGCGACCTGGGGATCCGCGGCGCGGTGGTCTACTCCGACGCCGACCGCCGCAGCCTGCCGGTGCTGCTCGCCGACGAGGCGTACCGGATCGGCCCGCCGCCGTCGCGCGACAGCTACCTGCGCGGCGAGGCGATCGTCGCTGTGGCGCGCGAGATCGGCGCCGACGCCATCCACCCCGGGTACGGCTTCCTGGCCGAGAACGCGACCTTCGCCGCCGCTTGCCGCGACGCGGGTATCGAGCTGATCGGCCCGCCGGTGGAGGCGATCGCCGCCATGGGCTCGAAGATCGAGAGCCGGCGGCTGATGCGCGCCGCCGGCGTGCCGGTGGTCCCCGGGGGTTGCGACCCCCTGGCCACGATCGAGGCGGCGCAGGCGGCGGCCGCCGAGCTGGGCTACCCGGTGATGCTCAAGGCGGCCGCCGGCGGCGGCGGCAAGGGGATGCGGCTGGTCGCCACCCGCGAGGAGCTGGCGAGCGCCTTCCGCGCGGCGCGCTCGGAGGCGGCGGCCAGCTTCGGCGACGACGCGGTGTACCTGGAGACGTTCCTCTCCCGGCCGCGGCACGTCGAGATCCAGGTGATGGGCGATCGCCACGGCCACCTGGTGTCGCTCGGCGAGCGGGAGTGCTCGCTGCAGCGGCGCCACCAGAAGGTGGTGGAGGAAGCCCCTTCGCCGGCGGTGACGCCCGAGCTGCGCCGGCGCATGGGCGAGGCGGCGGTGGCGGCGGCGCGGGCCGTCGGTTACTACAGCGCCGGCACCGTCGAGTTCCTGCTCGCTGCGGACGGCGCCTTCTACTTCCTGGAGATGAACACCCGCTTGCAGGTGGAGCACCCGGTGACCGAGATGGTGACCGGCCTCGACCTGGTGCGCGCGCAGCTGCTGGTGGCGCAGGGGGAGCCGCTGCCCGAGGCGTTCACCGGCGCCGTGCCGCGGGGGCACGCCATCGAGGTCCGCCTGTACGCCGAAGACCCCTACCGCGGCTTCGCCCCTTCGCCCGGCCGTATCGAGCTGCTGCGATGGCCCGAGGGCCCGGGCGTGCGCAACGACTGCGGGGTCTACGAGGGTGTGGAGGTGCCGGTCGACTACGACCCGCTGCTCGGCAAGCTGATCGTCTGGGGGGAGGACCGGGGGCGGGCCCTGGCGCGGCTGGGGCGGGCGCTCGAGGAGCTGCGCATCGAGGGCATCCGCACCACCGCGCCGCTGTTCCAGGCCCTCCTCGCCGACGCCGACTTCCGCGCCGGCCAGCTCGACATCGACATGCTCGACCGCAAGCTGGCTGCTGGCGAGCTGGCGCTGCCGGCGCCGCCTCCCGGCCGCGACCTCCCGTTGGTGGCGGCGGCCCTGGCGCACTTCGAGCGCTGCCAACGCGTTGCGGGAGCGCCCGGAGAGGGTGGCGGGCGGCGCTCGCGGTGGAGCGAGTCCGGGCGCCAGGATGCCCTGCGCGGGGGCGTGTGGAGCTGATCGTCACCGTCGGCGAGCGGCAGGAGCGGGTACGCGTCGAGCGCGACGGCGCCGGCTGGACGGTACGCGTCGGCGCCGCGGCGTACCGGGTCGACCAGCAGGCGCTGGGGCCGCACCATCGCAGCCTGCTGGTCGCCGGGGAGCAGCACGAGGTCGTCGTGCTGCCGCGCGGAGAGGGGCGCTACTGGGTGTCGAGCCGCCGCGGCGGCGCCCTGGTCGCGGTCACCGACGTGCTGTCCCACCTCGCCGCGGTCGCCGCGGGCGGCGCCGCCCGCCGCAGCCAGCGGGTGACGGCCTACATGCCGGGTCGGGTGGTGGCGGTGCTGGCGGCAGAAGGGGAGGAGGTGGCCGCCGGGCAGGGGATCGTGGTGCTCGAGGCGATGAAGATGGAGAACGAGATCCGCACCGAGCACGCCGGGGTGCTGCGCAAGATCGCGGTGACCGAAGGGCAGGCGGTGGAGGGCGGCGACCTGCTCTTCGAGCTGGAGTGACCCCCTGAGACCCTGGGGCCGGTGCGACGTGGCGGCGGTCGCGCTGCTCTCGGCGGCGGCTCTGGCGGTGCGGCTGCAGGCTATCGCCTGGGCGGCGGGGCTCCCCTTCCTCGACAAGTACCCGGCGGCGGCGGAGCGGTGGCTGGCGGGGGCCCTGGACGGCGAGCGCCTGCTCGACTTCTCCCCCTTCTACCTCGCCCTCACCAGCTTCGTCTCCCGCGCCGGCGGGGCGCTGCCGCCGGCTCTGCTGCTGGTGCAGGCGGCGGCCGGCGCGCTGGCGGTGCCGCTCGCCTACGCCCTGGCGCACCGGTGGTCGGGGCGAGCCGGGGCGGTGGCGGCGGGGGCCGCCGTCGCCTTCTCGGAGATGGCGGTCCTCGGCGGGGCGCTGCTCGAGCCGGAGGTGTGGCTCGGTCTGCTGCTGCTGGCCGCCACCTGGGCGATCGGGCGCCAGGGGAGGGGCATCGGCGCGGGCCTGCTGGCAGGGGCGGCTGCCCTGGTGCGGCCGACGGCGCTGCTGGCGCCGCTCGGGTGGAGCGCGCTGGTGCCGCGCCGCCGCGGCGCCCTCGCCCTCGCCACCGCCGGCGGCCTCGCCGCCGCCGGGCTGGCCCTGTGGCTCGCGGGGCGGGTGCCTCTGGGTTCCTGGCCGGCGCTGATGAGCCCGGGGCAGGTGCTGCACCAGGGGAACGGCCCCGGGGCCAGCGGCTTCGGCCTGGCCTACCCGCCGGCTGTCGGCGTGGCGACGGCCGCCTTCGGCCCCGGGGAGCCCGACTACGAGCACCAGGCCTACCGGCTGGTGGCGCGCGCCGCCACCGGCGACTGCCTGTCGCCCCCAGCCGCCGAGGGCTACTGGCGCGCCCTCGCCCTCGCCGAGGTACGGCGCGATCCCGGCCGGGCGGCGGCCCGCGCCGCCGGTCGCCTCGCGGGAGCGCTGCACCGGCGGCAGGTGTGGGACGTGGCCGGCGCCGCGCGGCTCGAGCGGCGGGTGGCGCTGCTGGCGCCGGTGGGGATCGCCGCCCTGCTGCCCCTGGCGCTGGTCGGCTTCCTGCTCCCCGGGGGGCGCCGGATGCTCCCGCTGCTGCCGCCGCTGCTGGTGCCGCTCGCCACCGTCACCCTGTTCGTCGCCAGCGGCCGCCACCGCGTCCCGCTCGACCTGCTGCTGGCGCCGGCGGCGGGCGTCGGGGTCGCCGGGCTCTTCGCCTGGGGGCGGGGCCGGCTGTGGGTGCGCGGCGGCCGCGCGCTGGTGGTGGCGCTGGGGGCGGGGCTGGGTCTGCTGGCGGCCCTCTGGCCGCCTGCGGCGCTCACCGCGGCGCGGCAGGGAGGGGTGGCGTGGGAGGAGGGGCAGCGGCTGGCGCGGCAGGCGCGGTCGGCCGGCGAAGCCGGGGATCTGGAGCGCGAGCGCGAGCTGGCCGCGGCGGCGGTGGTCACCCATCCGGCGATGCGCGAGCTGCTGCCGGTGCGAGTCCTCGACAGTCGAGCGTTCGCGGATGCCGTCGCCCGCTCGGCTCGCCAGCGGCTGGCCGCCGGCCAGGGGCTCGCCGCCGCCGCCACCGCGGCGGTCGAGGTCGCCGGCGACTGCCGGCTCGTCGAAGCCGCCGCCGGCGAGCGGCCGCGGCGCCAGGAGCTGGCGCTGCTGGCGGCGCGGTGCGCCCTGCGGCGGCGGGACCCGGCGGCGGCAGGGCGCTGGCTGGCGCCCCTCGAGCCGCTGCCGCTCGCCGGCCACGCCGCGGCGGTGGCGGCGCGGGTTCTCGCGGGCGCCGATCTGGGGCCGGCCCTCGCCACCGTGCCGCCGCGCTGGGATCCGCTGTCGGTGCTGGTCGCGGTGGCGGTGGCGCTGGAGGACGCCGGCCTCGAGGGCGAACGCCGCGAGATCGAGGCGGTGGTGCGCCAGCGGCTCGCACGCGCCCGCCGCTGTCACCCCTGATCCCGCTCAGCGCGCGGGCAGGGCGGCGAGCGCCGCCGCCGCCACCTCGCCGACGCCGATGTCCCGCAGGCAGCGGTGGTGCAGCAGCGGGCAGCGGCGGCGGAAACAGGGGGAGCACCAGCGGCCGGTGGAGAGCACCCGGTGGCCCTCGCCGGCGGGGGCCGTGCGCCGCGGGTCGGTGGGGCCGAAGAGGGCGACGCAGGGCACGCCGAGCGCGGCCGCCAGGTGCATCGGCCCGGAGTCGTTGGTCACCAGCAGGTCGAGATGGGCGAGCACCGCCGCCAGCCCGCCGAGGTCGAGGTCGGGCCCCACCACCGGGTGGATCTTGCCGCTCTCCTCGTGGATCCGCACCGCCAGCCATACCTCCTTGGGGCCGGCCAGGATCAGCGCCGACATCTCCGGCCGCTCGCGCCGCAGCTGGCGCGCCAGGTCGGCGAAGCGGCGCCAGGGCCAGCGCTTGGAGGGGCCGAACTCGGCGCCGGCGAACAGCCCCACTCGCGGGCCCTCGGCCGGCACGCGGGCGCGGGACAGCAGCTCGGCCCCCTTCGCCAGCATCTGCGGGGTGCGCGGCAGCGACGGCACCCAGCTCGCCGGCGGGTCGACCGCCATCGCCTCCAGCAGCTGGCGGTAATCCTCGCTCTGGTGGCGCTTGCGCCGGCCGCGGCCGGGGACCGGCGGGGCCAGCAGCGGGCTCCGCCAGCCGCCCCGGTACCCCCAGCGGTAGGGGACGCCGGCCCGCCACACCAGGCCCGCCGAGCGGAAGGAGCTCGGCAGCACCACCGCCTCCTGGCAGCCGGCGGCGGCGATGGCGGCCACCGTGGCCTCGTCGCCGCCCTCGCGTGGCACCACCTCGTGGACCGCCGGAGTCAGGGCCAGCAGCGG
>DATKEH010000382.1:0-6380 GCA_035546355.1 Thermoanaerobaculia bacterium
CCACCTGCGCCGGCCTCTACGCCCTGCGCTTCTGCCAGCAGCGGCAGATCCCCACCGCCGGCCTCGCCGTGCGCATGGTGCCGTTCAAGGACGAGACCAGCAAGCGCATCGCCCTTCTGGACATCGAGCTGACGGTGCCCCCCGGTTTCCCGGAGAAGTACCGGGCCGCCATCCTCCGTGCCATCGACCAGTGCGCCGTCAAACGGCACATGATCGAGCCGCCGGACTTCACCATCCGGGTCGTCTGAAGGCCGCCTCGCCCGGGCGTCGCCACCCCCGCCGCCGCCCCCACCCGGCGGCGCGAGCGCCATCCACCCCGGCGGCAGTCGACAGCCGCCAGCGGCCGCTATACCGTGGAATCGTGGCCACGCGCCCTGGGGCGCCGCGGGGAGAAAGGAGAGTCATGCTGAGCGAGCCTCTCATCGCCGGGGAGCCCCGATGACCGAAGCGTCGTCCGCCGCCAGGCTCCAAGCCCTCGGGCCGCTGCGCGCCGTCGTCGCCGGCACCGCCCTCGACGAGGCCAGCGACGCGGTGGTCTCCACCGCCCTGGCCACGGCGCGCGCCGCGGGAGCGAGGCTGTTCCTGCTCCACGTCGTCGAGCTGCCGCCGGTGGCGCCGGTAGAGGGAACCCGCATAGACGACCTCGTCCACCAGATGCAGGCCGACGGCCGCGCTCGGCTCGACGAGCAGGTCCACCGCCTGGGAGCTCGCGTCGAGGAGCTCGCCGGCACCCCGCGTCGGCACGCCGCCGACTCGCCGATCCCCCTGGTGACCGCGGTGGCGATCGGCCATGCCCCGACCGAGATCCTGGCCGCGGCGGCCGCGGACGTCAGCGACCTGATCGTCATGGGCACCCACGGCAGCAGCGGTTACGAGCGCTTCCTGCTCGGCTCGGTGACCGCGGCGGTGGTGCGCCAGGCGCCGTGCAACGTCCTGGTGGTGCCGCCGGCCTGCGCGATGGGGGGGGCAATCGCCGAGGCGGTGCTCGAGCAGACGGCCCTCGGTAGGCCCTAGCGGAACGCGCCGCGGCGATGGCCGGCCGTTCGCAGTAGGCTGATGGTGGTGGCCGAGCACCCCCGCCCCGCGACCGAGCCTCCGCTGGCGATCCCGCCGCACAACGCCGCCGTGGCGGCGCGCCTGCGCCAGGCGGCGGAGCTGCTGGAGCAGCAGGGCGCCAACCCCTTCCGGGTCAACGCCTACCGGCGCGGCGCCGAAACCCTCGAGCGCCTGCCGATCGGCCTCGCGGAGCTGGTATCGCGGGAGGGGCAGGAAGGGCTGCTGCGGCTGCCGGGAATCGGCCCGGGGCTGGCGGCTGCCGTCCGCGAGATGCTCCACACCGGTCGCTGGAGCCTGCTGCAGCGTCTCCGCGGCGCGGCCGATCCCGAGGCGCTCTTCCGCACCCTTCCCGGCGTCGGCCCCGAGCTGGCGCGGCGCCTCCACGACCACCTCGACGTCGAGTCCCTCGAGGCGCTCGAGGTGGCGGCGCACCGCGGCCACCTCGAGGAAGTTCCCGGGGTCGGGCCGCGGCGCGCCGCCGCCATCCGTCTCGCCCTCGGGAGCATGCTGGGGCAGCGGCGTCTGGAGCCGCCTGTCGACGAGGCGCAGCCCTGGATCGACCTCCTCCTCGCCGTCGACGGTGAGTATCGCGATCGCGCGCTGGCGGACGCGCTGCCGACGATCACCCCCCACCGCTTCAACCCGCAGGGCGCCGCCTGGCTGCCGGTGCTGCACGTGACCCGAGGCGGTTGGAGCTTCACCGCTCTCTACTCCAACACGGCCCAGGCCCACCGCCTCGGCAAGACCCGCGACTGGGTGGTGCTGTACTTCTACGATCCCGCGCACCAGGAGGGGCAGGCGACGGTGGTCACCGAGACGCGCGGCCCGCTCGCCGGGCGGCGGGTGGTGCGCGGGCGGGAGCGCGAGTGCAAAGCGTTCTATGCCGGGGGCGCCGCGGCCACCAGCGGAGCCGCCGCCGCCGGCTGGGGGATCGACAGCCCCCGGAGGTAGCTGCGTGCCCGATGGGTCCCGGGGAACGCCACCGCGCGCCCCGATCCCACCTTAGCCGAAGCGCGATAGGCGTGCGCCGTCACTGCGGGTGGGTGGAGCCCGCGAGCGGGTGGCGCCGTGGGAAGCGCCGCGGAGTCGCTACCGCCTCTTGAACGACCAGGTGAAGGCGAAGCGGGCCACCTCCACCCCTTCCGGGGAGCGGCCGACGCTGAGGGCCCGCACCGTCACCGGCTCTCCCGTGTCCAGCGCCTCGGCCACCGCCGCCGCCATCTGCGGCCCGGCGTCGCAGGTGAAGACGGTGGTCGCGGTGGCCTTCTTGACGAACTCCGCCTCGAGCCCGGTGATCAGCATCGCCACCGAGGCCGCAGCGTTGCGGACCGCGAGCATCGCCGGCGCCCCGGTGGACATCTCGGCGGCCATGGCCAGGGCCGCGAAGTAGGTGGAGCGGAAGGGGTTGGTGGTGCGCCAGCCACAGGGCACGGTGACGACGCAGCGCTCCGCGTCGAGGTGGCGCACCCGCAGCCCCGCCACCAGGGCCAGAGGCAGCTTCCGCAGCATGAAGAGGCGCAGCAGCCACGGGTTGCTCATCCGGCGGCGCAGCTGGCGGTCCTCTGCGGGCCGCTCTGCCGCGGGCACCGCGGCGACGGGCTCGTTCACCACCCGATCATAGACGGCTGGGCGCGCCCCTGCGCGCGAAGGTGCGGCTGCGGACATCGGCGCCGAGGACAGCGCCCTCGCCTCTCAGCCGATCGGCACCGCACCCGCGCCCAGGGCGGCCAGCGCACCCGGGTGCACGGTGCCGTTGCTCGCCAGCAACCCCCGCCCGCGCAGGGACCGCGCCGAGCCGTCGTAGCGGATGGCGGCGCCGTCGACGTCGCTCACCCGGCCGCCGGCCTCCTCGACCAGCAGGTGCCCCGGCGCCACGTCCCAGTCCTTGAGGCCGAGATAGTCGCCGAGGTAGAGGTCGACCTCGCCGCGCGCCACCAGCGCCAGCTTGATGCCGGCCGAGTAGGTGACGGCGGCGCGCTGCGCCCCGAACGCGGTCAGCAGGGCGGCGATCTCCCGGGAGCGTCGCGAACGGCTCACCGCCAGCGCCCCCGGGCGCTGCGCCACGCTCACCCGACAGTGGGTAGGGCCGCTCGATCCCGGCAACCGGGCCCAGCAGCCCTCCCCGCGCGCCGCCCAGGTCAGGCGGCGCGCCGCCGGCTCGTAGACCACCGCCACCACCGGCGAGGCGCCGTCGACCAGCGCCAGCTGGATGGCGAACTCGCCGTTCTTGCGCGCGAAGCCGCGGGTGCCGTCGATGGGGTCGATCGTCCAGTGGCGGCGCCGCTCGGCGGGCGGCGGCAGGGCCACCCGGCTCGCCTCCTCGGCGAGGATGCCGTCGTCCGGCAGCTCGCGCAGCAGCCGCCCCACCAGCAGATCCTGCACGGCGTGGTCGGCCGCCGTGGTGATGTCGGCCGGCGCGTCCGGGATCTCCGGCAGCTCCGCGTACAGGCGCAGCGCCTCCTCCCCCGCCGTCAGGGCGAGGTCGAGGGCGAGGTCGAGCTCGTGTCGGTAGGACATCGACCGGTGGGCGCTCCGGGCGCCGCTGCGGGGAGTCTAATCGACGGCATGGGCGACGAGCGCGATGCGGCCGGCGCAGAGGCCGGCGGCTCCGCCGGCGGGCTCTACCAGCGGGCCCGGTGGCCGCGGGTGTCGATGTGCACGAACGGTGGGCGCACGGCGTTGGCGCGGTACAGCCCCAGACCGCCGTCGAGCCCGTGGAAGTGCGGCTCCGGCTCGAGCTCCTCGACCAGCTCGTAGAGGAAGCGCGCGTCGGCCTCGTCTACCCGGCCGTCGCCGTTGACGTCGTCCATCCAACCGTCGCCGTCCTGGTCCACGTAGACGTCGGCGGCGTCGCCGTAATGGTGGCGGCTGTAGCCAGTCTGGTTGCCGATCGCGGCGTTGTAGAAGGGCGTGCGGTAGCCGCTCATCACGAAGAAGGTATCGGCCTCGACGCCGCGGGCGTTGACCCCCTCCAGCACCCCCTCCAGCTTGAGCAGTAGCTTCTCCTGGACCAGCGCGTACTTGGGGAAGGGTGCGTCCTGCTTGCACAGGAACTGGCCGAGCCGGAAGTGCGGGGAGATCCAGATGTCGAGGTCCTGCTCGCCGACCTCGATCAGCCCGCCCGGCATGGCGTAGGCGGGATCGCCCTTCAGCGGCTCCCGCATGTACTCCCCGATGGGGTAGCTGCCCAGCCGCTCCTCGCCCCGGTAGGGGACGAGCACGAAGGCATTCAGGCGGATGGCCTCGCCGCTGGTGCGGTCCTGTACCACGATCCCGTGGCGGCCGGTGGTCTGCGGCGCCGTCCACTCCCAGCGCGCCGCGCCGGTCTCCCGCAGCTCGCCGTCGCTGGCCGCCGCCTGGAACGCCCCCCGCGGCCGCACCACCTCGACCGGCACGGTCTCGCCAGGTAGCACGAACAACGACATCAGCCGGTAGGGGGACTCGTGCCCCCTCAGCCGTAGGGTGAATTCGGCGCGATGCGCCGCGAAGGCGCCGTCGTCCTCGGCCCCTGCCGGCAGGGCCGCGAGCAGGGTTTCCGGGCTGACGCCGCGCACCGCCCTCGCGGGCACGGCCGCCGCCGGGCGAGCCGTCACGCCGGCCACCGCCGGCGCCGCCGCGCCGCCGGCCTGCCGGGCCAGCGAGGGGAAAGCCCCGTCGCAGGCGAGGAGAGAGATCAGTGCCAGAGGAGCCAGGGCAGCCGCCGGGCGCGGTAACCTACGTCTGTCGATCATGTTCGCTAAGTATAACAGATGCAGGCACTAGCGAATTCCCTGCGGGCGCCGTCGAGGGCGCCGCCGGCGGCCGGGCCTCAGCCGCCGAAGACCCACGGCACGGCGGTGAAGGCGAGCAGCGTGATCAAGGCTATGCCGACCAGGTTCAGCCACAGCCCGGCGCGTACCATGTCGGGGATCTCGACCCGGCCCGAGCCGAAGACGATGGCGTTGGGCGGCGTCGCCACCGGCAGCATGAAGGCGCAGCTCGCCGCCAGCGTCGCCGGCACCACCAGCAGGACGGGCTCGATCCCGAGCCGCGGCGCGGCCGCGGCGAGGATCGGCAACAGGGTGGCGGCGGTGGCGGTGTTGGAGGTCAGCTCGGTGAGGAAGACGACGGCGGCCGTCACCGTAGCCACCACCAGCAGCGGCGGCAGCTCGGCGAGGCGCCCCGCCTGCAGGCCGATCAGGCGATCGACGCCGTTGCCCTCGACCGCCGCGGCCAGGCTGAGGCCGCCGCCGAACAGCACCAGCACCCCCCAGGGCAGCCGGCGCGCCGTCTCCCAGTCCATCACGAAGGTGCGCTCGGCCCGGTCGACCGGGATGACGAACAGCGCCAGGGCGGCGAGCATGGCGATCCCGGCGTCGGTGAGGCCCGCCAACGGGCGTCGGCCGGCGATCTCGAGCGCGACGAGCAGGGGGCGGAAGATCCAGGCGCCGGCGGTGGCGAGGAACACGGCGAAGGTCGCCACCTCTCCCCGGTTCGCCGGGCCCAGCTGACGGTAGCGCCGCGCGAGCTCCTGCGGCGCCAGCGCCACCTCGAGGTCGCGCAGCGGAAACAGCCCACGCGTCAGCAGCAGCCAGACGACCGGCAGGAAGATCGCGGCCGCCGGCAGGCCGACGCCCAGCCAGCCGAGGAACGTGACCTCGCGGCCCCATGCCTCGCGGGCGAAGCCGGCGAAGAAGAGGTTCGGCGGCGTGCCGACGAGAGTGGCCAATCCACCGACCGACGCGGCGTAGGCGATGCCGAGGAGGGCACAAACGGTGAGCTGCCGGTGGGCCCCCTGCGCGCCCTCGGCCCCCTCGTGCGCACCGGCTGCCACCTCGATGAGGCTGAGGGCGATCGGCAGCATCATCGCCACGGTGGCGGTGTTGGAGACGAACGCGCTCATCCCCGCGGTGGCCAGCATCAGCCCGCCCACCATCCGGTCGGGGCGGGTGCCGACCAGCCGCAGGGTGAACAGGGCGATGCGCCGGTCGAGCCCCCAGCGCTGCAGCGCCAGCGCCAGCACGAAGCTCCCCAGGAACAGAAAGATGACGTCCGAGCCGTACGGCGCGGTCGCCTCGCGCGCGGTGCGCGCCCCGAGGAGGGGGAACAGCGCCACGGGCAGCAGCGCGGTGGCGGCCACGTCGATGGCCTCCGTCAGCCACCACACGGCCATCCAGCCGAGCACCGCCATCGTGGCGCGCCCGGCGTCGCCGATCGGCACCGACTCGCCGGTCGTCGGGTCGACCGCCGCCGCCGGCAGCAGCAGGTAGAGCAGGAGGGCGACGGCGGGGCCGGCGATCAACCCGAGCCACTGGACGGTGGCGCGGCTGGGCGGTAGCCGCCGG
>DATKEH010000383.1:0-5918 GCA_035546355.1 Thermoanaerobaculia bacterium
GCCGCCTCCGCCGCCGCGGGCCGAGCCGCCGCCGCCGCCGCCGGCCCCGCCGCCGCCACCCCAGCCGACGGCGCCGCCCAGGCCGCGCCCGCCCTCGCCGGACCACCTCAAGTTCCTGGGCCGCTTCGGCAGCGCCGCCCAGCCGATCGCCGTGCTGACAAGCGGCGCCGAGCTCTACAACGTACGAGAGGGTGACGTGATCGAAGGCAGGTTCGTGATCGCGGGCATAGGCTATGAATCGATCGACATCGGCTTCGTCGGGTTCCCCGACGAGCCACCCAAGCGATTGCCGGTGGGGCGCTGACGGCGCCGCGGGATTCACGGAGGGATGGCAGTGATGAATCGACGGCTGGCATGGGCGCTGGCCCCCCTCTTGGTGGTGCTGGTGGGGTGCGCCGGCTTCGCCGATTATCGTCGCGCGCAGATCGCCGAGCAGGAGGGGGACTGGGACGAGGCGGTGCTGCGCTACCTGGAGCTGGTGGAGCAGGACCCCGGCAGGATCGAGTATCGCGCCGCCCTGCTGCGGGCCAAGATCAGGGCCTCGCAGCAGCACTTCGAGCTCGGGCGGCGGTTCCATGAAGCCGGCGCCCTGGAGCGCGCCCTGGTCGAATACCGCCAGGCCGTCGAGCTCGACCCCACCAACCAGTACGCCTTCGTGGAGCTGAGCAAGGTGCGCGAGGAGCTGACCATGCGCCAGGAGGCGCGCGGCTCGCTGCAGACGCTGGACGAGATGAAGCGGGAGGCGCGGGCGCGGGCGCAGCCGCCGCTGCTCGAGCCGCGCTCCCCCGAGCCGATCTCGCTCGAGTTCCCGCAGTCGGTGGCGGTCAAGGACATCTACCGCGCTCTCGGCAAGGCCTACGGCATCAACGTGCTGTTCGACCCCAACCTGAAGGACCAGGAGATCGCCATCGAGCTCGAGGAGGTGACGGCGCAGGACGCCCTGGAGATCCTGATGCGGGCCGCCGGGCACTTCTACAAGGTGCTCGACGAGCACACCATCCTGATCGCCGCCGACACGCCGCAGAACCGGCGCGCCTACGAAGACCTGGTGATCCAGACCTTCTTCCTGTCCAACGCCGAGGTCAAGGACGTCATGACCATGCTGCGCACGCTGGTCGACGCCAAGAAGATCGCCTCCAACGACCGGCTCAACGCCATCATCATGCGCGACTCGGCGGATCGGGTGAAGGTGGCCGAGCGGATCATCGAGACCAACGACAAGGCGCGCGCCGAGGTGGTCATCGACGTCGAGCTTTTGCAGGTCAACTCGCAGAAGGTGCGCGACCTGGGGGTGTCGCTGTCGAGCTACTCGGTGACCCAGAGCCTGGACGTCGGCCAGGACGCCGCGTTGCGCCTCTCCGATCTCGAGTTCCTCAACCAGAACCACTGGGCGATCACCATCCCCAACTTCCTCTACAGCTTCATCAAGAGCAATACCGAGGCGGAGGTGCTGGCCAGGCCGCAGCTGCGCATCAGCGAGGGCGAGAAGGCGTCGCTGCACATCGGCGACCGGGTGCCGATCCCCACCACCACCTTCAATACCGCCAACACCATCGGCGGCAACATCGTGCCGATCACCTCGTTCCAGTACACCGACATCGGCATCAAGATCAACATCGAGCCGCGCGTGCACCACAACCTCGAGGTGACCCTCAAGCTCACGGTCGAGGTTTCCAACCTCGCCGGTTCGGTGACCGGCGCCAGTGGTCAGGAGCAGCCGATCATCGGCACGCGCAACATCCAGACCACGATCCGGCTCAAGGACGGCGAGACCAACTTCCTCGCCGGGCTGTTGCGCACCGACGAGACCTCCAGCGACACCGGGGTGCCGGGCCTGTCGGAAATCCCCGTCGTCGGCAGGCTGTTCTCGCGTACGAACCGCAACGCCCAGCGCACCGACGTCATCCTCACCATGACCCCGCACATCATCCGCCGCTCCGACATCATCGAGGCGGACCTGCTGCCGATCTGGGTCGGCACCGAGCAGAACATCACCTTCCGGGCGCAGAGCCCGCGGGTCGAGTCGGAGGTCGAGGGCCCCTTCGACGAGGGCACCTCGGCGGCCGAGCGGGTTCGCGAGCTGATCCGCCAGCGGGTGCAGGAGTTGCCGCGGGGCCTGCAGGATCGGGCCGAGCCCGAGAGCGGGGAGGAGCCGCCCGAGCCGCCGCCGGGGGTGGAGCTGGTGCCGGGGCTGCCGCCGAGCGACATCTTCGCCGAGCCCGAGCCGGAGGAGATCCCGGAGGAGGAGCCCGAGATCTTCGAGGAGGAGATCCCGGAGGAGGAGCCGGAGCTGCGCAGCGGCCTCGCCGCTCCCGCTCCGCAGGCTCCCGCGCTGGCCGCCGCCGCGGCATCCGCCGAAGGCGTCGACCTGCGGTTGGTGCCGCAGGACCTGCGGGTCCGCGCCGGCGACCGCTTCGACGTGCGGGTCGAGCTGGACAGCGGGCTGGCGGTGTCGCACCTCCCCCTGGTCATGGTGTTCGACCCGGCGGTGCTGGAGGTCGCGGGTTGGAAGGCGGGCGATGCCCTGGGCGGGGGCGACGAGGCGCAGGTGCTGGTCGCCGAAGCCGAGCCCGGCCGCGTCCTGGTCGGCGCCAGCCGCCTCGGCGAGCGCCCAGGGGTCCGGGGTCAGGGTACGGTCGTCACCATCACCTTCACCGCCGTGGGCGGCGGCAGCTCCCCCATCGGCATCGTCGAGCCGCGGGCCCTCGGCGCGGGCCTCGACGAGCTGACGCCGGTGACTGTCGAGGGCGCCAGGGTGACGGTGCATCCCGAGAGCGAGAAGCCGGAACGCCCGGCGCGCCAGGAGTCGTGAGGGGAGTCCGCAGCGTGTCTGGCGCCCGACTCCGCCGCCGCTCCGAGGCCGGCTTCACCCTGGCCGAGCTGGTCATGGTGTGCGCCGTCATGGTGACGCTGGCGGCGGTGGCGCTGCCGGTGGCCAAGTTCACCCACAAGCGCGCCAAGGAGGCCGAGCTGCGCCACCACCTGCGCACCATGCGCTACGCCATCGACGAGCACAAGCGCTACAGCGACGCCGGGCTGCTGCCGGTGGAGCTCGGCACCGACGGCTATCCCGAGAGCCTGGAGCTGCTGGTCGAGGGCGTCGACGTCGTCGGTCAGATCGACAAGCGGGTACGCTTCCTGCGCCGCATCCCGGTCGACCCGATGATCGGCGAGGCGGAGTGGGGGCTGCGCAGCTACCAGGACGACTGGGACAGCGACAGCTGGGGCGGCGAGGATGTCTACGACGTCTACTCGCTGAGCCAGGGAGTCGGGCTCGACGGCGTGCCCTATCGCCGGTGGTGACGCCGATGCCGAGACCGCGACAGCCCGCTCCGACATCGCAGGGCGGCTTCACCCTCCTCGAGCTGATCATCGTCGTGGCGGTGATCGGCATCCTCGCCACCATCGCCCTGCCGCGCATGCTGCACACGCCGCAGAAGGCGGCGGAGGCGGCGCTCAAGACGGACCTGCGCGTCCTGCGCGACAACCTCGACCAGTACTACGCCGACAAGGGGCACTATCCGACTTCGCTGGAGGCGTTGGTCGAAGAGGGGTACCTGCGGGCCATCCCCGTCGATCCCATCACCAAGAGCGCCGACAGCTGGAAGCCGGTGTACGAGGAGCTCGACTTCGACCAGCAGCCCGCGGAGACCGACCTCCCGGAGGGCGGCGAGCAGGGGATCATGGACGTCAAGTCGGGGGCCGAGGGCACGACCCTGGACGGCACGCCCTACGGAGAGCTGTGAGGCGATGAGCAGCGTTCGCGAAGAGCGGGCCGCGGGCGCCCGCGGAGACGGCGGCGAGGCGGGCTACAACCTGGTCATCCTGATGGTCCTGATCACGCTGCTCAACATCGCCGTCGCCATGGCGATGCCGCTGTGGTCGACGGCGATGCGGCGGGACCGCGAAGAGGAGCTGATCTTCCGCGGCCTGCAGTACGCCGAGGCGATCCGCGTCTTCGAGCAGCGCCAGGGGCGGCTGCCAGTGCGCCTCGAGGAGCTGCTGGAGGTCGAGCCGCGCTCGATTCGTCGGCTGTGGGAAGACCCGATCACCGGCAGCCGCCGGTGGGGGGTCCTGTTCGCCAGCGGTCCGCAGGGGGACCTGCCCGGCGAGCCGCCAACCGGCACCAGCGGCCTGCCGGCCCCCGCAGCCCCGGCGGGCGAGCCGAACGGCGGCGGTGAGGGGGCGGGCGCGGCGAGCGGACAGACGCTCACCCGCGGCCCCATTCGCGGCGTCTACAGCCGCAGCCGCGACGAGGCGATCAAGACGTTTCTCGGGCGGCAGCGCTATCACCAGTGGCACTTCACCATCGAGCTGGTGGCCAACGCCCAGGCGAGCCCCCACGTGCAGGGGGTCAACTGGAGCCCGCGCATGGGGGCGCAGTGGATCGGTCGCCCCTTCAGGCCGGGCCTGGGCCCGGTGCAGCCGGGCGCGCCGCCGCCGGGCACGCCGCCGCCGGGCACGCCGCTCCAGCCGTCGGCCGGCCGGCGCTCGGGCTGAGGATGGGCGCGGCAGCGCTTCGCGTCCGCGTGCGCCGCCTGCCGCATGGGCACGGGCTCGAGCTGCCGGCGGCGGCCTCGGCCGGAAGTGCGGGCTACGACCTGCGGGCGGCGATCGAAACCCCCCTCGAGCTCGCCCCCGGCGAGCGCCGGCTGGTGCCGACCGGGCTGATCCTGGAGATCCCGCCGGGCTGGGAGGGGCAGGTGCGGCCGCGCAGCGGCATGGCCCTGCGCGACGGGGTGACGATCCTCAACGCTCCCGGGACGGTCGACAGCGACTACCGCGGCGAGGTCGCCGTGCTGCTGGTCAACCTCGGCCCGCAGCCGGTGCGGATCGACCGCGGTGACCGCATCGCGCAGCTGGTGTTCGCGCCCGCCGCTGGCGTCGCCTGGGAGGAGGCGGGCACTCTCTCCCCCAGCCGCCGCGGAGAGGGCGGGTTCGGCTCGACGGGCAGCGGCTGAGGGCAGGTCTACGAGCCCCACCGCCGGGGGTGTTACAAGTGCGTGAACCACCCCGACGGAGGGTTGACCGGGATCGCTGCCTGTGTAGACTCTCCGCTGACCGCTAGGTCCCCGAACAGCAACCGAAGCGAGCGTCACCGAGAGCGTGCGCAAAGGAGGAAGCCCATGACCCGCGCCCGTCGAGTCTCCCTCTACCTGGCCTTCGGCCTGTGCGTCCTGATGCTGGGCACGCCGGCCCTGCTGGCCCAGGCGACGACCGGCCACCTGTCCGGCGTCGTCACCGTCGAGGAGGACGGCACCCGCCTGCCCGGCGTCACCGTCTCCGCCCTCCACGAGCCCACCAGCATTCGCTACACCTCCGTCACCGGCGGCGACGGCAGGTTCCTGATGGCCAACGTCCGCGTCGGCGGCCCCTACCGGGTCACCGCCAACCTCGAGGGCTACGGTCCGACCGAGGTCAGCAACGTGCACGTCAACCTGGGCGCCACCACCGAGCTGGTGATCCAGCTCGAGCTGGCCGAGATCAGCGAGTCGATCGAGGTGGTGGCCGACGCCGACCCGCTGCTCTCCAACCGCACCGGCTCCACCTCGGCGGTGTCGACCGAGCAGATCGCGAACCTGCCGACGATCAACCGCAGCCTGCAGGACTTCGCGCGCACCAACCCCTACTTCAACGTCGACTCGCCGGACGCCAGCGGCACCCGCCTCACCGTCGCCGGCCGCAACAATCGCTACAACACCATCCAGATCGACGGCGCGGTCAACAACGACCTCTTCGGTCTCGCCGACACCGGCACGCCCGGCGGCCAGACCGATTCGCAGCCGATCTCGCTCGACGCCATCGAGCAGCTGCAGCTGGTGGTGTCGCCCTACGACGTGCGGCAGGGCGGCTTCACCGGCGGCGGCATCAACGCCGTCACCCGCTCGGGCAGCAACGAGTTCCACGGCTCGCTGTTC
>DATKEH010000384.1:0-4634 GCA_035546355.1 Thermoanaerobaculia bacterium
GAAGAAGTCGACCAGGCGCAGCCCCAGCGCCTGCGCGAGGCGGTCGAGCGAAGCGATCGAAGGCGAGCTCTGGCCGTTCTCGACCTGCGACAGGAAGCTCGGTGAGAAGCCCGCACGCCCGGCCAGGGTGCGCAGCGACAGGCCTTGCGCCAGCCGCAGCCTCTGCAGGGTCTCACCGATCGTCGTTTCGTTGATGGTGGCGGTATCTCCCACTAGCTTCGTGTCCCGCGCAACCCGGGCGACCGCTGGAGTCGCCCGACTGTTCAGTTATACTGCACATCCCATGGTGGTCGCCCACAACCCGAAAGTCGAGGAAAGCATATCCTCCCAGGTGGCTCGCCGCCGCACCTTCGCGATCATCTCCCACCCCGACGCCGGCAGACGACGCTCACCGAGAAGCTCCTCCTCTACGCCGGCGCCATCGAGCCCTGGGCTGGTCGAGACAGCACGAGGATGAGCAAGCGCAAGCCCGAGCAGGCTCCGAAGGCCGAGGCGCCACGATGCCCCTTCTGCGGCCGCCGCATCACGGTGCGGCGGATCGAGGACCGCCTCTACCACTGCGACCACTGCCAGAAGATGTTCCAGCTATGAGCGGCACGCCGACCCGGGAGGCGCCGGCGCGCGACGAGGTGGTCCGCATCTCGCGCGGTCACGAGCATCGCATCCTGTTGATGAGCGGGATGAAACAGATCGCCCGCGCCGTCGGCAGCGGCTTCGGGCCGCGCCGAGGGCCGGCGCTCGAGGGGCGCGGCCAGGAGGTGATGCTCCTTCGCGACGGCGCGGCGATCGCCGCGGCGCTCGTGCTCGACGAGCCCGTCGAGGAGCTCGGGGCCGAGATCCTGCGAGCCGTCGGGCGCGGGGTGGCGGCCGAGGCAGGGGATGGAACGTCGACGGCGATCCTGCTCGCCGACCAGGTCTATCGGCGGGCCGTACGTGCGATCACCGCCGGCGCCGAGCCGCAGGAGGTCGGGCGCGGCATGGTCCTCGCCACCCAGCTCGCCCTGGTAGCGCTCGTCGAGCAGACGCGGACCGCCACCGAGCCCGATCTGCTCGCGGTGGCGACGCTGGCGGCGGGCGGAGATCGCTCGCTCGGCGAGCTCGCGGTGAAGGCCGTGCTGCAGGGTGCCGACCTCGCGGTGGTCGCGCGGGAGGACACCCTCGGCGATCGTCTCGGGCGGAGGCCCAGAGACACCGGGGCCGGGGCCCCGCCGTCGTCGGAGGCGCCCGAGCGCGTCGTGATCCTCGCCGGGGGTGCGACCGCGGCCGAGGCGAGCCGGCGGAAGGTGCTGGCCGAGAAGGCGGTGGCGGCGGTGGTCGCCGCGCGCAGCCGCGGGGTCGTGGCCGGCGGCGGGCTCGCCTACCTGCGCGCCGCCGGCGAGCTCGCCTCGATGGCGGGCGCGGGCGATCGCGCCGAGGGCTGGAATGCGGTGCGGCGGGCGCTCGAGCAGCCGTTGCGCCAGCTCGCCGCCAACGCCGGCGAGGTGCCCCGTCGGGCAGTCGACGTCGTCACCGAAGGCGGCTGCAACCGCTGCCTGGATGCTTTCACGGGGGCTCTGGTGGAGCCCACGGCCGCCGGCATCCTGGATGCCGTGGGCACCCTCGAAACCGCCTTGCGCCACGCCGCCTCGCTGGCGCGTCTGCTCGCCTGCTGCGAGGTGGCCATCGCCATCGGCGCCGAGACCAGGAGATAACTCGTTGCATCACGATCGTTCGCTTCGCCTGTACGACCCGTTGCCCGGCTTTCGACTGCTCGATCCGACCGGTCAGGTCGTCGATACCGATGACTACCGTAGCCTGCCAGGCTTGTTGATCGCCTTCGTCGACTGCTCGTCGGCTCCTTCGCGGCGGCTGCACGCGCCGCTTGGCAAGCTGGCCTGGGAGTACGGCCGCCGCGGCGCCGGCGTCCTGCTGGTCAATCCGGCGGTGGCTCGGGGGCGATCACGGAGAGCCCAGCCGCCATGGCCGCCGTCATCCAGGGGGCAGGCATCATGGTTCCGTATTTGATGGACGAGCGGCAGGAAGTCGCGAGAGCGTTCGGGCTCCGCCGCGTGCCCGATTTCTTCCTGTTCAACCGGGACCAGCGCCTGGCCTATCACGGGCGCTTCGACGCCACCGACCGGCCGCCGGGTCTGGCTCCCGACGGGGCGGAGCTGCGCGGTGCACTCGATTCCCTGCTCGCCGGCGGGGGCGCGCCCGTGGGGTTCCCCAGCAACGGCGAACCGATCGAGTGGGTGGCGGAGCTCGGCGTAGCGCCGGGGCGTGGACGCTGATCGGCCGGCCGTCGACGACGAGTGAGGCTGGCCGCCCAGGGAGTCGGCTCAGGCCGCGGCGGCCGCGTCGATCGTCGCAGGTTCCGAGGCGGAAGTCGGGCGCGGTGGTCGCAACGGCAGCGTTCCCACCGCGACGATCGCGGTGACGATCGCCAGCGCCACGAGCAGACCCCGAGCCCCGCCCCCGGCCAGGAGCGCGGCGGCGATCGGCGGCCCGGCGGCCGTCGAGCCGTTGCGCACCAGGTTGACGACTCCCTTGATGGCGCCCAGCGAGCCGGTGCCGAACGACTCGGGCCAGACCAGAGAGCCGGCGATCTTCGAGGCGCCGTTGGCGAGGCCCATCGCGGAGCCGTAGACCCACGGCAGCGCTGCGGCGGTTGGCCAGAGCACCGCCGCCACGAGACCGACCGCCTGCAGCGCCAGCGCCAGAGCCAGGCCGAAACGCGCCGGCAGCCGCTCGAGAAGGGGGCCGGCGAGCAGTGCGCCGACGACTCCGCCCACCGCCATCCCGGCCATCGCCAGGGCCACCGCGCCCGGGCCGTGACCGAGTTCGCGGAAGATCGCCACCTGGTGAAACAGCAGCGCGGTGATGGTCAACGGGAGGATGGCCGTCGCCGCGGCCAGGGCCCAGAACAGAGGCGTGCGGAGGGTTGCCGCGACGGCCCAGGTGGTACCCGGAGCCGCAGCATCCGCCCGCTCCACGTGCTGGCGATGCCTCTCGGCGGTCGACGGCTCACGGACCGCCCAGACGACCATGGGGGCGAAGATGGCGGCGTAGGTACCCGCCAGCAGGAGCAGGGAAACCCGCCAGCCGAGGCTGCTCGAAAGCGGCAGCAGTAGGAGGGGCAGGGACAGCTCGCCGATGCCGTAGCCCAACGTCACGAGCGCCAGGGCACGCCCGCGGTTGCGCTCGAACCAGCGGACGGTGAGGACGAGCGTGCCGATGCCGATCGCCCCCTGGCCGAGCAGGCGCAGCAGCAGGAGCGACAGGCCGAGCTGGAGCGGCGCTCCGCTCGTCGCCAGCAGCGTCATGGCCGCGGCGAGGCCCAGCAGCACCGCGGCCAGAAACCTGCCGCCGCGGGACCTGTCCGCCTGTGCCCCGACGAGGGGCAACAGCAGCGCCGCACCGAGCGTG
Source organism: Thermoanaerobaculia bacterium (assembly GCA_035546355.1). GTDB lineage: Bacteria > Acidobacteriota > Thermoanaerobaculia > Multivoradales > JAIOJS01 > DATKEH01. The sequence goes on from DATKEH010000384.1 coordinate 3,406, forward strand.
GTCAGCGAGTACAGCATCGACAGCCCGAACCGTTCGAGACCGGTCGCCGCCATCAGCGGCTCGAGGTAGAGCGACAGCAGGAAGGACTGTCCCGGCCCGGACAGCGCCGCGCAGGTCATGCCGACCAGCGCCACGCGCCAGCCGTAGTACCGCGGGTCCGGAACGACCCGGTGCGCCAGCCTCCGCGCCGCCCCCACGGCTCAGGTGGTCGTCACGCCCGGCCGGGCGTCCCAGACTCGGAAGCGCATGCCGGCCCTGGCGAGCACCGGCAGGGCGACGTTGAAGACCGGAATGCCCGCAGGAGTGGCCGCCTCGGCGGCGCCGAGATGGGCGTGGCCGTGGAAGACGACCGCCGCGTGATGCGCCTCGATCGGCCTCAGCAGGAGTGAGGAGCCGAGGAACGGCCAGATGGGCTGCGGCTCCTCGCCCATCGTCTCGGCGGTCGGTGAGTAGTGGAGCAGGACCACCTTCAGGTCGGTCGCCAGCGCGGCGAGGGCACGCTCGAGCTTGAGCTCCTCCGCGATCGCGGCGTCCACGAAGGCCTTCGACTCGGCCTCGCCGAAGGTGGCCAGCGCGTGCGCGCCGAAACCGCCGCCGAACCCCTTGGTGCCAGCGAAACCCAACCCGTCCACGATCACGCTCTCGCCGTCGAGCACCTTGACGCCGTACGCGGCGAGGATCTCCTTCGCCTCGTCCATGCGGTGGCTCTCGCAGTCGTGGTTGCCGAGCACCGCCAGCACCGGGGTGTCGGCATCCGCAAAGGCGCGCCCCACCTGATCCATCTGCTCCGGCTGCCCATGGGTGGTCAGATCGCCGAGAATCGCCAGCACGTCGGCGGCGGCTGCCGCCTCGGCGGCGAGGTCGCGCAGCCAGTGCTCGTCGAGGTGCTCCCCCCAGTGGAGGTCGCCCAGCGCGACGACGCGAACGGGCGAGGGGGCGGGCCGTTCCCCTTCGGCCTCTGCGGGCTCGGCGATGGCGGCGGCTTGCGGGTTCATCGTGCGCATTGTACAGTGGCACTGAACACCAGGGAAGCGCCCGGCGCTCTCCCGGGAGGACCATGCGAATGAGAGCGGTCGGGACGATTGCCGAGCTGGAGCTCTTCGGCAGGAACGTCGAGCTGGTACGCGGCGACATCGCGCGGCAGCCCGGCTTCATGGCCGTGGTCAACGCCGCCAACGCGCAGCTGATGCCGGGAGGCGGAGTCGCCGGCGCCATCCACCGCGCCGCCG
>DATKEH010000385.1:0-8002 GCA_035546355.1 Thermoanaerobaculia bacterium
CCGGCGTAAGGCGGAGCGCGTGGAGGTCGCGGTCATCACCCGCGTCCGCGGCTGCCTGCTCGCCGGCGCCCTGGGAGATGCGCTGGGCGCGGCGGTGGAGTTCGACGACCTGGGCGCGATCCGCCGTCGCTTCGGCGCCGAGGGCATCCGGGCGCCGGCCACGGCCTACGGCCGGCGCGGAGCGATCACCGACGACACGCAGATGACGCTGTTCACCGCCGAGGGCGTGATCCGCGCCATCGTGCGGGCGCGGACGCGCGGCGGGGTGTCGAGCCTGCCGGGCGTCGTGCTGCACGCCTACCATCGTTGGTTGTCGACGCAGGGGCAGGTGCCGCGGCACGTGCGCGAGCACTGGGAGGGCGCGAGCGAGGGGCGGTGGCCGGACGGCTGGCTGGTCGCCGAGTCGCGCCTGCACGACCAGCGCGCGCCGGGCAACACCTGCCTCTCGGCGCTGGCGGCCCCGGGCTGGGCGGACCGCGAGGGGCCGGCGGAGAACGACAGCAAGGGGTGCGGCGGGGTGATGCGCGTGGCGCCGGTGGGGTTGGTGCTCGAGCTCGAGCCGGAGCGCTGCTTCGAGCTCGGCTGTGAGGTGGCGGCGCTCACTCACGGCCACCCCTCCGGGATCCTGCCGGCCGGGGTGCTGGCGATGACGCTGCGTTGGATGCTCGACGGGGAGGGGCTGCCGGCGGCGCTCGCCGCTGCGCGGCGGGTGCTGGTGCGGCAGCCGGCGCACGAGGAGACGGAGGGGGCGCTCGAGCGGGCGGTGGCGTTGGCCTCCGCGGGCGGCGCGCCTTCGCCCGAGGCGGTGGAGCGGCTGGGTGGCGGCTGGGTGGGCGAGGAGGCGCTCGCCATCGCCGTCTACTGCGCCCTGGTGGAGCCGGGTGACGTGGCCGCGGCGCTACGGCTGGCCGTGAACCACTCCGGCGACAGCGACAGCACCGGCGCGATCTGCGGCAATCTGCTCGGCGCGGCGCTCGGCGAGGAGGCCCTGCCAGCCGCGTGGTTGGCCGAGCTCGAGCTGCGCGACGTGATCGCACGGCTGGCCGACGACCTGGTGGCGGTGCAGCGAGCCGAGGCGGACATGGACGGCCTGTCGCCGGCGTGGTGGGAGGCGTACCCGGGGTGGTGAGGCGGCCGCGCGGACGCGGAGGCCGCGCCCTTGCGTCAGCCCAGTTCGCTGACGGCGTCCCTCGGCGATAGGCCGCGCCCCGAGGGGACCTGAGCCAGCGTTTCGAGATCGCCGGAGATCAGGATCGCCCGCGGCTCGACGGCGAGCAGCGCGAACAGGTGCGCGTCGCCGGGATCCCGCGGCGGGTCGAGCGCGCCGGGCGGCTCGCGCAGAATGCCGTGGAAGGCCAGGGTCTCGAGCACTGCGTCGACCTCCGCCTCCGTCAGCCCGTGGCGTCGGCAGATCTTCGGCCGGAGCAGGACCCTCCGGTACTCTGCCAGCAGGTCGACGGAGAGCAGGAAGGTCAGCGCGCCGGCGAGCATGGCGTCGAGCACGCGGGCGGGCGGCGAGGCGCCGTCGCGGGTGAGCAGGCCGGCGACGACGACGTTGGTATCGACGATGGCGAGCACCGTCACTGGCGCGCGCGACGCGTCTCCTGCACCGCCAGCCGCTCGGCCTCCCCGCTGTCGAGGCGCGAACGCTCACGGGCCCTCGCGACCAGCTCGGAGGCGGCGGCGGAGGTCTTGATCCCGTAGTGCGCGAGGCTCTCGGCTACCACCTCGCCGATGGAACGCCGGCGGCGGGCGGCGGCCTCCTTCAGGGCCTGGTGGAGGTCGTCGGGGAGCGAGATGGTCAGGCGAGCCATGGGCGCATCATAGCACCAACGCACCGTTGTGTCGGGTAGATACCGCCGTGTGCGAGATCGTTCGAGGAGCCGCTGGTGGATCGTGCTACCGCGGAGCGGTAGCATCATCGAGATGGAGATCAGCAGTGTGGCGCTGGCGGCGCGGCTTTCGGACCTCCTCGAGGGGAGGCCGGAGGTGGTCGGCGCCTACCTGTTCGGATCGCGCGCCAGCGGCGAGAGCCGCGAGGGCTCGGACGTCGACCTGGCAGTGCTGTTCGAGGGCCCGGGGTCGTTGGAGCGCGTGGTGGAGCTCGAGGACGTGCTGGAGCGCGCGCTGGGTCGACGCGTCGACGTGGTGGATCTCGGCGGGGCCGAGGCGTTCCTCGCCTTGGACGCCGTTCGCGGCGAGCGCGTCTTCACCCGCGACGGCCTCCGCCTGGACGAGCTCGAGCTCTACGTGTTGCGGCGAGCGGGTGATCTGGCGCCGTTCGAGAGAGAGCGCCGGCGGCAGCTCCTGGAGAAGGTCGGGCCGTGAGGTCACGGCACCGGAGCTCTACCGCATCCTGACCGTTCACCGCGACGAGATCCAGAGCATCCTCGGCGCCCTTCGGCAGTGGGTGGCGTCGCACCCGGAAATGGTGGACGACGCCCTCTAGGCACCTCGCAGCTCGACCGCTCGCAGGGTGGTGGCGAGCGCGCCCCGTCCGTCGCGTCAGCTCATTGGACGAGGAGGCCGCGCTGGCGTAGGATCGAACCTGGCAATCGCGCCAACGATCCAGGGTGAGGGCGGCCGCCTCCCGGCCGCCGACCGAACGACGCTCGAGGCATCGCCGATGAAGCTCTCCTCCTCCGTGCTGCGCCTGTCGGCGACCGACCTCTCCAACCACCTCGCCTGCCGCCACGTCACGACGCTCGACCTCGCCGTGGCGCGCGGCGAGCGGCCGGCACCGCAGCGGTTCGATTCGCGGCTCGAGGGGCTGCGGGAGCGCGGGCTGCAGCACGAGCGCGGCTACATCGACCATCTGCGGGCGCGGGGGCTCGAGGTGCTCGAACTGGCGCTCGACGGCGGCGAGGAGGCCGCAGCGTGCGCCGCCGAGGAGGCGATGGCGCGCGGCGCCGAGGCCATCGCCCAGGCGGCGCTGCGCGACGGGCGCTGGTTCGGCCGCGCCGACCTGCTGCTGCGCGTCGAGCGGCCGAGCCGGCTGGGGGCCTGGTCGTACGAGCCGCACGACACCAAGCTGGCGGCGGAGACGCGCGGCGGCACGATCCTGCAGCTGTGCGTCTACGCCGAGCTGCTCGCCGCGGTGCAGGGAGAGCTGCCCGAGCACGTGCACGTGGTGGCGCCGGGGAACGACTTCCAGCCGGAGAGCTTTCGCGTCGCCGACTTCATGGCCTACGCACGGCGCGTGCGGCGGCGGCTCGAGGAGGACGTCGCCGCGGCTGCCGGGGAGGTCGCGACCTACCCCACGCCGGCGGCGCACTGCGACGTCTGCCGCTGGTTCCGCGACTGCGACCGCCGGCGGCGGGAGGACGACCACCTCTGCCTGGTGGCCGGCATCCACCGCAGCCACGAGCGCCAGCTGGCGGCGTGGGACGTCACGACGCTGACGGCGTTCGCGTGTCTGCCGGTGCCGCTCGAGCGGGCCCCCGAGCGTGGGGCCAAGGCGACCTACGAGGCGCTACGCGAGCAGGCGAGGGTGCAGCTGCTGGGGCGGGAGAGCGACGGTCGCGTGGTCGAGCGGCTGGCGGCCGCGCCCGGGCGCGGCCTGGCGCGGCTGCCGGAGCCGTCGCCGGGCGACCTGTTCCTCGACCTCGAGGGGGCGCGCTTCGTGGGCGACGGCGGGCTGGAGTACCTCTTCGGTACCGTCACGGTGGGGGCGGGAGGCGCGGACGAGTACCGTGCGGTGTGGGCTCTCGACCGGGCCGACGAGCGCCGCGCCTTCGAGGCGCTGATCGACGGGCTCGTGGCGTGCTGGGACCAGCACCCGGGCATGCACGTCTATCACTTCGGCCACTACGAGCCGGCGGCGCTCAAGCGCCTGATGGGACGCCACGCCACCCGCGAGACCGAGCTCGACCGGCTGCTGCGCGGCGAGCGCTTCGTCGACCTCCACCAGGTGGTGCGCCAGGGGCTGCGCGCCAGCGTCGAGAGCTACTCGATCAAGCAGCTCGAGCCGTTCTACGGGTATGTCCGGGAGACGCCGCTCGAGGCGGCGACGCGAGCGCTGCGGGCGGTCGAGGGGGCGCTCGAGCTGGGGCGCGCGGGAGACCTGACCGAGGCGGTGCAAGGCGAGGTGGCGACCTACAACCGCGACGACTGCGTGTCGACGCGGCGGCTGCGTGACTGGCTCGAAGGGCAGCGCGCGGCGGCGATTGCCGAGGGGTGCGAGCTGCCGCGGCCGGTGCCCAGGGACGGCGAGGCGTCGGAGCGGCTGACGGCGTGGCAGGAGGAGATCGCGCCGGTGCTGGCGGCGCTGCTGGGTCTGCCGGATGAGGTGCCCGCCGAGGACGCCGAGCGCACCCCCGAGCAGCGGGCGCGGTGGCTGCTCGCCCACTGCCTGGAGTTCCACCGCCGTGAGGACAAGGTGGGGTGGTGGGAGCACTTCCGCCTGGCGGACCTGGCGGAGGAGGAGCGCTACGAGGAGCCGTTCGCGATCGCGGGGATGAAACACGAGGAGCGGTTCCAGCCCGAGCGCAAGAACGCGATGCCGGTCGATCGCTACAGCTTCGATCCCCAGGAGGTCGACCGGCGTAGGAAGGTGGCGAAGATCGACGCCGAGACCGTGCTCGGCAGGATCGAGGGACTCCATCCCGTGGCCGGGTGGATCGACATCAAGAAGACGCGCAAGACCCGCGACGTGCACCCCACGTCGGTGTTCCTCCACGACCACATCTCCAAGGAGGTGATCGATGGCTCGCTGCTGCGGCTGGCGCAGTGGGTGGTCGAGCACGGGATCGACGCGCCGGGGCCGTGGCGCGCGGCGCGCGACCTGCTGCTGCGGAGGCCGCCTCGTGGCTGCGGCGGCGCGGCGGGAGGTGCCGCAGGCGCGGGCGGTGCCGACCCCGCCCCGCTGCGGAGGCCCGGCGAGGAGCTGGTGCCGGCGGCGCGGCGCCTGGTGCTGCAGCTGGCCGAAGGCGTGCTCCCCCTCCAGGGGCCGCCCGGCTCCGGCAAGACCTGGACCGGCGCCCGCATGATCGTCGAGTTGGTGCGGCAGGGGAGGAGGGTGGGCATCTCCGCCAACTCGCACAAGGTGATCGCCAACCTCCTGGAGGAGACGCTCGCCGCGGCCGAGGAGGAGGGCGTGCCCCTGCGCTGCGTGCAGAAGGTCAGGGACGGTAGCGACGGCGCGCATGACGGCAGCGAGGCGGCACGGCGCTTCCGAGAGGCGGGCCGGTGGCAGGAGACCGCGGACAACGGGCGCGTCGACGCCGCTCTCGCCGCCGGCGAGGCACAGGTCGTCGCCGGCACCGCCTGGCTCTGGTCGCGGGCCGAGCTGAGCGGCGCGGTCGACGTGCTGGTGGTCGACGAGGCGGGGCAGATGGCGCTCGCCGACGTGCTGGCGGTGTCGCAGGCGGCGCGGAACCTGGTGCTGCTGGGCGACCCGCAACAGCTCGAGCAGCCGATGCAGGGGAGCCATCCCGAGGGCGTCGACGTGGCGGCGCTCGACCACCTGCTGGCCGGTGCGGCGACGATGCCGGCCGAGCGCGGTCTCTTCCTCGAGGACACCTGGCGCCTGCATCCCTCCATCTGCGCCTTCACCTCCGAGCAGTTCTACGAGGGGCGGTTGCGCCCGCGGGCGGGCCTGGAGCGGCAGTGCCTGCACGCGCCACCGCCGTTCGACCGCAGCGGCCTCTATTTCGTACCGGTGACGCACGAGGGGAACCAGAGCGCCAGTGAGGAGGAGGTCGCGGCGGTCGCGGCGCTGGTCGAGGGCTGGCTGGCGGCGGCGGCGACGTGGACGGACAAGGACGGCGTGCGGCAGCCGCTGGGGCTGGACGACATCCTCGTCGTCACGCCCTACAACGCGCAGATCGCGCGGCTCGAGGAGCGGCTGCCCGCGGGGGCCCGCATCGGCACGGTGGACAAATTCCAGGGTCAGGAGGCGCCGGTGGTCGTCTACTCGATGGCCACCTCCTCCCCCGAGGAGGCGCCGCGCGGCATGGAGTTCCTCTACAGCCGCAACCGCCTCAACGTCGCCACCTCGCGCGCCCGCTGCGCCTGCGTGCTGGTGGCGAGCCCGCGCCTGCTCGAGCCCGAGTGCCGCACACCGCACCAGATGCGCCTCGCCAACGCGCTGTGCGCGTACGTGGAGCGGGCCGCATGGGGACAGGTTATGTGACAGCGCCGATCGACCGCTCGGGGCGGCAGTTTCGTCGCGCGACTGCCCGGGTCTGCTCAGCAAGATCCTGCGCGACACCAAGTTGAGTCGCGACGACCTGCGCCGGCATTCCTAGCCATCGGGAATGCCCGGCACCCTCCGGGATCGACCTGGTCCGGCTGCTGAGTTGTCGCAACCTGGCTGGAGGCCGACCGCGAGCTCCCAGGCGGGTGGTGGAGGAAGGCGGTACCTAGGTGTCACAATAGAGGTAATCGAGCCCCTGGATTACCGCTCAATGGGTCCCGGCGACGCAGCGCTCCCGCGCGTAGCTCGTCGACCAGGACCGGGCGATGAGGTCCGTCGTTCGGTTCGGTAGCACCTCGAAAATGTAAAGCGCGCCTTTCACTTTTCAAGCAAGTGAGATCGCAACCGGCTCGACAGTCAAGACGCCTGATCGCGCTCGCGCTCTGGCAGACGCCTTGCACGAGCTGCGGGCGAATGCTCCAGGAGGAACCCATGCGAGAACGAACCACGAATCGGGTGTCATTTTCCCGGCTGGCGGCGGTATTCGCCGCCCTGGCCGCCGCGGCGGCGATGACGGCCTGCGCGCCCGCCGCCGAAGAGGACGAGCTGGTCGAGGAACGGAGGCTCGAGCAGCCCGCGCCCCCCGAGGCGGGCCCGCTGACCACCGCGCCGGGCGACGTCACCGACACCGACGCCCAGCTGGAGGCGGACGGTGCCGAGGTACACGTCGGGCTGAGCGACTACGCGATCGACATGCCGGCCACCCTGCCGGCCGGGCCGACCACCTTCCACGTGGAAAACCAGGGCACGGTCGAGCACGGCTTCGAGGTGGAGGGGGAGGGAATCGAGGAGGAGCTGGCGTCGCACCTGCAGCCGGGGGAGAGCGGGGAGCTGACGGTCGATCTGCGGCCGGGCACCTACGAGGTCTACTGCCCGGTGGAGGACCACGAGGAGCGGGGCATGGTGACCGAGCTGGTGGTCGAGGAGCGGGCCGGCTAGCGCGACGAACCCCGGGGTCGGCCGCACCGGCCCTGGCAGGGAGGAGAGCGCGATGCACCAGAGGTGGAAGGTAGTGGCGGCCGCGCTGGCGGTGACGGTGGGCCTGCCGCTCGCCGGTTGCGGCGGCGCGGAGGAGGAACCGGAGGTCGTCGTCGACCGGGGTGCCGCCGAGGAGGCGCCGCCGGCCGGGCTCGAGGAGGAGCCGGGATGGGCCGGGGTGCCGACGATCGAGGAGCTCGAGGTCGAGCCGGAGGTCACGGGGGAGGCCGCGGAGGAGGTCACGGGCACGCCGGTCGATTCCTTGCCGGCGCCGGCTGGCGAGGGCACCGCGCCGGCCGCTCCGCCAGCGGCCGAGGAGGCGCCGGCGTGGCGGGCCGAGCAGCCCTCTCCCGCGGCGCCGGCGCCGGCCCCCGCGCCGGCTCCGCAGCCGGCGCCCGCGGCAGCGGCGGGGCAGCAGGTGTTCCTGGCGCAGACCTGTCAGCGCTGCCACTCCGTGTCCACGGCCGGGATCGAGGCCCGCGTCACCACCGGCAGCAGCGCGGGCGGCGACCTGAGCGCGAGCACCGCCGCCGCCGCCGCGGTGCGCGCGGTCATCGAGCGCGAGCAGGAGGTCGCCGGCAGGACCCACCCCAAGCAGTTCACCGGCGCGCCCGAGGAGCTGCAGGCGCTGGTCGAGTGGCTGATGGCCCAGCGGCGCTGAGGCCGTCGCCCCGGGGTTCGGCCGCCGTGCGACGGCGAGCTACTATGTAGGAGGTTCCCCAGGGGGCTTCGCCGATGATCGGCACCACGGTCTCGCGCTACCGCATCCTGTCCAGGCTGGGCGGCGGGGGCATGGGCGTGGTCTACGAGGCCGAGGACACCGAGCTC
>DATKEH010000386.1:0-9184 GCA_035546355.1 Thermoanaerobaculia bacterium
CCGCGGCGCCACCGGGAGGGCGCAACGCCGCGGTGGTGCCCGCCGGGACGAGCAAGGTCGCCTGCCGCGTCCCGGCCATGTCGGTCACCACGCTGCCGCGCGCGACCTGCACCCCGCTCGCCCCTCCGCTCACGTCCACCACCGTGACCTGCGCGTCGGGAGCGGTCAGCACCACGTCGCCGAGCACGTCGTGCTGGCGTGGCGCCAGCGGCACCGTCCGGCGGACACTGAAGTAGCCCTGCCGCGAGAACGCCACCACCACCTGCTCCCCCGAGCGGCCCGCCAGGTCGTAGCGGCCGTCGTCGCGGGTGAAGGTGGCGCCGTAGTCGGGCTGGCCGAGCGCCTCGACGCGTACTCCCGCGAGCGGTGCGCCCGAGCGGTCGAGGACGCGCCCGCGCACGACCGCGAGCCGGCCGCAATCGACCGCCTCCGGCCACACTCCGAACTGGATTCGCGGCGAGCCGGTCCAGAAGAATGACACCAAGCCGCAGGTGTCGAGGCTCCTCGTCGGATCGAGCGGTGGCGCCACGCTAGCCGGATCCGGGGGCTGCGGCAGCACGCCGCTCACCACCAGGTCTCCAGGGGCGCTCTCACTGCCGGCGGGGTTCCTCGTCGTGAGGCGCAGGGTGTCGCCGTCGAAGGCGGTGACGGTGAGCGCGAAGCTGCCATCGCCATCCGGCACCACGTCCCGGCGATTGCCCGTGGCGAGGTTGCGAACCACTACGGTATTGCCGTCCCCGGCTCCATCCACGGCCCCGGCCATTGCGGTGAGGCTCTGCACGCCGGGCTCGAGCTCGACGAGCGTCACCTGCTCGAGCCGTACCGCGGCGGGCACAGAGGTATCCAGCGTCACCGAGAGCGAGAGGTGGCCAGTACCGCCGCTCCCATCCGCCGCATCGAGACTGAAGGTGTTGAGCCCTTGACTCAGTGTGTACGGTCCTGCCTGGAACGTATTGTCGGCACCGACGCTGACGCTCTGGCCGTCGATCAGCAGAGTGGCGGGCTTGCTGAGCGCGCCGCTGATGGTGATCTCCGGCGTGGCCACTACGCTCCCCTGCTGCGGCGCGTACACGGTGATCATCGGGGGTGCCAGGGCGGGATCGCTCACACAGGCGACAGAAGCCATCGGTGAGAGGTTCGTCGCCCGGTCGCGGACCGTGGCCGTCAGGGTGACGTCGCCCGAAGGCAGGCTCGCGGCGATACAGCTCGCACCGTCGCTCGTCGACTCGCAACTGAGGGCGACCACTTGGCCGTTGGCTTGGACCAACAGCGAAGCCGTATCGACGCCGGAACCGCCATCGCTCCAGGACAGCTCCAGCAGCTGGTTCGACGTGTCGCAGAGGCTTCCTGGAGAAGGCCTGGTGAATGCGAGCGATGGCGCCACGCTGTCGCGCACCACCAGGTGCTCGAGGCCGCCAATGTTGCCCGTGAGGTCGGTGGCGACGAAAGTGAACGTGTTCGCCCCCTCCACCAACGAAGCCGGCCCGAAGCTGAACGTCAGGTCAGCCGCCACCGGCACCGAGGTATCGTCCACCGTCAGCGATGCCGGCTCGTCGATGCTTCCGCTAAGCACCACATCGGCCTGGTTGGTCAGCGCGGGCGCCGCGAGCAGGGAAATGGTGGGTGCCGTGGCGTCGCTGGTGTCCACCGTGAAGGTGATCGAGGCCGGCGCCGCGGCCTTGCCGCTGAGATCGCTGACCGTCGCGGTGAGGGTGTGCTGTCCCTCGGCGAGCGGCGCCGACGGGAGGCATGTCGCGCCGGTGGCGTCGAACGCGCAACTCGCCCCGAACGGCGCCGAAGCCTCCGTCAGCTCCAGGCTCGCCGCGTCGATACCAGCTCCCGCGTCGCCCATCGCCAGCCGCAGCTCGGGCAGCGCGCTATACACGGTCGACCCCTCGAGTGGTGCCGTGAAGGCGAGCAACGGCGGCTCGGTGTCGACCGTGAAGCTCACCACCGCCGGCGCGGACACCTCACCGGCGCCGTTCTCGATCGTCGCGGTGAGGGTGATCGGGCCCTCCGGGAAGCCGCCCGTGGGGTCGCACGTGGCGGAGGTCTCGAGAAGCTCGCAGGTGAATCCGACAGCCGGAGTCGCCTCGAGAAGCAGCGTCTCGGGGATCGCGGAGCTCGAATAGGCGAGCTGCACCTGCGCGGCCGCATCGAGCACCAGCTCGTCCTGCGCCGGCGCGAGGATGGCGATGGACGCCTCGCCGCTGCTGATCCTGAAGCTGAGGAAGGCCGTTGCCGACAGGTTGCCTGCTGCGTCGCGAATGCTGGCCGTCAGGTCGACCACCCCCTCGGGCAGAGCTGAATCGAAGCCACAGGTAGCGCTGGACGCCCCGAAGGTACAGGTAGCGAGGGTGGGTGCGCCGTTCACGGTCACCTGCAGACTTGCGGTGTCGACGCCACTTCCTTCGTCGGCGTAGGCGAGGGCGAAGTCCGGAGGGTTCGCCTCCACGCTCGCGCCCGGAGCCGGCTCGGTGAACTGCAACGTCGGCGGCGTGCTATCCGGGCCGCTGCACTCCATGGGCCGCGTCAGCCGCACGAGGTATTCGATCTCTCCCGCATCGGCGAGGTAGCCGTAGTTCGTCCGCTTGCCATATGCGCCGCGGGCAAACCCTCCAGCGAGGTAGAGAGCTGGCCCCTCGCCGTGGTCGTACTCCGCGAGCGCACGTACCCAGCCCGAACCGAGATCCGTGCCGGCTGCCTCCCAGGAGGTGCCGTTCCAGCGCGCCAGGCGCTTGACCGTCTTGCCGCCGATCTGCTCGAAGCCGCCGGCGGCGTAGAGGCGGGGGCCGGCGCCGTCGTCGAACACCATCAGGTCGAGGATGCCAGCCGAGAACTCGCCGCCGAGCCGGGTCCACACCGTGCCATCCCAGCGCAGGACGCCTTCCAGTGGGTCTTGGCCGGCAGGTGCGATCCATCCAGCTACGTAGAGAGCCATGCCGGACCCGTCGTCGAATGCGGCGAGAGCATCGGCCGAACCCTCGAGACCCTCGCCGAGCGCGCTCCAGCGCCGCCCATCCCACCGCGCCACCGGCCCGGTCCGCTCTCCGCCGGCGACGTCGAACCACCCTGCCGCAATGACCGCCGGACCCTGTGCGTCGTGGTAGCTGATGAGTACGTCAACCCAACCATCCGTCCCCGTCCCCACGGGATACCAGCTCGCGCCGTCCCACTGCGCCATGTACGGACTCGGCCACGTGCTGTGCTTGAATGTCCCTCCCATGATCAGAGGAGAGCCCGGGCCGTCACCCAGCCGCGCTGCCGCACGAGCACCGCCAGCAAACGGAAGCCCCTCCCCCAGAGGCCACCAGCGGCCCCCTCTCCAAGCCGCCACACCGCGCGCCTTCCACGCGCCCGCCTGCTCCGAACGCCCCAGCGCCAACACGACTTCATCCCCACTCTCCTCCACCGTCGCCAAGTGCTCGATCAGATCCGGCGACGGCAGCTGCGCAAACGAAAAACCGAGCCCGGCCCCGAGCGCCGGTCGAATGCGCCACATCGTGCTGTATTCGTCGACCGTGAGGAGCTCGGGACCCGACGGCCCCGGCGCCACGGCGGCGTCTTCGAGCTGGTCGGCCAATCCCTCGCCGATGGGATACCACCGGTCGCCGTCCCAGGATGCGATGCCGTTGAGCAGGCGGCCATCCTGGCTCCGCCGTGCGCCGCTGCCGGCGAACAGCCGGGCGGGCTGGTCGTCGGTCGGGTCAGGATCGTAGGAGGCCAGCCCCTCCCCGCCCCAGCCGAGACCTCCGACCGGCACGCTGTCGGCATACGACCAGCCACTGCCGGTCCATTTCGCCACCGAGCCCCCGCTGAGGCTGCCGGCCGCGAACAGCGTCGGTCCGCTGCCGTCGTCGTGGACGTGCAGTGCCTGGACGCCGAGCGGTTCGTAGGACAGGTTGTAGGTGGTGTACCCGAGCGTTCCCATGGAGGACCACTTGCGGCCGTCCCAGCGGGCGATGCCCCGGATGGAGCTATCGCCGCCGACCGAGGTGAAGTGACCCCCTAAGACGAGGGCGCCTTCGAAGACCTGTAGCGAAGACACCCGCTCGGAGCTGGTCCCCGTGCCAACACCGCCGCCGACCTCGGCCCAAGACTTTCCGTTCCACGCGGCAAGCCGGCGCAGTGTTGTGCTGCCCGTGTAGATGAAGTCGCCGCCACCGTAGAGCAGTGACTTGCCACCGCCCTTGCCACCCCCCCCGAAAGCCTTCAGGGCGTATACGGTGTCGTAGCTGTCTCCCAGTCCCAGATCCAGTGGATACCAGCTCGTGCCATCCCACTTCGCCACGTTGCGCCCTGGTTGGCCTCCGGGCATGGCGAAGTTCCCCCCAACGTAGAGCGCGGGGCCCGAGCCGTCGTCCCACACTTCGAATGCATAGACGCCACCTCCGACGCCGACCGGCAGCGCCTGCCATGAGGTCCCGTCCCATTTCGCGATCTTCGAGGCGGGGGCACCGTCCGCTCTGCTGAAGAAGCCCCCGACGTACAAGGCCGGTCCGCTGCCGTCGTCAAAAACGGTCATCGCTTGCACGAAGCCGTTGACGCCGCCGCCATAGACCGCCGATCCCACCGGGCTCCACCCCGCACCGTCGTACCTGGCGACGAAGTTGGCCCGGATGCCACCCGCTTGCAGGAACGTCCCGCCAACATAAAGAGCGGCGCCGTGGCCGTCGTCGAAGACGGCCATTGCGCGAATCCCCGCCTGGTAGTGGGTGTCGTAGTTGCTGGGGTATTTGATGGGATAATCGCCGTCGACCCCCAGGCCGGTACGGAACAGCGGGTCCAACTGCAAGTCGCAGGCGGGGCGCAGGGTGATGCGGCCGACATCGTGCTGACCCCCGGCGGTTGGGCTGTCGATACGCGCGTAACCCAGCAGGTCCTCCAGCTGCGCCGTCACCGTGAGCGGCTCACCGGCGAGCACCGCTGCCCCGGCGAGCTCGAAGGAGCCGTCGGCAGCAGCCACTGCTCCGATCCCCACCTGGCCGAGAACCCTTACCGTGGCGCCGCCGGCGGGTGCACCCCCGGCGAGCTCGACGACGCCGAGGACGGTCGCGTCCTGCAGGTCCGCACTCGGATCCACTGTGAAGGCGACCTGCGCGTGCCCGGCGTTGCCGGCGAAGTCGCGGATGCTCGCCTCCACCGTGAGCTGTCCGCTCGGAAGGAGCTCGGAGAGACGGCATGCCGCGTCCGAGAATCCCGCGTTGCAGTCGGCAGCAAGCGGCGCCCCAGCCGCGGTCAGCTGGAGAGAGTCCAAATCGACGCCGACAGCGTCGCCGTAGGTGACTCGGATGGTCGGGCGGGAAGAGTCGATCACCTGGCCGGCCACCGGCGAGACGAACAGCAGGGTCGGCGGTGAGGAATCGCGCGCCACCTGGACGACCGCCCGCGAGGCATTGCCGGTATCGTCCGTCGCCTCGACGAGGATGGAGTTCGTCCCTTCGACGAGCGGCAGGCTCGATACCGAGAAGCTGAGGCCCGCATCGACCGCCACAGGCTGCCCGGCGACGGTGACGGCGGCCGGCTCCGAGACCGAACCCGCCAGGTCGATCGTGGCGGCAGTCGTCACCGTGCCGGAAACAGGCGTCGCGATACGCAGGGACGGGGGCGTGCGATCCGGCGGCGAGCACTCGCGCGCCCAGCGCGCCAGACCCACCGCGAGATGACCACCGGCGCGGGTGAAGGGGCCGGTGACGTAGAGGTCTGGCTGCCTGCCCACCAGATGCCCGAACGGTGACATGCCTCGGCTCACCGAGTCGACGCCTCCCTCGACGCCGCGCCAGCGCTGGCCGTCCCACTGGCGCACGCCGCCCGCGAACTGGCCGGAGGCCACCACCCGCAGCCCCTCCCCGGAGTCGAACGCGGCCAGGTCGTAGACGGTCGATTCGAGGCCCCGGCCGAGTGTGGCCCAGCTCGTTCCGTCCCAACGAGCGATGCGCTCGAAGTCGAGTCCGTCGATCCTGGAGATTGTGCCCGCCACGTACAGCTCGCCGCTTCCGGTATCTCCGTCGACCGCGAGCAGATCGCGAACCGCGCCCGACATCGGGCCGGGTAGCGCGGTCCAGCTCGCTCCGTCCCACAGCGCGACTCGGGAGGCCGGAGCGCCCCCGGCGGTATCGAAGTCACCACCGGCCACCAGCCACGCCTCTTCGCCACGAGTGAGGGTTTCGAGCGCCCAGACGGGACTGTCCACGCCGCCACCCAGCCCCGTCCAGGAGAAGCCGTCCCAACGAGCCACACCCTTGACGGTCTCACCACCCGCCGAGGAGAAGGCGCCGCCTGCATAGAGCGCGGGCCCTCGGCCGTCGTCGAAGACTTCGAGGTCACGGACCCCCCATGACAGCCCCGCGCCCAGCGCTTCCCATACCGTGCCGTCCCAGCGCGCCACGTACCCGACCGGGGACCCGCCAGCGGCGTCGAAGAAGCCGGCGACGTAGAGCGCGGGGCCGCGGCCGTCGTCGAACACTGCCATGGCCTCGACCGAATCGTTTACCCCGCCGAGGAGCGGCGTGAGGCTCACTCCATCCCACCTGGCGATGCGGCTGAGAGGTTGCCCCCCGATGGATGTGAACGTCCCGCCCAGGTAGAGGGCAGCACCGTTGCCGTCGTCGAAGACGGCGACCGCCTGCACCAGCGACGAGGAGCTCAGCGCCGCCTCACCGTCGAACATCCCCGGCAGGAAAGTCGGCTCGCAGGGCGCCTCCAGCTGGATGTCGCCGACGTCGGTGGTGCCGCCGGAGCGCAGGGCAATGCCGCCATGCCCGCCGATCAGGAGGGCCTCGCCCTGTCCGACGTGCGTGGTGAGCGCCACCACGTTGCCTACCGCAGCCCGGACGCCCGCGACCACGAAGCGGCCGTCGGCCCCGGCGGACGTCGACAGCGCGGTGGTGCCCAGGACGCTCACAGTAGCTCCTCCGGCGGGCGTGCCGTCCGGAAGAAGGACCCGCCCGGCAAGCGCGACTTCGGGCGAGATCACGGTGAAGCGCCGGCTGACCTGGTCCGCGGCGTTGCCGGCGAAGTCGCTGGCCGTCAGCGTCACCTCGATCGGGCCCAACGGAAGAGGGGCCAGCGGGGTGCAGCCGCCCTCGGTCGGACGCAGCCGACACTCGACCGCGAGATCCTCGCCTCCCGTCGTGATACGGATGGTGGCGGGATCGACTCCCGACCCCTGCTCGTCGACGGCGAATCGCATCACCGGAGTCGCGTCCACGACGGCGGCGCCCTCCGCAGGCGCAATCCAAGAGAGCACGGGCGGCGTGACATCGACGGGGGTGCCGAACGTGAAGGTGGAGGTCGCCTGACTCGAGTTGCCGGCCCTGTCGTGGACGGTGGCCGTCACTTTGTAGGTACCGTCGGAGAGGCCGCCCGGCGCGGTACAGGTGGCTGAAGTGGCAGTCGCAGAGCAGGAAATCTCGGTCGTCGGGCCTTCCAGCGACACCACCAGAGACGAGGTGAGCACTCCGGAGCGCGTGTCGTCGAAACTCACCACGATGGGAGTACTCGGGTCTTCCAGCTCGGCGCCTTCCGCGGGGGAAACGACGGCGATGCTCGGGGGCGTCCTGTCGATGCGGACGCCCGTCTGGTTGCTTGCGAGATTTCCCGCGAAGTCCTTGACGGTCGCAGAAATCGTGTAGTCGGCCTCGGGCTTCAGTGAGGCGAAGCCGCACGTCGCATTCGATTCCCCGATCGAGCAGTCCAGGTCTTCGCTCGTGCCGTAGAACCACACCCGCAACGTGCTGGTGTCGACCCCGGAACCCGAGTCGATGTAGGAGACGGTGATCGTCGGGTACTCGGCATTGAACCAGCCCCCCGAAGGCAGCCCAGGGAAACCGAGGCCCGGCTTACCAGTCTCGCGAGGAAAGGAAGCGAGCGCATTGAGGACGACCGGCGGGGAGATCGAGAGGTACTGCGGCGTCGTGCCCGGGCGGTAGTACAACAGGCGGGAGGTGTTGCTCGCCGCCCACACTGAGTCGTCTGGCCCTCCGGCCGCAATAGCCAGCGGTTTCTCGGATCCCGAGAACAGGCTGTCGTGGTAGGTGAGCGACATCTGGACCGAGGGATAGTCCGTGTAGATGGCCTGCAGGATGTCGCTGCCCGTCATCAGCCATGCCGTTTTACTGGCCGCTGCGTCGACGCCGCCCAGGCCCGAGACCGAATGGCTCGCCCGGAAGAACGCCGTGCCGTCACTACGAGAGGAGTAGTAACGGACACTGCCAGATAGAGCTACCCATAGATCGGAGCCGAAGACACCGATGTCCTGGACTTTCGGTTTGTTGCCCAAGTCATCGAGAGCGGCGAGTGGGGCTCCAGAGATAGCGTCGTACGACACCACTCGATCGCCTGTGGCTACCCAGAGGATCGAGGCAAGAACCGATTCGTAGACGGCAATTTCCTTCACCGAGCCAGGGGCCGCCACAGAGCGCAAAAACTGGCCACTCGCGCCGTAGTTGAAGAGGGTTGCGTCCAACGAGATCCACAGCGAGCCGTCGGCCGGCACGACCGCCATCCGCGCGACGGTGCCCGAACCCGCGACTGGCGCTGTGAACAGCAACTGCCCCTGGAAGTCGAAGGCGTAGACATTGGGAGCGGCGTAGGCCCATACGACGCGACGATCCTGATCGACCGTCACAGCGGTCACGTTCACGGGATCCGGAATCTCCAGCATCAGCTCACGCGTCGTGGCCGATACCTTGAGGACCCCTTCGGACTCGGCCACCCAGGCGGCACCGGCCAACTCCATGTCGGCCGCGTTGGCGTGAGAAGCCAGTGTAATACCGCCGATTGCCAAGGCCAGGGCGGTGCGGACAACGATCCCCCGTGTGCTCACCTTCTTCACCTCCTGGATTAGATTCATGGTGATTCACCCTCTTCCGGTCAGCCGCCGCGCGGCGCAAGCCCCTTCACTCACACTGAGACGTGATCTGTGGGTCCCTCATCGACAGAAATCCGCAGGGCGGGCTTCGCCCAGGCGGCTGGCGCACGGATACCGCCGAAGATCCCGACCTCGGGAAGGACTCAGCAGGAGCCGCCGCCGGTCAGGGCGCGGCGCAGGTCGGAGCCAAGTTGTTGGGAGGCCAAATCAAGGGAGGAAAAACCTCCCGAAAGTATCTCCCCGCCCTCCAACCCGCGGGAGTGGCTCGCGGCGAAATCGCGCGTCCGGAACGCGCCCTCTACCACGACCCTG
>DATKEH010000387.1:0-13101 GCA_035546355.1 Thermoanaerobaculia bacterium
CGAGCATGTTGTAGTCGTGGCTATCCGGGTGCTCGTTGCCCTCGGGAGCGCTGGTGTACTCCATGCAGCTCCTGGTGAGGTCGGTGCTGAAGTCTTCGTTCTGGTGTCCGAGGCCGAAGCCGTGGCCGACCTCCTGGCACATGACGAGCTGCTTCCACGAGTACGAGTTGTAGGGCTCGCGGTCGTGGTAGTAGTCGTTCATCTTGGCGGTGGCCTTGACGATGTGGTTGCCGCTCGTCCAGATCTGGGCGATGCCGAGCCACCCGTTGTTGCCGTAGCTGTCGGTGCAGACCTCGATGCGGCCGTCGGTCGGGCGGCAGTTCCGCGGCGAGGTGCCGCCGGCGACGACGGGCGTCGTGAGGACGCTCGACTGGTTCCAATCGGAGGCGGCTTCGGACAGGTGCGCCCCCCACTTGGCCGCGTCGACGTTGTTGCCGAGGGGGACCTCGACCGGGTTGCTGGAGCGCGACCAGTGGTAGTTGCCCCATGCGTGTTCGGCCATGGCTGCCGGCGCGCTGGCCAGCACGAGAGCCACGGCCACGAGGACGAGAGAGAGACGAAGACGCATACTCTTCCTCCTACGGCGGGATGGATGGGATGCCCGGGTCTACTACGGCTGGCCCCTTCTCGGAACCGGGCACTCGTCCAGCACGTTGTATGCCACGACATGATCGTCCTCATACAGGATACCGAAATAGCTCGCTCGATGCAACTTAGTAGAGCGAGCGCGGGCCGGCGAACTCCCGGGCGG
The DNA here is from genome assembly GCA_035546355.1 of Thermoanaerobaculia bacterium. Taxonomy (GTDB): domain Bacteria; phylum Acidobacteriota; class Thermoanaerobaculia; order Multivoradales; family JAIOJS01; genus DATKEH01. The sequence continues at coordinate 752 of DATKEH010000387.1, forward strand.
ACGGGGTCGCTTAGTGACCCTGTCTCAAGAGCTGACCCACGAAGCGGATCACTTCTGGACCCGCCCAGAAGCCCCACGCGCGCCAGCGCCATGGCGCCGCGACGAAACCTGGTACCCTTGATTCCCGTATACTGTGAAGTGCACAGTACAGTGGGAGTAAGATAATTGGACGAGGCAAGCGGCGACGAACAGACCGGTGAGCCGAGAGACGCGGCCGCGGTCCGCAAGTTCCAGCGCGAGCTGAACTCCGGCACCGTGGCGCTGGTGCTGCTGGCGGTCCTCGACCGCGCCGGGGCGCCCGCCTACGGCTACGCCATCGGCAAGCGGCTGGAAGAGGCGGCGGGCGGCGAGCCGCTGGTCAAGCAGGGGACGCTCTACCCGGTGTTGCGGACGCTCGAGGAGGCGGGCTGGCTGGCCAGTGAGGTCGAGCCGTCGGTCACCGGCCCGCCGCGCCGCTACTACACGATCACCGACGACGGGCGGCGCATCCTGCGCCGGTGGCGCGAGGTGTGGCAGCGCACCCGCACGCTCGTCGACGACATTCTCGACGCAGAGGAGACGGGGCGATGACACCAGAGAGGGCGGCCAGGCTGGAGGCGAGCGGGGCGGCGACGGAGCGGGTCGAGACCATCGACGGCTACCTCGAGCGGCTGCGGGCCGAGCTCGCCGGCAGCGACCCGGCGCTGGTCCAGGACGCGCTCGGCAGCGCCGAGGAGTACCTGCGCAGCGAGCAGGCGGAGCTGGCGGCGCGCGGCGAGTCGATCGCCGAGGCCGAGCTGGTGCAGCGCACGCTCGAGCGCTTCGGTACGCCGCGGGAGGTGGCCGAGGCGTATCGCGACAGCGAGCGCCGGCGTCTCCAGCCCGGGCCCTTCCCCGTGCCCGAGCGCCGCAGGGACGACCTGTTCTGGCAGATCTTCGGCGTCGTCGTCGACCCGCGGGCCTACGGCGCGCTGCTCTACATGTTCCTCGCGCTGGCCACCGGTGTCCTCTCCTTCACCTGGGCGGTCACCGGCTTGGCGCTGTCCATCGGGCTGCTGCCGCTGATCATCGGCGTCTTCGTGCCGATCCTGTTCCTGGCCTCGCTGCGCGGCTTCGCGGTGCTCGAGGGGCGGATCGTCGAGGCCCTCCTGGGGGTGCGCATGCCGCGCCGCGGCCCGGCGCCGGCACCGGGGCGCCTGCTGGCGCGGGCCAAGGGGTGGCTCAAGGACGGCCGCACCTGGAGCACGCTGCTCTACATGCTGCTGCAGATGCCGCTCGGCATCCTCTACTTCACCCTGTTCACGGTGATCCTCTCGCTGACGCTGGGGATCGCGCTCGCCCCGATCGCCCAGGCGGTGCTGGGGGTGCCGACGATCCTCATCGGGCGGTACAGCGTCGAGCTGTCGCTGGCGATGCTGCCGCTGGTGTGGATCGCCGCGGCCTTCGACCTGCTGCTGGCGCTGCACCTGGCCCGCGCGCTGGGGCGGCTGCACGGCCGCTACGCCAAGGCGATGCTGGTGCGGCCGTGAAAGTGCGTGCGCCCGCCCGGTCGCCGGCGGCCAGGCGGGGCGTGTATGCTGGCGCGCATGCGCCTTTCGAAGACTCTCTTGTCGACCGGCCTGGCGGTGCTCTTCGCCGCGCCTCTCGCCGCCGCCGAGGCGGCCCAGGCGCCTCCGCCTGCCGATCAGTGGTGGCAGGGCCTGAGTCAGCACTGCGGCCGGGCTTACGTCGGCTGGCTGGCGTCGGACGACGCCGCGGACGCGATCTTCGCCGAGCGGCGCCTGGTGATGCACGTCCGCGCGTGCGCTGAGCGGCGGATCGAGATCCCCTTCCACGTCGGCGAGGACCGCTCCCGCACCTGGGTCCTCACCCGCACCGCCGAGGGCATCCAGCTCGAGCACGACCACCGTCACGAGGACGGCAGCGCCGACGAGATCACCATGTACGGCGGCCACACCGCCGGGCCGGGCACGGCGGCGATCCAGTCCTTTCCCGCGGACGAGCGCTCGCGAGCGCTGTTCCGCGCCCACGACATCCCGCAGTCGGCCGACAACGTGTGGACCATGGAGCTGGTTCCGGGCGAGAGCTTCAGCTACCTGCTGCGCCGCCCCGCCCGCTACTTGCGGATCGATTTCGACCTGTCGCAGCCGGTGGACCCGCCGCCGCCGCCGTGGGGGCACGAGTAGGTAGTGGATCCCATCGTCATCGGCATCAACGGTCTCGGCAGGATCGGCCGCTGCGTCCTCAAGCAGCTGCTGGACGACGAGCGGTTCACGGTGGGCGGCGTCAACGACCTGGCGGAGCCGGCAGACCTCGCCTACCTGCTGCGCTACGACTCGGTGTACGGGGTCTGGGGCCGCGAAGTCCGCGCCGGGGAGGGAGCATTGCTGGTGGGGGGCGAGGAGATCCCCTTCTCCGACGCGCGAGACCCCGGCGACATCCCCTGGCGGGAGTGGGGGGCGGAGGTGGTGCTCGAGTGCACCGGCGCCTTCCGCGGCCGCGACGACGCCGCGCGGCACCTCGAGGCCGGGGCCGAGAGGGTGATCATCTCCGCCCCTTCCGAGGACGCCGACGGCACCTTCCTGCCCGGCATCAACCTCGACCAGTACGACCGCGACCAGCACCGGGTGGTGTCCCTCGCCTCCTGCACCACCAACTCGCTGGCGCCGGTGGCGCAGGTGTTGGACCAGGCGTTCGGCGTCGAGTACCTGTTTCTGACCACGGTCCACGCCTACACCTCGAGCCAGGCCCTGGTCGACAAGCCCGCCCGCAAGCGGCGGCGGGGGCGCGCCGCGGCGGAGTCGATCGTCCCCACCACCACCGGCGCCGCCCAGGCCACCGAGCGGGTGCTGCCCCGTCTCGCCGGCCGCATGGACGGCATGGCGATCCGCGTGCCGGTGCCCGCCGGCTCGATCAGCGACGTGGTGGCCACCCTGCGCCGCGAGGCGACCGCCGAGGGGGTGAACGAGGCGCTACGGCAGGCGGCGGGCGAGCCGCCGCTGCGCGGGATCCTGCGGGTGAGCGACGAAGAGCTGGTGTCGCGCGACATCGTCGGCGACCCCTGCTCGTCGATCGTCGACGCCCTCAGCACCCGCGTGCTGGGGAACCGGATGGTCAAGGTGCTCGCCTGGTACGACAACGAGTGGGGGTACGCGGCGCGCCTGCTCGACTGCGCCGCGCACGTCGCCTGAGCGACCGCCTGGGTAGGTCGCTTGCCGGCGGCGGCCGCAGCGCGCGGGCCCTCGTGATAGGAAGGATGGGCGCGAGCGCGAGCGCGAGCGCGGGAGACGGAGCGGGAGTCGTGGAGTCGACCCAATCCCGGGTGGGACCGGAGCTGCCGGTAGCGGGGCCGCTGTACCTGGTATCGCACCGGCGATGAAGCCCGAGCCGCCGCCGGTGGTGCGGCGTCTGCTCGGAGGCGGCGCCTTCGTGATGGCCGCCGAGATCCTGCAGCTGCCGAGCACCATCCTGCTCGCCGCCTATCTGAGCCGAAAGGTGGGAGCGGAGGGGCTCGGCCTCTACCTCTACGCCGCCGCCGTCGTCATCACCGTCGAGGTGGTGGTGAGCACGCTGTTCTCCCGCGCCACCGTGCAGCTGGTGGCCGAGACCCCTTCCTGGCAGCCGGTGGCGTCGCTGGTGCTGCGCTGGCACGTCGGGGTCGGGGTGGCCGCCCTGCTGCTGCTGTGGGCGGCGGTGGCGCCGTTCGCGGTCCCGTTCGGCGTGCCGGGGTTGCGCCAGGCGCTGCTGCTGTTCTCCCTCGAGATCCCGCTCTCCGCCCTCGCCCGCACCCACACCCACGTGCTGGTGGGGCTCGGGCGGTTCCGCGAACGGGCGGCGAGCAGCGCCGCGCGCTGGGTCGGCCGGCTGGTGCTCGCGGTGGCCTTCGTGGAGATGGGGCTGGGGGTGCGGGGGGCGGTGCTCGGCGCCGTCGGGTCGACCGCCCTCGAGCTGCTGGTGGCGCGCCGCTTCGTCGCCCCGCGCTGGGGTCTGCCGGCGCCGGAGGGTCTGCGGCGGCGGCTGTTCGGCTACTCCCTGCCGCTGTTCCTGCACGGCGCTTCCCTGCAGCTGTTCAATCGCCTCGGGCTGCTGCTGCTCGTCCCCCTGGGGGCGAGCGTGGCGGCCGCCGGCCTGTACGGCGCCGCCGACAGCCTGATGCGGCTGCGGCGCATCCTCGGCCAGTCGCTCACCCCGCTGGTGCTCACTTCGCTCACTGAGCTGCTCCGCGACGGCGCGCGGGGCGAGGCCCGGTCCCTGGCGCGGGCCGCCTTGCGGGGCATCCTGCTGACGGTGGTGCCGGTGGCGGCCGTCGCCGGCGCCGCCCCGCAGCTCATGGCCTGGCTGTTCGGCGACGAGTTTCGCGCCGGGGGTCCGCTGCTGGCAGTGCTGATGTGGGCGGCGCCGGGGTTCCTGGTGATCTCGATCGCCGCGGCCGTGCTGGTCGCCGCCGGCAAGCCCGGGAGCACCGTGCGGCTGACGGTGCCGATGGTGCCGTTGGCGCTCGTCGGCTACGCGCTCGCGGTCCCCAGGTACGGGGCGCTGGGAGCGGCGGTGGTGACCTCGGCGACCGTGGTCGTGGTCGCTGTCGCCTGCCTGGGCGCCGTACACCGCCTGTGGCGGGTCGCCCCGCCGCTGGGCACCCTCGCCCGCGGTGCCCTCATCGCGCCGATGGTGTATCTGGGAGCCGGCGCCCTGCCGCAGGAGGGGTGGTGGCTGGTCCTCGAGCTGCCGCTGCTGGCCGCCGCCGGGCTGGGGCTGTTCCTGGCTCTCGGCGAGGCGAGCGGCGAGGAGCTGCAGCGGCTCCGGCGGTGGTTCGGGGGCGCCCCCGCCGCAGCCGGGGTCGAGGATTGACTCCGGTGTGGGCGGATGCAAAGTACTTGACATGTAAATAGATGTCGTGTACTATTTCGCCCATGGGCAAGCGACGTGACCCCCAGGCAGCCCGCGTCGGGGCCGCGACCAGCGCCAAGAACACGGTGCTGGCGGTGTTGCGAGCGGCGGACCGTATCCGGCAGCGGGTGACCGCCGCGCTGGAGCCGCACGACCTGACGTCGCAGCAGTACAACGTGCTGCGGATCCTGCGCGGGGCGCGGGGGGAGCGTCTGCCCACCCTGGAGATCGCGGCGCGGATGATCGAACGCTCGCCGGGCATCACCCGGCTCCTCGACCGCCTCGAGGAGAAGGGCCTGGTGGCGCGCCAGCGCTGTCGCCAAGACCGGCGCCAGGTCCTGTGCGAGATCACCCCGCAAGGGCTCGAGCTGTTGCGCCAGCTGGACGAGCCGATCGACCGGGTGGACGAGGCCTCGGTGTCCGCCCTCGGTGAGAGCGAGCGGCTGCGGCTGGTCGAGCTGCTGCGCGCCCTCGACCGGTAGCGGGCCGGATCGAGGAGCCATGGAGGAGACGGTCCTGTACCGCGGCAAAATGCTTGACATATCAACAAATGACTAGACGGATGATTCCCCGAACCGGTTCGCCCCTCCGGGCGCGACCACGACGAAAGGAGAGCATGATGAGCCTTCTCAGCACCTACCGCCCCCTCGCCACCGCCGAGGACGTCAGCCGGGCCGCTTCGCGGCCGCTACGGCGGCGCCTCCTGGCCCTGTTCGCCACGCCGGCCGATCCCGCCGCCACGGTGGCGCGGATCGCCCTGGGAGCGATGATCCTGCCGCACGGCATGCAGAAGCTGTTCGGCGCCTTCGGCGGCTACGGCTTCGCGGGCACCATGGGGTATTTCACCGGCGCGCTCGGCATCCCCTGGATCTTCGCCTTGCTGGCCATCGTCGCCGAGCTCTTCGGCGGCCTCGGCCTGCTGCTGGGTCTGGCGGGGCGGCTGGCCGCTTTCGGCGTCGGCACCGTGATGCTGGTGGCCGCGTTGCTGAGCCACGCACAGGCGGGCTTCTTCATGAACTGGGGGGGGCAGCTGCCGGCGGGGCAGGAGGGTTGGGAGTTCCACCTGCTGGCCGTCGGCCTCGCCCTGGTGGTCATCCTGCGCGGGGCAGGCAGCCTGTCCGCGGACCGCGCCATCGCCCGCTGGCTGCAGCCGAGCTGAGGTCGCCCTAGCCGCCGTCCGATCGGCGCCAGGGAGCTCCCGCACCGCAGCGCGGGGGCTCCCTGGGATCCCTCTCGCGTTTCATGTAGAGGCGCTGCAGGCGGTGGGGCGGCCGAGGATCGACGGCGAAGCCCAGGCTGATCCAGGAGGCGTCCTGCGGGCTGTGGGCCAGCACCCCAATCTCCCCCTCGGATCGCGCCGCCGTGGCGATCGGCTCGAGGGGGCCGTACGGCTCGCGGAGGCCCTGCTGGAGCCTGCGTGCCTTGGCGGCTGCGTCGGTTCCCGGTTCCCCGTGGCGGCTATAGAAGCCTTCGAGCGCCGCCAGGGTGCGCTCGGCGTACGCGGCGAAGAAGTCGCGGGCCAGGTCGGCGGCCGGACTGGACGGCCAGCCGTCGGCGAGCGGGCGTGGTGCCGACCAGGCCTCCGGCTGCCCGGGTGCGAACGTGGGATCCGCCCACGACCAGCCAGTGGTCGGCGCCTCGGCGCCGATGACACCGTCGATCCACGAGCTGAAGGCCGAGACCCGCACGTAGAGGTCGACGGTGCCGTAGCGGCCCTGGCTGACTCCCTTCATTCCCGTGCCCGCCGAGCTGATGCCGGCCAGCAGGCGGCGGCCGTCGTGATCGAGGAACAGTGGGCCGCCGCTGTCGCCGGGAGCCCCGGCGCCCTCGAGCTCGGTGGCGCTCTCGGGGTCGTCGAAGATGAGGAACAGGGTCGTGTCGCTCAGCGAGTCGATGCGGTTGGTGGCGCGGCGAAAGGCCTCCCCCTTGTCGCCTTCCGGGCCGGTGAGGCCGGTGCCGAGCTTGCCGCGGCCGGCCAGGGTCGCCGTACGCCCCAGCTCGTCGGTACGGCGGTAGAGCGGGATCGGGCCGACGCCCGCCACCGGCCGGTCGAGGTAGAGGAGCGCCAGGTCGTGGATCTCCCAGGGACGCGGCCAGCCGCCCTCCCACTGCGGATGCAGCACGACTCCCACGACGCGGTAGCAGCCGACGGGAAACGTGAGGTGAGGCCGATCGAAGGGGCCCACGGCCTCGACGCCGTGGGCCGCGGTGAGGGCCCAACGCGGCGCCACCAGTACCGACTCCAGGCGCTCGTCGAGCCAGCCGACGGCGGCCAGATCCGCCGGGTCCGCAACGAAAGCTTCCGCAGGCAGGTCGTGGCGCACCAGGATGGCCTCGATACTGCCGGCGACCAGCGACAATGCGGCCGAGATAGTGAGAGTGATGGCCAGTGGTCGGCGCATGGGCAGTCCTCCTGTCCAGGGACGCTAGCGCTCATGCCCGCCGCGGTCTTGAACGTTTGTAGCCGCCTCAGCCCGGGCCGGCGGCGAGCTGACGGAGCCGCCCCGGCGTGACGCCGAGGGTGCGGCGGACATCGCGGCACATGTGGCTCTGGTCGGCGAAGCCGGCCTCGACGGCGATCCGCGCCAGGGGCCGCGTCGTGCCGGTCAGCCAGTGCGCCGCTCGACGAACTCGCAGCCAGCACAATCGACCGCGCGCCGAGCCTTTGCCGTGCCGCCGCAGGCGCCGGGCGAGGGTGACCCGGTGGACGCCGGCCGCGCCGGCGGCCCGCGAGACCGCGCCGGGACCGCCGTTGTCCCGTTCCAGGGCGGCGAGCGCCAGCGCCATCCAGGGAGGAGAAGTCGCGACGGCGCGCCGCCGCTCCCGTTCCTGGAGCTCGTGCAGCAGCGCGCGCACGGCAGCCGCGATCGCGTTCCGTCCGGCCGTGCCGCCCACGGTGAGCGCCGCGAGGGCGGCGACTCCGGGCCTCGCGCCGGTACCGTCGTCGAGCCACTGCCAGCGCCCCAGAGAGGTGCGCGCCTCCGCGGAAGTCGCCCCGCGCTCGGTGGCGAAGAGGACCGACAGGATGCGCGTCCCGGTTGGCCCGAAGGAGTCGCTGTGTTCCACGCCCGGCGGCTTGACCGCCAGGCTCCAGGCGCCGGCGTTGACGGCGCCGGCCGCGGACGTCTCCGCCAACGTGCCGCGCAGAATCAAGCAGAGGCGCGGTTCGGGGTGGGCATGCGGCATCTGCGTGAGCCCCGCCGGGTAGCGGACGCAGCGCACCGAGAATTCGCGGAATCGCTCCTCGCGCTCGATCACCGGGACCATGGCTGGCCTCGTCACGCTGACGCCGGCTGCGCGCCTCCCGGAGGTGGCGGCGCGGCCTCGGCGGGGAACGGGTCGTGGCCCGCTTGGCGCAGCAGGGACAGCGACCAGGCGCGCTCGAAGTAGAGGATCGGCTGGAGGAGGGTGTGGGAGATCACCGGCAGGAAGCCGATGCAGCAGGTGAAGCATCCCGTCAGGAAGGCGACGATTCCGGCGGCGATGGAGAACGCGATCTTGAGCCCCAGGTAGGCGGCGAAGGCGCCGGGATGGGCGGCGATCAGGCGCCCCGCCTCGCGCAGGGCCCGGCCGCAGGAGACGCCGAGGCTCACCTGCAGCGGGGCGGCGAAGTCGCGCAGCACCAGGGAGAAGAGGCTCAGCGCCACCATCAGCAGGACGAGCAGGCAGCCACTCCCCAGACCGGCGGCGATGGCGCCGGCATTCGTCGCCCCCGACACCAGCGAGACCACCATCCAGGCGAGCGGCATCAGCAGCATCAGCAAGGCGAGCAGGCCCGCCATGGCGACGCCGAAGCTCCAGCCGAAGTAGGACCAGGCCCGGTCGCGGTGCTCGCGCCACGGGCGCACGACCTCGAAGCGGCCGGTGGCGACATCGTCGAGATACATGAAGACGCCGCGGCTGTTGATCCACAGGACCACCGCGACCAGCGCGACGATCACCATCAGGGCCAGGGCGGCGACGGCCAGGATGATCCCCAGGTACTCGCCGATCCACGCCCACAGGCCGGCGAGGTCGGCGGCGCCGTCCCGGCCGCCGAGCCCGCCGCCGCCCGGCGCTCCTCCCGGGCCGCCCGGCAGCTGGAAGCCGCCGCTCGCGGCGCCCCGGCCGCAGCCGTCGAGGAAGCTCACGAAGCCGAGGGCGAGCCAGCGCTCGAGCCGGAACGGGAACAGGCGGCGTCGGACGAGGTCCACGGCCTCGGTCGCGGCCTCGACGGGCGAAAGGCGCGGTCGCGGCGCCGGCATCGGTGGCCGCATTCTATCGACTCGGCAGGGCGCCGAGCCCGCGGTGACGATTTGTTGTTAGGATGCGCCGCAGTATCGGATCGAGCAACCGAACCCGCGAAGCGGCGTTTCAGCGCCGATGCGCGGGGCGCTGAAGGAGGATGTCCCATGACGAGACTGGCACTCGGGGGATTGGTGATGCTGCTGGTGGCCGGCGCCGCGGCGCCGGCGGTGGCTGACGCCGCCGCCGCGCTCGCCGCGCGGGCGGAAGGCTGGGTAGAGGCGTTCAATGCCGGGGATGTCGACGCGATCGTGGCGCTCTACGGCGCGGAGGCGCGGCTGCTGCCGCCCAATGCCGAGCTCACCCGGGGCCTGGATGCCGTGCGGCAGACCTTCGGCGGTTGGATCGAAGCGGGCCTGAAAGGCGACCTCGCGACGGTAGAAACCGTCGTCGTCGGCGACCTGGGGTACCGGCTGGGCACCTTCACCGTCCTCGGGGACGACGGATCGGAGATCGACAGGGGCAAGTTCATCGAGATCTGGCGCCAGATCGACGGCGAGTGGGTGATCACCGAGGACATCTGGAACAGCGACCTACCGGCCGCCGCGAGCGACGAGGGCGAGGCCGAAGCGGCCGGCCACGGCCACGACCACTAGAGCGACGCTCGCCGGGGGCGCCCTGCCCCGGGTCGGTCCACCCGTCGGGGTCGTCGGCCCGCGGCGCGGCTAGAATCGCCGGCAGATGATCGGCCGGCAGCTGGCGCACTTTCGCATCACCGGCAAGCTCGGGGAGGGGGGGATGGGCGAGGTGTACCGCGCCGAGGACACCCGGCTGGGGCGCGAGGTGGCGCTCAAGATCCTGCCGTCTGGCGCGGCCGGCGACGGGGAGCGCCTGGCGCGCTTCGAGCGGGAGGCGCGCGCCGTCGCCGCCCTCAACCACCCCAACATCGTCACCCTGTTCTCCGTCGAGGAGGACGCCGGTGTCGCGTTCTACGTCATGGAGCTGGTGCCGGGGCGCACGCTGGCCGAGGAGATCCCCGCCGGTGGCATGGAGCTCGGGCGCTTCTGGGAGGCCGCCGTGCCGCTCGCCGATGCCCTCGCCGCCGCCCACCAGCGGGGTCTGGTGCACCGCGACTTGAAGCCCGGCAACGTGATGGTGCGCGACGACGGCCGCGTCAAGGTGCTCGACTTCGGTCTCGCCAAGCTGGTGGGCGGTGAGGAGGGCTCGCCCTCGCCCGAGGCGTCCACCGAGCTGGTGACCCGCGCCGGCGCCGCCCTCGGCACCGTCCCCTACATGGCGCCCGAGCAGGTCACCGGCCGACCGGTGGACGAGCGGACGGACCTGTTCGCCCTGGGGGTGGTCCTCTACGAGATGGCTAGTGGGCGCCGGCCGTTCGTGGGCGGCAGCGCGGGCGAGGTGTTCTCGGCGATCCTCCGCGACGCTCCGCCGCCGCTGGGCGAGGCGCGACCGGGGGTCTCGCCCGGCCTCGCCGAGCTGGTGCACCGCTGCCTGCAGAAGGAGCCGGAGTGGCGGCCGGGCAGCGCCGCGGAGGTGCGCGACCGGCTGGCCGAGCTCGCCCGGGAGCAGGCGGTGCAGCGGCGGGATCGCCCGTCCTCCATCGCCGTGCTGCCCTTCGCCGACATGAGCCCGCAGAAGGACCAGGACTACTTCTGCGAGGGGATGGCCGAGGAGATCATCGGCCGCCTGGCCAAGCTCGAAGGGCTGCACGTGGCGTCGCGCACCGCCTCGTTCCAGTTCCAGGGCGCGGCCGACATGGCCGCCATCGGCGAGCGGCTGCGTGTCGAGTCGGTGTTGGAGGGCAGCGTGCGCAAGGCCGGCAGCCGGCTGCGGGTGACGGCGCAGCTCATCGAGGTCGCCGGCGGGTTCCACCTGTGGAGCGAGACCTACGATCGCGAGCTCGAGGACGTGTTCGCCATCCAGGACGAGATCGCCGAGAGCGTGGCGGCGGCGCTGAGGCTCATCCTGACGCCGCGCGAGCGGCAGGCCATCCAGCGGCCGCCGGCGCGCAGCCTCGAGGCCTACGAGCAGTACCTCAGGGGGCGCCGGCTGTTCCATGACTACGGCCGGCGCGTCCTGAAGCAGTCTCGGGCGCTGTTCGAGCGGGCGGCCGAGCTGGACCCCGGCTACGCGCTGGCCCATGCCGGCATCGCCGACGCCTCCTCGACCCTGCACCTCTACTTCGAGACCCTGCCGGAGCACGCCGAGCGGGCCGAGCGAGCCAGCCGCCGCGCCCTGGAGCTGGCGCCGGACCTGGCCGAGGCCCACGTCTCCCGGGCGCTGGCCCTGTCGCTGAACGGGCGCCACGACGAGGCGGAGAAGGAGTACGAGACCGCGTTGCGTCTGGATCCGAAGCTGTTCGACGGCTACTACCTCTACGCCCGCGACGCGGTGCTGCAGGGGAAGATGGAGAAGGCGGCGCGCTTGTTCGAGGAAGCCGCTCGCATGCGCCCGGAGGACGCGCAGGCGTTGCTGTTGGTGATGCAGGTCTACCGGACGTTCGTAGGGGAGGCGTCGGCGGCGCGTCGCGGCCTGGAGCGCGCGCAGCGGCACCTCGAGCTCAATCCCGGAGATGCCCGCATCCTCTATCTCGGGGCCGGGGCCTGGGTGGTGCTGGGCGATCCCGAGGAGGGCCGCCGGTGGGCGGCCCGGGCGCTGGCGCTCGACGCCGACGAGCCGGCGGTAAACTACAACCTGGGCTGCTTCTACTCGCTGGTTGGCGACCTCGAGCGGGCGCTGGATTGCCTGGAGGCCGGGGCTCGCGGCTCCTACGGCACCCGGCAGTGGATGGAGCACGACAGCGACCTCGACCCGCTGCGCGGCCACCCCCGCTTCGAGGCGATCCTCGACAGCCTGCGGCAGGGATGAGGCTCCGCCTCGGACGGCCCTGCCCCGACTCCACGGCCCCGGCCGGGCGGTTCAGCGCGTCGCCATCGGCTGGCCGGCCTCGCGCCAGGCCTCGACGCCTCCTTGCAACGCCTTGACCTCGTCGAACCCCTTCTGCGCGTACTCTTCCGCCCGACCGGCGGAAGTGGCCTCCTGCGGTCAGGCGCAGTAGAAGATGATCTCCTGGTCGCGGCCGGGGCGCCGCGTCTCGAGCTCCTGCAGGGTGATGGAGCCCTCGAGGGCGAGCTTGCGGCACTTCTCCTCGTCGTCGTAGGCGCACACCAACAGCGTCGCGCCGGACTCCACCTTGCGGCGGGCCTCCTCGACGTCGATGCGGGGAGCTTCTGGCATCGGTC
>DATKEH010000388.1:0-10304 GCA_035546355.1 Thermoanaerobaculia bacterium
CGCTGCCCCGGTGGTGGCGGTGGACCTGCCGAGCGGCCTCGACGCCGGCCGTGCCGAGCCTCCCGGGCCCCACGTGCAGGCCGACCTGACCGTCACCTTCGCGGCGCCGAAGGTGGCCCTGCTTTTAGCGCCGGCGGCACGAGCCGCGGGCGAGCTGGTGGTCGCCGACCTCGGCATCCCACCGTGGGTGGTAGAGGAGGCCGACGGCGATCTCCACCTGCTGCTGGCCGAGGAGCTCGCCCCGCTGCTGGCGCCGCGCCGGCGGCAAGCGCACAAGGGGGACTTCGGGCACCTGCTGCTGGTGGCCGGGTCCGCCGGCAAGGCCGGGGCGGCGATCCTCGCTGCCCGGGGGGCGGTCCGCAGCGGCGCCGGGCTGGTCACCGTAGGCGTCCCCGAGCCGCTGCTCGCCACCGTCGACGGGGGCTCGCTCGAGTCGATGACCCTGGCGCTGCCCGCTCGCGAGGGGCGGCTCGGCGCCGGCGCCGTCGAGGCCGCCCTGGCCGCCTGTGAGGGGCGCGATGCGCTGGGCATGGGGCCTGGGCTGGGGACCGCCGGCGAGACCGGGGCCGCGATCCGCGACATCGCCCTGCGCTGTCCCTTGCCGCTGTTGCTCGACGCCGACGCCATCAACGCCTTCGCGGGCGGCGGCGAGGCGCTCCGCCAGCGGCGGGCGCCGACGGTCCTCACCCCGCACGCCGGCGAGCTGGGGCGACTGCTCGCTCGCGCCACCGACGAGGTGGTCGCCGACCGGCTCGGCGCCGCCCGCGAAGCCGCCGACCGCTGCCGCGCCGTGGTGGTGCTCAAGGGGCACCAGACGCTGGTCGCCGCTCCCGAAGGAGGGATCTGGATCAATCCGACGGGAAATCCGGGCCTGGCGACGGGAGGAACCGGCGACGTCCTCACCGGCGTCCTGTCGGCGTTGCTGGCGCAGGGATTCGCCGCCGCGCGGGCGGCGGGGCTGGGAGCCTACGTCCACGGCCTCGCCGGCGACCTTGCGGCGGGGAGGCGGGGGCAGCGGGCGCTGGCGGCGGCCGACCTGTTGGACGAGCTGGGCGCGGCGTTCGAGCAGGTGGCCGCCGCGGGCGGCGGAGGGGTGCGGCGGCGCTGCTGGCGGCGCATCGCGGGATGACGACCTGGCGCAGTGGATCGCCCGAGGCGACGCGGGAGCTCGGGCGCGAGCTGGCCGGCCGCCTCACCCCGGACGGAACGCTGCTGCTGTACGCCCCCCTGGCCGCCGGCAAGACCGTGCTCGCCCAGGGGGTGGCGGCGGGGCTCGGCATCGAGCCACGGGAGGTGCAGTCGCCCACCTTCACCCTGGTGCGCGAGCACCGCGGCCCTGGCGGCCAGCTGGTGCACGTCGACCTCTACCGGCTGTCGGCGGACGAAGCCCTGGCCGCCGGGCTGGAGGACGTGCTCGCCGGCGCCGGGGTCAAGGTGGTCGAGTGGGCGGAACGCCTGCCGTTCGCCGTCCCCGATGCCGTCGCCCTGGAGATCTCGATCCTGCCCGACGGGGAGCGCGAGATCCGCGAACGCCGAGGCGGCGAGCACCCCCGGCGGTGAAATCCCGCTCCCGGGCGCCGGTGGGGCGCGCCTCCGCCGCAGACCGTGAGAGAGTAGGCCACGGATCCTACGAGAGGCGCGGGCGGAGACGGTCTCGCCCGGCGGCTCGACCGACAACCGCGGAGGTCTGCGACCCATGAAACTCGACAAGATCGGTGTCCTCGGCTGCGGCCTGATGGGCTCGGGCATCGCCGAGGTGTGTGCGCGCGCCGGATACGAGACGGTCGTCCGCGAGGTGAGCGAAGACCTCCTGGAGCGGGGCCTGGAGAGGATCCACTCCTCGTTGGAGCGGGCCGTGGCCAAGGGGAAGCTCGAGGCGGCGGCGCGGGAGGAGGCCCTGGGAAGGCTGAGCGGCGCCGTCGACCTCGGATTGCTCGCCGACTGCGACCTGGTCATCGAAGCGATCGTCGAGAACCTGGAGGAGAAGCGCCAGACGTTCCGCGCCGTCGATCGCGAGGTCCAGGAGGGGGCGCTGCTGGCCAGCAACACCTCGTCGCTGACGATCACCCAGCTGGCCGTGGCCACCACCCGCCCCGAGCGTTTCGTCGGCCTGCACTTCTTCAACCCGGTGCCGGTGATGCGGCTGGTCGAGGTGGTGCGGACGCTGCTGACCTCCGACGAGACCTTCGACACCGCCGTCGAGTTCTGTCGCAGCCTCGGCAAGGAGCCCGTGGCCTGCAAGGACAACTCCGGGTTCATCGTCAACCGCCTGCTGGTCCCCTACCTCCTCGATGCCGTCCGGGCGCACGAGGAGGGGGTCGGTAGCGTCGAGGACATCGACAAGGCGATGCGGCTCGGTACCGGCCACCCGATGGGGCCCTTCACGCTGCTCGACTTCGTCGGACTGGACACCACCCATGCGATCGCCGACATCATGTTCGAAGAGTACCGGGAGAAGCGCTTCGCGCCCCCGCCGCTGCTCAAGCAGATGGTCCAGGCCGGCCGGCTCGGGCGCAAGAGCGGCCGCGGGTTCTACCGCTACGACGAGTAGCGGCCTGATACAATCGGCCGTCTGACCCCCATGGCGCGGACCGTGCAATCGCCCCGATACAGCAGTGTCCTCACCGCCCTGGCGGCGGTATCGCCAGCCGCGATGAAACACCCCTTCCGAGGCCCCCGATGAGGCAGATCACGCTGGCCGAAGAGGGTCTCGACACCCTCTTCGGGGTCCATGACGAGAACCTGGGGCGCATCGAACAGGCCTTCGGCGTCCGCCTCAGCGCGCGCGGCAACGTCGTCGCGGTCGAGGGAGAGCCGGCGGCGGCGGCCATGGTCGAGAGGCTGCTCGAGCAGCTCTCCGAGCTGTTGCGGGCGGGGCATCGGTTCCGCGGCCACGAGATCCAGACCGCCATCCGGGTGCTGCGCGAGGACCCCGAAGCGTCGCTGGCGCAGTTTTTCTCCGGCGAAGGGCTGCTGGCGACCGTGCGGCGGGTGGCGAGCCCGCGGAGCCTCAACCAGCAGCGCTATCTGCAGGCGATGCTCGAGCACGACATGGTGGTCGCGATCGGCCCGGCGGGCACCGGCAAGACCTACCTGGCGGTGGCGATGGCGGCGGCGGCGATGGCCGAGCAGCAGGTGCGCCGCATCATCCTCTGCCGGCCGGCGGTAGAGGCGGGCGAGAAGCTGGGCTTCCTGCCCGGCGACCTGGCGGAGAAGGTCAACCCGTACCTGCGGCCGCTCTACGACTCGCTGTACGACCTGATCGGCTTCGACAAGGTGTCGCGGATGCTGGAGAAGGGCGTCATCGAGGTGGCGCCGCTGGCGTTCATGCGCGGCCGCACGCTCAACGACAGCTTCATCATCATGGACGAGGCGCAGAACACCACCAGCGAACAGATGAAGATGTTCCTGACCCGCATCGGCTTCGGCTCCAAGGCGGTGATCAACGGTGACCTGACGCAGGTCGACCTGCCGCCGGGCAAGGTGCCGGGCCTGCGCGAAGCCGAGACCGTGCTCACGGGGGTCGAAGGGATCTCCTTCATCTACTTCACCGACCGCGACGTGGTGCGCCATCCGCTGGTGCAGAAGATCGTCGCCGCCTACGACCGCCACGACCGCCGGCGGCAGGAGGGGCTCGCAGCCGCCCGCACCGAGGCGGAGCCGGTCGGCAGCGGGAGCCGCTGACGCGTACGATGGGCCAATCGAGCAAGGAGAGGCGCCCCAGCCGCACCGGCACGGTCTCCGTCGCCAGGACCGGCACGGTGCGCTGGTCGCGGGTCACTCGCGGGGTCAAGGAGCGCTGGCAGGACCTCCTCGCCTGGGACCCGTTCTGGATCTTCCTCTTCCTCGCGGGCAGCACCTGGGCGTTGCTGCCGGTCGGGACGGTGGGCTTCGACCGCGAGGCGGAGGTGGGAGCGGTGGCGTCCCGCGACTTCGTCGCGCCTCGCGACGCGCTGGTCGCCGACGCCGAGGCCACGGAGGAGAAGCGTCGGCGGGCGCGTGACGAGGTGCTGCCGGTCTACGATCTCGACGCCGCCGCCCTCGATCGCACGCTGGCGGACGTGGGGCGGGTGTTCACCCTCGGGCAGGCGGCCGTGGGGGGGAGCGAGCAGACCGGAGAGCCGGTCGATCGCGAGAGGCTGGTCGCGGACGTGCAGCGGGCGGCGCCCACGTTCAAGGTGACCCCCGGCCAGCTCGACGTGCTGCTCGAGCACGAGCTCTCGCCAGCAATCGAGGATCGGCTGCGCGGCGCCCTGGCGCAGGCGCTGGGCCGCGGTGCGGTGGCCGGCAAGAACGTGCTCCTCGAGAACCGTACTCGCGGCATCCGGCTGCGCAACCTGGCCACCGGGCAGGAGAAGCGGGAGCTCGACCTCTACGATTACCTGGACTACCCCGACGACGTGCAGGAGCTGCTGGCGGCGGAGATCCGCAGCTGGTCGGACTACGACGGTACCGCGCGCGCCGCGCTGCTCGAGCTGTTGACCGCCAACGTCTCCCCCAACCTGCACCTCAACCAGAGCGAGACGGTGCGGCGCCAGCAGGCTGCGGCGGCGTCGGTGGAGACGGTCTACAACCGGCTGCGGCAGGGGCAGATGATCGTCCGCAAGGGGGACCAGATCGACCCCCAGGCGGCACACCTCATCGGTCAGCTGCGTGGCGACCGCAGCCTGCGCTCGCGGCTGCTGCCGGCTCTGGGGATCTTCCTGTTCCTGGCCCTCGTCGCGCTGGTGCTGTGGCTGGGAATCCGCAAGGAACGCGTGGCGCAGACCCAGCGCCGCACGGTGCTGGGGGAGGCCCTGCTCCTCCTGCTGGTCAGCGTCCTGGGCGCCAAGCTGTGCCAGCTGCTGGCCGCCGGGTTGGGAGCGTCCATCCAGACGACCCCCTTCAACTCGGCGACGAGCTACTACTTCGCCATCCCGTTCGCGGCGTTGGCGCTGGTAACGGTGCTGGTGTACGGAAGGGGCCTGGCGCTGCTCATGGCGCTGTCCTTCTCGCTGCTGGCTGGCCTGCTCTTCGAAGAGGCGGCGTGGGAGATCGTGGTCTACACCATGGCGGGGTCGTTGGCGGCGATCCTGACGGTGGACCATTTCCAGCTCCGCCAGCGCTCGCTGCTGGTGCGGGCGGGTGCCGTGGTGGGCCTGGTGAACGTCGTCACCGTGCTGATGCTCATCGCCATCGCCGGCGGGTCGGCTGGGGGCGCCGCCCAGCTCGGCCTCCAGGTGCTCTGCGCCCTGGTCTCCGGGGTACTGGTCTCGGCAGTGGTGAGCTTCCTCATCCCGGTGCTGGAGAGCGTCTATTCGGTGACCACCGGCATCAAGCTGGTGGAGCTCGCCAACACCAACCTGCCGCTGCTGCGGCGGCTGGCATTCGAGGCGCCCGGCACCTTCCAGCACTCGCTGATGGTGGCCAACCTCGCCAAGGTGGGATGCGAGGCGATCGGCGCGGACTCGGTGCTGGCCTACACCGGTGCGCTGTATCACGACGTGGGCAAGATCTTTCGCCCCGAGTACTTCGTCGAGAACCAGCGGCCGGGGCACAACCGCCACGACAAGCTGCTGCCGTCGATGAGCGCCCTGATCCTCATCAATCACGTCAAGGACGGGCTGGAGCTGGCGCGGGAGCACCACCTGCCGGAGCCGATCCTCGCCGCCATCGCCGAGCACCATGGGACGCGGGTGATCAGCTACTTCTACAGCAAGGCGAAGGAGATGCAGGCCCCCGGGGCGGGTGAGGTCTCGGAGGAGAAGTTCCGCTACCCCGGGCCACGGCCGCACAACAAGGTGATGGGCGTACTGATGTTGGCCGACGGTGTCGAGGCCGCCTGTCGCTCGCTGGAGGATCCCGGCTCGGCGAAGATCCGGACGGTGATCAAGGCGATCACCGACGACTGCCTGCGCGATGGGCAGCTGGACGACACCGACTTGACGCTCGGCGACCTCAAGCAGGCCGCCGAGGCCTTCCAGCACGTACTGAGCCACATCCACCATCGGCGGCTCGATTACCCCGGCTTCGACTTCAACGAGCGACGGCGCGAGCGCCGAACCGGCGAGACCGCAGAGGTGCCGCCCCCCATGGCTGAGCCAGGGTCGCCCTCCGAGGGCGCCTCCGGGGCTGTCCCGGCGGTCGATGGCCCACCGGCGGAACGGGTGGTCCGTCTGAACCGGTGATGGAGGAGCCCGGGCCGGCTCCTGAACTGTCACTACGCTGCACCAGCCGCTTCCCCGAAGTGCGGCTGCGAGAGCTGCGCCCCTGGCTGGCGCGGCTGTTGGCGAGCCAGGGAGCTGCCGGCGCCAGCCTCGGCGTGCTGTTCACCGGCGACCGGACGATCCGGCGGCTGAATCGCGAGTACCGCGGCAAGGACGCCGCGACCGACGTCTTGTCGTTTCACGGCGACGAGACGCCCGAAGGGCCTCACCTCGGCGATCTGGCGCTGTCGGTGCCCGCGGCGCGGCGCCAGGCCGCCGCCAGGGGGTACGACGCGCGCCGGGAGATCCGCCTGCTGCTCCTCCACGGCGTGCTGCACCTGCTCGGCTACGACCACGAGCGCGACGAGGGGGAGATGGAAAGGCTCGAACGCGGCCTCCGCCGGCGGTGGATCGATGGCTGAGCTGGGTGTCGGGCTGGTGGCGACGGGGGTGGCGGCCCTGGTGATGGCCCTGCTGGCCATACTCACCGCACTGGTGGAGCGCAGCGGGCCGATACGGCTGCGCCACTGGGCCGAGGAGGCCGGCGGTGGCCTGCGCGTCCTCTACACGCGCACTCCGCGTTTCGAGGCGTTCCGGTTCCTGCTCAGCGTGCTGGCGCGCCTGGCGGCGATCGCCGTCTTCGCTCTGCTGCTGCACCTGCTGCTCGTGGCCGGGGCTGCCGGTGGATTCGCCTGGGCGGTCGGCGGCACGGCCCTGTGGCTGGCGGCGGTGGAGGTGCTCAACCGCCATCTCGTCGGCCGCCAGCCGGAGCTGGCCCTGCGCCGTTTGACGCCCCTGTACCGCGCCCTCCACCTGCCGCTGCGTCCGCTGCTGCCGCTGATGGCGCCGCTGCTGCCGCGGCCGGAGGGGGAGACGACCGGGCTCGAGGAGGCGACGCGCGGCGAGATCGAGGCCTACGTCGACCTCGGTCGCCGGGAGGGGATCCTCGAGGCGGGGGAGGAGGAGCTGCTACGCGGGCTGGTCCACTTCGGAGACACCCAGGTACGCAGCGTGATGACGCCCCGCATCGACGTGGTCTGCGCGCCCCTGACCGCGGCTCCCGGCGAGCTGGTGGAGATCGTGCTGCGCTCGGGACACTCCCGCATCCCGCTGTACCGCGAGTCGATCGACGACATCGTCGGCTTCGTCCATGTCCGCGATCTGCTGCGCATCGTCCACCGCGGCGGCGCGAACGGCGTCGAGGCATTCCTCCAGCCCATCCACGTCGTCCCCGAGACCAAGTCCCTGGCGCTGCTGCTGCGGGAGCTCCAGGAGCGCCACCAGGAGGTGGCGGCGGTGGTGGACGAGTACGGCGGCACCCAGGGGCTGGTCACCATCGAGGACCTCCTCGAGGAGATCTTCGGCGAGATCTCCGACGAGCACGATCGCGCCGAGCCCGAGGAGGTACAGCTCCCCGACGGCAGCTGGCGCGTCGACGGCCGCACCCATCTCGAGGAGCTCGAGGAGCTGCTCGACGTGCGCATCGAGCACGACGAGTGGGAGACGGTGGGGGGGCTGGTGTTCGGGCTCCTCGGCCACATCCCGCGGGTGGGGGAGAGCGTGGTGGCGCACGGCCTGCAGTTCCTGGTCGAGGGCGCCGACGAGCGCCGCGCGCGGCGGGTGCGGATCTCACGGCTGCAGCCGCCGGTGGCGGCGCCGGAGGAGGCGTGAATGGGCCCCGGAGACTCGACTCGTCGGTCGCTCCAGGGGCCGGGTAGCGGTGGCAGGGCCGGCACCGTCGCGCTGGTAGGCCGTCCCAACGCCGGCAAGTCGACCCTGCTGAACCGTCTGCTGGCGGAGAAGATCGCCATCGTCTCGGAGAAGCCGCAGACCACCCGCAACCGCATCGTCGGCATCCTCACCGAGCCGCGCGGCCAGATCGTCTTCTTCGATACCCCGGGCATCCACAAGCCGGTGCACCGCATGAATCGCGGCATGGTGCAGGAGGCCGAGGAGGCCATGGGGAGCGCCGACGTCGCCTGTCTGCTGGTCGACGCCGGCGAGCCGTTCGGCCGCGGTGACCAGTTCCTGCTGCAGCTGGTGTCTCGCCTGTCGGCGCCGCGGCTGCTGCTGCTCAACAAGCTGGACGCCATCCGCAAGGAACGGCTGCTGCCGCTGATGCAGCGCTACGGTGACAGCGGCGTCTTCGCCGAGATCCTGCCCGTCTCCGCGCTGACCGGGGAGGGGTGCGAGGCGCTGCTGGAGATGCTGTTCGCGCGCCTGCCGGAGGGGCCGCCGCTCTACGACCCCGAGCTGCTGACGGTTCATCCGGAGCGCTTCCTCGCCGCCGAGAGGATCCGCGAGAAGGTGCTGGCCCAGACCGGCGAGGAGATCCCCTTCTCCACGGCGGTGGTGGTGGACCGCTGGCAGGAGGACCCCGACACCGGCCTGGTGCGCATCTGGGCGTCGATCCTCGTCGAGCGTCCGGGGCAGAAGAAGGTCGTGGTGGGGGCCGGGGGCCAGCGGGTCAAGGCCATCGGCACCGCCGCTCGCCTCGACCTCGAGGAGCTCCTCGACCGCCGGGTGTTCCTGCAGCTGCACGTGCGGGTGGAAGCGCAGTGGCGGGAGAACCCGCGCATCCTCGCCGAGCTGGCCCGTGAGGTGCACGCCCGGCTGCCGGGGTAGCGCCGGGGGAAGAGGGGCCGGGCGCCGCCGCGGCCGCGAGCGCTACTCCCGGATCGACCAGTCCAGGCGCCAGGTGGCGCAAGCCTCACCGGCTCCCGCCGGCCGCATCTCGACGTCGAGGAACGCCTCGTCGACCGCGCCGCAGGTCATCGGCAGGGCGAGGACGAGACGGGCCGTCTCGCCAGGGAGCGCGGTGACGCATCGGTTCCTCGTCTTGTCGCACGGCACCGTGGCCGACGACCAGCAGGCGCAGAGCCGCGCCGGGGCGCCCTCGCTCTCCAGCGCCAGGGTAGCCACGATGGGACGCTCGAAGCGGTCGGAGAGGCAGAAGCGCCGGTCCTCCTCGACGGCGGCGAGGGCGAGGCGGTCGACGTCGTCCGCACCGAAGGCCCCGGCGAGCGCCCCGCCGCGCGTCTCCGGATAGCCCGCCAGCACCGGCACCTGCGGCGTCAGCAGGTCGGGGAGGTCGGCGCCGCCCCAGGCGAGGTCTTCCCTCCGGCAGGCGGCCGCCTCCAGGCCGGTGGCGGGCGCCGCCGAGGCGGCGGCCAGCGGGGGCGCGCCGGTGGCTGGGCCGAGCGTCGCCGCCGGACCGCCAGCAGTGAGGGGAGCGCACAGCAGCTCACCGGCGGCACCGAAACCGGTGAGCGCGGTCCCCGCGGGGCAGCTACGGCCGGCGACGGTAGCGAGCAGAGACGGCCCCGGTGGCCCCGACGGGCCGGCCGGACCCTGGGGGCCCATGGGCCCCGTGGCGCCTGCCTCCCCCGGCGGTCCGCTGGGGCCTGGCGGCCCGGCCTGGCCGCGAGGGCCGGGCGGTCCCGGCTCGCGGCGCTCGGCCACCGCCAGGCGTTCCAGCAGCGGCTCGGGCACCGTGACGTGGAAGACGTCGTACTCCGCGAGCCCGCTGCCGCGCGCCACGATCAGCAGATGCGTCCCGGCATCGACGCCGGCCGGCAGCGCCGCCTCCAGCCAGTCGCTGCCGTGGGCGAGGACCTCGAGATCCTCGAACCCCAGGGTCACCGTCGGCGGCGGGTCGCCGAAGTCGAGCCCCCGGACCACCAGGATGCCGGTGGTGAGATGGGCGCGGGCCGACAGCACCACCAGCTGGGCCGCGGCCGCCTCGGCTTCCTGGGCCGCCAGGGGCGCGGCGGAAGAGCCCATCAGGGCGGCCACAGCGAGGGCATGGAGGCGGCGAGGCATGGAGTCGTTTCTCTTACGGGCCGCGGGCGTCCGTCGTCGCCGGCGAGGGGGGAGCGGCTGCCGTTGCGCCGGACCGCGGCAATCTACCACGACCCGGTCCCTTCCCGGGGCAGATCCCTCAAATCATTGAAGGATAGCGACTTGCCTACATCACGTCGCACCTTCGCGTGGTAGCATGGCGCGGCGATGGAGACCGCCACCCTCAACCGCCGGGTCGACGTGCTCAGCGACAGCCTGCGCAAGTTCGTGCGGCGTGGCGCCCGCAGCAACATCTCACGGATGCTGGGCAAGGTGCGT
>DATKEH010000389.1:0-2708 GCA_035546355.1 Thermoanaerobaculia bacterium
AGCTGCCGCGCTGGTTCCACGAGGGGGTGGCGCTGCTCGCCTCGCGCGGCTGGTCGCTGGAGGACCGCTCGCGCCTGCTGCTCGGCGGCGTCTCGGGCGTGCCGGCGTCGACCGCCGAGCTGGAGGCGGCGTTCGCCGGCGAGGGCTACTCGATCTCCACCGCCTACGCGGTGGCCGGGGCGCTGGCCCAGCACCTGGTGCAGCGCCACGGCGCCGAGGCGATCGCCGCCATCGCCGCCCGCGTGCGGCGCGGCGAGCCCTTCCCGGCGGCCTTCGCCGCCGCCACCGGCACCGCGCTGCCGCGCTTCGAGGAGGGCTTCTGGCGCCGTTTCCGCCTGTTCTACCGCTGGCTGCCGTTCCTCTCCAGCGGCGCCACCCTATGGGCGGCGGTGACCCTGCTGGCGCTGGCCGCCATCGCCCGCCGCCGGCAGCGCGACGCCGCCGTCAAGCGGCGCTGGGACGAGGAGGAGCGGCTGGCCGCCGAGCTCGCCGCGCTGCGCGAGGAGCTCCACCCCCGTCGCCGCCCCGGGAGCGACGAGAGCGTGCACTGAGCCCCCGCCCCGGGCCGGCGCGGAGGGCCGGCCCCTACGACCCGTCGCGACGCCACCCGGCTCCTCAGAACTCCTTCCAGTTCTTCGGCAGCACGCAGACGGGGATCTCGACCACCGCCACCTGGCCGGTGTCCGTCAGGGTGGTCGACAGCCTCTGGCCGAAGTTGCCGAACCGGCAGCGGTCGGGGAACAGGGTCTGCAGGCTCTGGCTCACCGCCCGCATGTCGGTCGTCGCGAAGGGATCGACGACCCCCTCGCCCAGCACCGTCTCGCTGCTGCTCGACGGGATCACCCGCGGCGCGTTGACGAACTTGTCGGCGAAGGTGGCGCTGCGCGGCCGCGTGCCCAGGCCGTTGGCGTTGGTGGCGAGGAGGCTGTAGATGCTGCCGTCGCCGGCGCCGGCGCAGGTGGTGGGGTCGGTCGACGGCAGGAAGGTGGCGAAGCTGAGGACGCCGGAGATGGCGAGGACGTCGCTGACCAGCCTCTCGTTCGCCGCCAGCTCGAGCACCCAGCCGGCGCTCTTGTCCGGCTCCGGGGCCAGCAGGAAGTTGTCCGCGGTGTTCGGGTCGGTGGCCGCGACGACCGCTGGGAACTGGGCCGCGGTGAGCGGCAGTTCCGGGTCCGAGGCGGCGAGCCCGTCGTCGAGGACGAGGTAGAGGCGGCCGCCGGCGGGCGATTGGTCGGCGAACAGCTCCCGGCGCTCGCCGGTTCCGATGGCCAGGGCGAAGGCGTCCCTGCTGGCCACGAAGAGGACCGCCGGCGGGTAGAAGATGGGCCGCCCGCCGGTGTCGAAGACCTCGAAGAGCGCCCAGTCGGTGGCGGCGACGCGGCCGGTGGTCGCATCCAGGGTCGCCGCCGCCGAGATGTCGGCCTTGTAGAGCTTCCCCGCCGTGGTGCCGACGTAGACGGTGTCGAGGAAGGTGTCGCCGTCGCTGTCCACCGCCGCCGGCTCGCCGGGGACCGCCCCCACCACCGCGCGCTTGTACAGGGTCTCGCCGGTCTCCACGTCGACCATGTAGAGGAAGTTGCCCACCACGTCGGGGTTGTCGGGGTCGATGCCGCCGCCGAAGACGACCACGTAGCGGGTCTCGACGTCGTCCCCGGCGGTCACCCGCACCCGGCCGCTGTTGACCTTGGACCAGGAGAGCCCGAGGTCCGGCTGGCCGTTGCCGTCGTCGTCGCAGGGGACGAGAGTGCTGGTGCTGCCGTCCACGCACTGGTCCGAGAACTCCCACAGCACGGCGGGGTAGGGCAGCGCCCCGCAGGCCTCCGCCGAGTAGCCCGTGGTGCACGAGGGCACGTAGTCGTCTCCGCGAACGGGGAGGTAGGCGACGTCTGTCTGCCCGGCGAGGTTGGTCACCGTCCTCTCGCTCAGGTGGTCGGGCTGGGTGAGGTCGAGTGCGAAGATTCCCGGCCCGCCGCTGCGGTAGCCGCCGAACACCACCGTGCGCCACTCGCGGTCGGCCGGCGTCGGGGTGCCGCCGTGGGAGGGGTCGACGAACACGTCGTCGGCCACCGGAGCCAGGTCGATGCCGAAGCCGTGATCCGCCAGGGTCATCTCGGCGACGTGCTGCAGCATGGGGCGCGGGATGTGGGCGAAGAGCTCGCCCCCGGTGCCGCGGTCGTAGACTCCGGTCACCCGGCCGCCGGACACGCCGCCGTCGAAACGGCCGGCCTCGAAGGCGTGGAGCTGACCGTCGTTGCTGCCGGCGATCAGCACCTGCCGGCGGCGGCGATGGCGCTCGAAGAAGCAGCGGTAGCCGGGGTTTGGGTCGGTGGCGTCGTTGCAGGCCTTGCCGTTGCTCTCCAGGTCGTTGGCGAGGTAGGCGAAGCGGTCCGGCTGCCGCAGCAGCAGCGGCTCGGCGTGGAACACGTCCCCGGCCACGAAATCGATCTCGGAGCCCACCATCTGGGGGTCCGGCACGGTCTTGATCTGCAGGGTCTGGCGGATGATCCCTTCGGCCTCGGCGCGGGCCGCGGCCATCGAGCTCTCGTCGCTGGGGTCGAAGGCGATCCCCAGGCCCTGCCACAGGTCGACCTCGTCGGCGCTCGCCACCGGGTAGTCGAACGTGCGGCTGGGGCGCGGCATGCTGCCGGCGCCGACGGAGTAGCTCACCCGGCGCTCGGTCGGCAGCGGGCCGATGCGGCGATCGGTCG
>DATKEH010000390.1:0-5327 GCA_035546355.1 Thermoanaerobaculia bacterium
GGTCCCTCGGCTCGAGGTGGTCGAGAGCTTCGGCGGCGTCCCGGCGGAGGTGCGGCCGAAGCTGGTCTCCTGCTGCGAGCAGCTCTGCAGCCCGACCCTCACGCCGGAGCAGATGGGGCAGGAGGTGCCCGCCAACCTGGAGCGGGTGGTCCGGCTGCTGGACGCGCTCACCGTCAGCACCGCCGAACGGCTCGCGC
Source organism: Thermoanaerobaculia bacterium (assembly GCA_035546355.1). GTDB lineage: Bacteria > Acidobacteriota > Thermoanaerobaculia > Multivoradales > JAIOJS01 > DATKEH01. The sequence continues at coordinate 198 of DATKEH010000390.1, forward strand.
TGCTGGCATGAGCCGGCCCGGTCTCACTCCCGGCCGGCGGTGAGCTCCTCCTCCAGCAGCTGGTTGACCAGCTGGGGGTTTGCCCGCCCTCCGGTCTCGCGCATCACCTGGCCGACGAACCAGCCGAGAAGCCCGCTCTTGCCCCGGCGGTAGGCGCGGGCGTTGTCCGGGTGGGCCGCCACCACCCGGTGCACCACCGGCGCCAGCGCCTGGCGATCGCGCACCTGCTCCAGGCCGCGCCTGGCGACGATCTCCCCCGCCGTCCCCTCGCCGGCGACCATCGCCGCCAACACCTCCTTGGCGATGGCCGTCGAGATCGTGCCCTCGTCGGTCAGAGCGACCAGCTCGCCGATGGCGTCACCGCGAAACGGCAGGCTCGCCGGCGGCCGCCCGGCGAGCGCTCCCAGCAGCTCGTTGACCAGCAGATTGGCTATGCCCTGCGGGTTGCGATGGCGCGACACCGCCTCCTCGAACAGCTGCGCCAGCGCGGCGTCGGAGGTCAGGGTGCGCGCGTCGTCGAGGGGCAGGTCGAAGCCGCCGGCGAAGTCCGCCACCACCCGGCGCTGGTCCGGCGACAGACCGGCCAGGGGGTCGGCGGGGGAGTGGGAGGGAGCGGCCGCAGGGGGTGCGGGCGCGGCCCGTGCGGGTGCGGAGTCCGCCGCCTCCCGCTGCTGGCTGATCCGCGCCCAGGTATCGCGCAGCGTGACGATGCGGTGGAAGACCAGCCGCTGCGGCTGCGAGTCCTGCTCGTCGAGGAGGAAGTACCCCAGGCGCTCGAACTGCAGGCGGCTGCCCGGCGTGGCCTCGGCGGCGGCCGGCTCCAGCTTGCACCCCTCCAGCACCGTCAGCGAGTCGGGGTTGAGGAAGGAGCGGAAATCCGGTCCGCCCTTGCCGCGGTCGGGTTGCTCGTCGCCGAACAGCCGGTCGAACAGGCGCACGGTGACGTCCACCGCGTGCGCGGCCGACACCCAGTGCAGCGTCCCCGGCACCCGGCGCCCGTCGGGGGTGCCGCCGCCGCGGGTGTCGGGGTCGTGGGTGCAGCGCAGCTCGACCACTTCGCCGGCGGCGTCTCGGACCGCCTCCTGGCAGCGGATTACGTAGCCATGGCGCAGCCGCACCTCGCGGCCGGGAGCCAGCCGGTGAAAACCGGGCGGCGGGTCCGGCCGGAAGTCGTCGCGCTCGATCCATAGCTCGCGGCCGAAGGGGACCGGCCGCGACCCCTCCCGCGGCACGTCGTGGGGCCAGTGCGGCGCGTCGAGCCACTCGCCTTCGCCTTCGGGATAGTCGGTCAGCACCACCTTGAGGGGGCGCAGCACGCACATCACCCGCGGCGCCGACGGGTTGAGGTCGTCGCGGACGGCGTGCTCCAGCAGGCCGACGTCCACCGTGCTGTGGGCCTTCGCCACCCCGATCAGGTCGCAGAAGGCGCGGATCGCCGAAGGGGGGTAGCCGCGCCGCCGCAGGCCCGCGAGCGTCGGCATGCGCGGGTCGTCCCAGCCGCCGACGTGCCCCTCCTCGACGAGCTGCAGGAGCTTGCGCTTGCTCATCACCGTGTAGGAGAGGTTGAGGCGGGCGAACTCGATCTGCTGCGGCCGCGGCGCGGGCGTGTCGAGGGCGGCCAGCAGCCAGTCGTACAGCTCGCGGTTGTTCTCGAACTCGAGCGTGCACAACGAGTGGGTGATCCCCTCGAAGGCGTCGGAGAGGGGGTGGATGAAGTCGTACATCGGGTAGATGCACCATGCGTCCCCCTGGCGGTAGTGCGGCGCGTGCCGGATCCGGTAGAGCAGCGGGTCGCGCATCTTCATGTTGGGCGCCGCCATGTCGATTCGCGCCCGCAGGACGTGCGCACCGTCGGCGAAGTCGCCGGCGCGCATGCGGCGGAACAGCTCCAGGCTCTCGTCCGGCGGCCGCTCGCGGTAGGGGCTGGCTACGCCCGGCTCGGTGACGGTGCCGCGGTGGCGGCGGATCTCCTCCTCCGATTGGCTGTCGACGTAGGCCTTGCCGCGACGGATCAGCTCTTCGGCCAGGGCGTAGAGGCGGTCGAAGTAATCCGAGGCGAAGTACAGCCGCTCGCCCCAGTCGAAAGCCAGCCAGCGGACGTCGCGCTGGATCGCCTCGACGTACTCCATGTCCTCGGTCAACGGGTTGCTGTCGTCGAAGCGCAGGTTGCAGACTCCGCCGAGCTCCTCGGCGAGGCCGAAGTTGAGGCAGATGGACTTGGCGTGGCCGATGTGGAGGTGGCCGTTGGGCTCTGGCGGAAACCGCGTCACCACCCGGGCGTGCTTGCCGCTGGCGAGGTCACGGCGGACGATGTCGCGGATGAAGTCGCCGGCGGCGTCGCCGCCGGGGTCGGACGGCGCGCCCGGGGATGCTTCGGGCTCGGCCATGGGCGGAGAGGTTAGCAGGGCGCCGGGGGGATTCGATCGGGTCTCGTCCAGGCCGCTACTCCGCGCCGTCCGTGGTGGCGACGAAGGCGAGGAGCTCCCCCTTCGGGTGCACCGCCAGGCGGCTGATGGTCCCCACCCCCTGGGGGGCGAGGTCGGCCACCAGCAGCCATCCCTCCTGCCCCTGCCGCCAGCGCAGCAGGCGGCTCCCCTGGCCGCACCAGAGGGTTCCGCCGGGGCCCCAGGCCACGTCCTCGCTGCCGGGCAGCAACTGCACCAGCGGCTCGCTCTCGCCGGTGATCAGGTCGTATCGCGTCACCCACAGCGCTTCCCCCTGCCGCTGCACGTAGCTCATCGCCTGTTCCCCGGGGATGCGGTGCAGCGAGCGGCCGACGTCGCGGGCGACCAGCTGCGGCGGCCCGCCGGGCAGCGACACCCGCTGCAGGGCCGGGGGCTCGCCGAGGACGAACAGGAACACCGTGGTGGGGTCGGCCCAGGCGTGATAGCCGACCGGCTCGACATGGGGCAGCAGCAGGGTGATGTCGCGCCCCGGGTCGAGGGAGACGCGCCACAAGCGTTGCCTCTCGTCGCTCTCCACTCGCACCACCGAGATCGCCGCCTCGCCGGGGATCGGCGTCGGCGAGAACTCGCTCTCCGGGGTGGCGGTGACGCGGGCGCGGCCGCCGCCGCGTAGCAGGTGGATCCAGACGTCGGCCTGGCCGTCACCGATGGCGGTGTAGAGCACACCGTGTCCGTCGGGCAGGAACGCCGGTTGGTTGTCGTAGCCCGGCCGGCGGGTGATGTTCCGCGGCTCGCCCACCGTCGGCGCCTCGGCGCCGCCCTGTAGCGGCGCCAGCCAGATCTCGGTGTCGGGCACCTCGGCGACCGCCGCCGGCGGCGTAGCGGCCGGCCCGCCGCGCGGCGCACCCGGGACGGCGGCGCAGGCCGACGCCAGGATCGACGGCAGGAGCAGAAGCAGGAGCAGCGAGGGCGCGGGGCGGTGGTGGGGTCGTGGGCGGCGATCGGTCCGGCGTTGCATGCTCCCTCCCGGTTCGGCGGGCCGCGCCGCGGCCGCGCCGCTGCCCGACGCCTCACTGTATCGAATCCGCCACGGCGGGCGAGACGGCCGTCCCGCCGCGCCGAAGGCATCCGGCTTGCACGTCCCGATCCGCGACCTGACGACCCGATACCGACCCACAGGAGGACCCCGACCAATGGCCCAGCTCGACGACATGAAGGTCGCCATCCTGGTCGCCGACGGATTCGAACAGGTGGAGCTCGAGGAGCCGCGCAAGGCGCTGGAAGAAGCCGGCGCCACGCCGCGCGTCGTCTCGCCCGCCGAAGGCAAGGTAAAGGGCTGGAACCACACCGACTGGGGTGAAGAAGTGCCGGTCGACGTGCCGCTCGACGGCGCCGACCCCGCCGATTTCGACGCGCTGTTGCTGCCCGGTGGGGTGATGAACCCGGACAAGCTGCGACGGGTCGACGAGGCGCAGCGGTTCGTCGCGGCGTTCTTCGACGCCGGCAAGCCGGTCGCCGTGATCTGCCATGGCCCCTGGACGCTGATCGACGCCGGGGTGGCCCGCGGACGCCGGATGACCTCCTACCACACCATCCAGCTGGACCTGAAGAACGCCGGCGTGGACTGGGTGGACCAGGAAGTGGTGGTCGACGGCACGCTGGTGAGCAGCCGCAAGCCCGACGACCTGCCGGCGTTCAACCGGGAGATGATCCGGGTGTTCGCCACCGCACGCCGGCCCGCCGCAGCGCCAGCATAGGGAGCTGCGGGCCGGAAGCCTCGAGGCGGTAGCATTCCCCGCATGGTGGCTGACGCCGCTGCCGGCTCGTCCAAGATCGCCTTCATCGGCACCCACGGCGTGGGCAAGACCACGCTGTGCTTCGATCTCGCCGCGCGGCTCAAGCGCGGCGACGTCGCCCTCGAGGTGGTCCACGAGGTGGCGCGGCGGTGCCCGCTGGCGATCAACGAGGACACCAGCCTGGCGGCGCAATCGTGGATCCTCCACACGCAGGTGGCCGAGGAGGTCCTGGCGGCGGCCCGCTACCCGGTGGTGCTGTGCGACCGCAGCGTGCTCGACAACTACGTCTACCTGCTGCTGGCCGCCGGCGAGCGGCCCGGGCTGACGGCCCTGGTCGACTCGTGGGTGGGCACCTACGACCTGCTGGTGCACGTACCCGCCCTGGCGGCCCCCAGCCCCGACGGGGTGCGCGCCGCCGACCCCGCCTTCCAGCGGCTGGTGGAGGAGCGGCTCGACCGCGAGCTGGCGCGGCGCGGGCTCGAGCCCCTGCGGCTCGAGCCGCACCATCGGCACGGTTGGGTCGACGCCGTCGAGGAGGCGGTGTGGAGGGTCCTGCGGTCTCCTCAGCTGCGGCTCCTGTGAGCGGGACCGGTCGTCGCGCGGGCTAACCTAGCAGCCCGTGGCAGAAGTCTCGTGGGGCGCGTTGCGAGCGTCATGGGCCCAGATGCAAGGCGCGCCGACGAAGGCGATACTGGGTTATCGTCGAGGAGGCGCAACGCAGGCAGATGGGCCCATGCCGCCGCCTCTAAGGCCGAAGGCCGTGACTGCGAGCCCGTCAGGGCGAAGCAAACCCGAAGGGCGGCAGCGATTTGCGGCACCAGGCTGCGTTACTCGTCGTCGCCGATGAGCACCGCATCGACTCCTCCTCGCGCCTTGCCTGATACCGCAACTCGCTGCCGCGCGACCCGCGGGACTTCTGCCACGGGCTG
>DATKEH010000391.1:0-5807 GCA_035546355.1 Thermoanaerobaculia bacterium
GTGGTCGAAGAAGCCGATGTCCTCGGCGGCGAGCACGGCGCGCTTGAGGTGCGGCGAGATCTGCGCGTAGGGCACCCACAGGATGCGCGGCTCGGGACGCTCCGCGCGCCGCGCCGCTCGCCGCGCGCGCTGCACGAAGGCGGTGGTCGTGGGGTTCTCCTCGGCGAGGGCGGCGACGTCGGGCCAGGTGAGGGCGAGCCAGCCGCCGTATCCGAGCGCGGCGAGCAGGGCGAGCAGCAGCAGCCGGCGCAGCGGCCGCCGTCGGCGGGGCCGCCGCGAGACGCCGCCCGCCGCCGCGGCGTCGCCGGCCCGCGGCTCGGACGGTGCCACCAGGCTCACGGCTCCTCCCCGGCCGCCTCGTCGTCGACCGGCGCCAGCAGGCCCGCCGCCAGCAGGGCGTCCGCGGCCGCCTCGATGCGCACAAACGGCATGCCGGCGCGGCGGGCGATGTCGAGCAGCGAGCAGGCGCCGTCGCAGAGGTTGAGCACCCACAACAGCGCCAGCTCCCGCTCCCGCCCCTCGCTGCCGCCGCCGAGCTGGCGGTAGAGCCCGCGGCGGCCGAGCTGCGGCTCGCCGTAGGGGGCGAGGCTGCGGTAGCGGCGGTCCCCCTCCAGCACGGCGGCGATCTCCAGCAGGCGGTCGACGGCGCCGGCCAGCGACTCGGGGCGCACGAACGAGGGGTCGTCGGCCGAGGTGTGGTACTCGGGGAAGGTGCCGTGGGGGGAGCGGGAGAGAAGGCCGACCGGCAGGGCGAACCCCGGGGAGTTGTACTGCCGCTCGTCGTAGCCGAAGGGCACGAAGTCGCGCACTCCGTGCGGCTCGCCGGAGGTGGCGAGCGCCTGCTCGACGGCGCGGTCGATCCACGCCGTCCCGCGGCGGCTGCGCTTGTAGTGGAAGGCCCCGCCGTCGCCCAGGTTGGCGAGCACCAGCCCCGCCGCGACCTGCGCGGCGGCGTCGCGGTTGGCGGCCAGCCAGGCGATGGCTCCCAGGGTGCCGGGGGCGAAGAGGAAGCGCCAGGAGAGCCGCCGCGCGGGCATCTCGGCCAGCCGCCGCGCCACCTCCACTGCCACCACCAGCGCCGACAGGTTGTCGTTGGCGAGCGCGGGGTGGCAGAGGTGGCAGGAGAGCAGCACCTGGCGGGCGCTGGCCCCCGGCAGCAGCAGCTCGCCGTAGGAGAGGGCGCCAGGGACGAGCTCGCTGTCTACCAGCACCTCGTACTCGCCGGGCGGCAGGCTCTGGCGCACCCGGTGGGGCAGGCAGAAGCCCCAGGTCTCGCGGTAGTAGGAGGTGCGGTAGGGGATCCAGTCGGGGTGCTCGGGGAGGCTGTGCAGGTGCTCGTCGAGGCGCTCGCGCGGCATCCTCTCGTGCACCGGGGCGCTGTAGCCGACGAGGTGGAGGTTGTGGTGGGCGAAGTCGACCACCGTGCGGCCGGCGGGGTCCTTGACCCACGCCTGCCGCACCCGCCATTCGCGCGGCACCTCCCAGTCCAGCACCCGGGTGCCGGTGGGCACCTCGTGGCGGGCGAGCGGCAGGCGCTCGCCGATCCAGTCCAGCGTCTGGCGCAGCCCCGGGCCGGTGAGGCTGCGCGGGATGGGGTAGAGCTCGACCACCTGGGCGTGCAGCGCCGCGCCGAGGGCCGGCAGGTCGAGGGCCGCGCGCAGGTCGCTCACCCGTCGCGGTGGGCCGTCAGGCGTCGAAGTCGGGGTAGGTGGCATCGCGCTCCGAGATCACCCGCACCGGCTCCGGCCAGCCGATGCCGAAGGCCGGGTCGTCCCAGCGCACGCCGCGGGCGGCCTCGGGACGGTAGGGGGCCGACATCTGGTAGTAGACCTCAGTGTGGTCGGTGAGAGTCAGGAAGCCGTGCGCCACGCCCTGGGGCACGTACAGCAGCTGGTGGTCGAACGCCGACAGCTCGAGCCCCAGGTGCTGGCGGTAGCTGGGCGAGCCCTCCCGCAGGTCGAGCAGCACGTCCCAGATCCGCCCCGAGGTGCAGTGCACCAGCTTGACCTCTTCGTGCGGCGCCGCCTGCCAGTGCACCCCGCGCAGGGTGCCGCGCTCGCGGCTGTGCGACAGGCTGTGCTGCACGAAGCGCGTCACGAGCCCCTGGCGCGCGAGCTCCTCGGCGCAGAAGACGCGGGCGAACCAGCCGCGGTCGTCCTCCAGGCGCTGCGGACGGATCAGCATGGCGCCCTCGATGGCCAGCGTCTCGAAGGTCACGCCAGCTCCTCCAGCTCGGGGATGGCCACCAGGAAGCTGCCGCCCCAGTCGCGGACCGCCGCCATCTGCGCGGCGATCTCCTCGCGCAGGTTCCACGGCAGGATCAGCACGTGGTCGGGGCGGTCCGCCAGGATGCGCTCGGGCGCGTGGATGGGGATGCGGCTGCCCGGCAGGTAACGCCCCTGCTTGTGCGGGCTGCGGTCGACGGTGTATTCGAGCAGGTCGGGGCCGACGCCGCTGAACACCAGCAGCGTGTTGCCCTTGGCCGGGGCGCCGTAGCCCACCACCCGCCGTCCCGACTCGCGCGCCGCGATGAGGAAGGCGAGCAGCCGCCGCTTGGCCGCCTGCACGCGGGCGGCGAACCCGGCGTAGGGGGCGAGGGTCTCGTAGCCCAGCGCCCGCTCGCGGGCGGCCAGCTCCTCGACGTGCGCCGCCACCGGCTCGCCGCCGTCGCCCTGCCGCCGTGCCAGTACCCGCAGCGAGCCGCCGTGGGTGGGCAGCTCGGCGACGTCGAACACCTCCAGGCCGTGGCCGGCCAGCACCCGGCGGGCGGCGCCGAACGAGAAGTAGGAGTAGTGCTCGTGGTAGATGGTGTCGAACTGGTTGCCCTCGACCAGCCGCTGCAGGTGGGGGAACTCGAGCGACAGCACGCCGCCCGGGGCGAGCAGCGCCGCGAGGCCGGCGGTGAAGTCGTGCAGATCGGGGACGTGGGCGAAGACGTTGTTGCCCACCAGCAGGTCGGCGCGCCGGCCCTCGCCGGCGAGCTCCGCGGCGCAGGCGCGGCCGAAGAAGCGCACCCGCGTCGCGATGCCGCGCTCCTCGGCCACCCGCGCCACGTTGGCCGCCGGCTCGATGCCGAGCACCGGCACGTCGCGGCGCTGGAAGGCGGCCAGCAGGTAGCCGTCGTTGCTCGCCACCTCCACCACCCGCGAGCCGGGGCCGAGGGCGAAGCGCTCCACCGCCGCGGCGGCGAAGCGGTCGGCGTGGGCCAGCCAGCTCTCCGAGTACGACGAGAAGTAGGCGTACTCCGAGAAGATCGCCTCCGGCGGCACCGCCGCCGGCAGCTGCACCAGCCAGCAGCCGGTGCAGACGCGCGCGTGCAGCGGGTAGAAGCTCTCCGGCGCCTCCAGCTCCTCGGCGGCGAGGTAGGCGTTGGCCAGCGGGCTCACCCCGAGGTCGGCGAAGGTGTGCTCGAGAGCCGCGCCGCAGCTGCGGCAGGTCGGTGCGGGCATACCGGCTGAGTATGGTACCGCGGCGGCGCTTCGCCGTCGGTGCTGGCGGCGAGCGGCTGCCAGCGCACTGCTAGCGCTCGTCGCTCTCGCCTTCCTCGTCTTCCTCCCACACCCCGAGGAGGGCGAGGGCATCGAGGGCGGCCTCCTCCACCAGTTGGTGGCCGTCCGCGCTGAGCTCGCGCAGCGCCTCGAGCGCCCCGCGCGGCTCGAGGGCGGCGAGCGCCTCGATCGCCGCCACCCGCAGGTCGACGCCCGCGTCCTCGGCCTGCGCCAGGGCGAGCACCCGATCGCCCGCTTCCCGGACCTCCGCTTGCGCCACGGCGCGTACCGCCTCGAACACGACCTCGGGCTGCTGGTCGCGGAGCAGCCCGAGGATCTCCTGCTCGAAGCCGGGGAGGTAGCCCATGCAGAAGACGGCGGTCACCCGCCAGTCGGGGTCGCCGCTGGCGAAGGCGGCGCGAACCGCCCCCTCCTGCCACGCCTCGGGGGCCTGGACGGCCGCCTCCAGCGCGCGGCGGCGCACTTCGGTGGGCGCCCCGCTGTCGTGGTAGAGGCTGCGCAGGGCCTGCCGCACCTTGCGGAACCCATTCTCCGAGAGCGGCTCGGGCTCCTCGTCGTCATCCTCCGCCTCGCTCATCGCCGCCAGCGCCGGACCGAGGGCGATGGCGGCCTCCGCTCGCAGGGACGCATCGGCGTCGCCACGGGCGATCTCCAGCGCCGCCGCGGCGATCTCGTCGTCGATGGCGTAGGCGAGCATTTCCAGCGCCTCGCTTCGCGCCGCCGCGCTGCCGTCGGCGAGCGCCGCGAGGAGAGTCTGGCGGGCTTCCGGGGGGAGGGACCAGCGCTCGCCCCAGCCGGGCTCGAAGGGGTCGTGGGTGTCGTCGTTCATGGCCGGCTCGTCGGCGGTTTCCCGCGTACGTTACCGCAACCATCCGACCCTGGCAGGGCTGGATGGAGCAGGGACCAGCCGCTCGATTATCATAGGCCGTCAGTGCTCATGGCTGCCGCAGATCGGATCGCTGCGCTCGGGGAGTGTCGTGGCGGCCTGCGGCGGGGTCCGCCAACGTGCCGCGACGAGAGCTGGTGCCCGTGGTGAGCGGCTCTTTCGGCGCCCACCCGTCGCCGGGAGGGGAGGATGGCGCGGGGCGGCAGCCGAGATGGCGCGGCCACTTCTTGCGCCGAGCCGACCGCAGCTGCGGATGGCGCCGCCTGCTGTCGGCCTACCGTCAGGGGTACCTCCCGCAGAGCCTCGAGCTGTATCCGCTTACCGAGGCCACGCGACACGCCTACCTCACGGACCGCGACCGGGTCGTGACGCTGTCGCGGGTCAACGGGCCCGGTGCGGCAGCGCTGCACGACAGATGGGTGTTCCACCAGGTGCTGGCGGCCTTCCAGGAGCACCTGCCGCGGCTCCTCGGCGTGCTGTATCGCGGAGAGTTCCGGCCGGAGCCGGCGAGTGGTTTGGCCACTCTGGCGGATGTCCTCGACCGCCAGGTCGAATCCCGCCATGAGGCGGGGCTCGTGATCGAGCCGGTGGGGAGGTCCGACCGGCGGGACGTCCAGATCCTCCAGCCGCTGGCCGGAAGCGGAGGCGACGTGTGGGAGGTCAACGGCCGGCCGGTGTCGCGCCGCGATCTGGCCGAACATCTGGCGGCGGCTCGGGCCCACGACGGGAAGGTCGTCAGCGAGCGGGTACGTGCGGCGTCGTACGCCCGGGACCTCTACCCCTACACCACCAACACGGTGCGGGCATTGATGCTGCGCGATGCGACCTCGCGGCAACCCTCTCTCGTGGCGGCCGTGCAACGGGTGGGCGTGTCGGTATCGCGACCCACAGACGAGTTCACCGCCGGAGGCCTCTCGGCGCCCATCGATCTGCGCACGGGCGAGCTCGGCAGCGCCCTGCAGAAGCTGCGCGCGGAGCCGCTGGTGAGGCACGAGGCGCATCCGGAGACCGGCGTCATGATCCGCGGCTCGCAGGTGCCCGGGTGGCAGGGACTCGAGGCGGGGCTCGGAGCGATGATGAGCCACCTCCCCTTCCTGGTCTACGTCGGCTGGGACGTCGTCGTGACGGAAGACGGTTTCAAGGTAATCGGGGCGGACGCACAGCCCGAGATCGACCTCCTGCAGGTGCATGCTCCACTGCTGGCGGAGGCCAGCATGCGGCTCTTCTGTGAGGCCCGAGGCGTCCAGCTGGGTCGACCCGCCGGCGCTGGCGCCGCCTAGACCGCTGCCGTCGTGGCGCATGACCGTTTTCCCCGAGAAGCAGTCGGCGACGACCCCGCAGGGCGCCCGCGCCACCGCCCGCGGCACCGTCGAGCTGTTCGCGGCGCAGGTGTTCATGGCGGCGGCCGGGCT
>DATKEH010000392.1:0-7298 GCA_035546355.1 Thermoanaerobaculia bacterium
GCGCGGCGAGGCCTTCGTCGCGCCGCTCGACGTCATCCTCTCGCGCACCGACGTCGTGCAGCCCGACCTGCTGTTCGTGAGCCGCGACCGCGACGAGATCGTGCGCGACCGCATCCGCGGCGCCCCCGACCTCGCGGTCGAAGTCGTGTCGCCGTCGAGCCGGCGGATCGACGAGCTGCTCAAGCGCCGCGCCTACGAGCGCTACGGCCTCGAGGAGCTGTGGATCGTCGACCCCGAGCTCGAGCTGGTGCGGGTCTACCGCCGCGAGGGGAATGCCTTCGCCCGCCCGATCGAGCTCTCCGCCGAGCGCGGCGACGCGATCGAGACGCCGCTGCTGCCGGCGCTCCGGATCGCCGTGGGCGATCTCTTCGCCGGCGCCTGAGCCGAGCTTGCCACGGCGGCGGCTCCCCCTCCATCGGAGCAACCCGGGCCGGCGCGGAGGCCGGCCCCTACGACCCTTCGCCGGGCGGCCCGGCGCCGGCTGGCGCCAGCAGCAGGCCGACGCCGCGCTCGCCGAGCTGCCGGCGGTAGGGCTCGAGCTCGTCGCTGAAGAAGCGCTCGACCCGCGGCAGCGTCTCGTCGCTCAGGCGGCGGGCGCGCTCGAGGTACTGGAGCTGGGTGGGTGAGGGCGCATCCCAGGAGGACTGCAGCGCCCACCCGGCCATCCACAGCTCCGACAGCAGCACACCGGTGTCGGGGACGATGCCCTTGGTCTCGGGCGCCACCCACAGCAGCTTCTCGAGCTCGCCCAGGCGCTTGCCGAGCTCCTGGCCGCGCACCAGCAGCGGGTCGGCCTCGACCACCCGCCGGTCCTTCTCCCCGCGCTCGAGGTAGCCGGCGCGGATCTTCCCCGCCGCCGCCTCGAGGTCGCCCTTGGCCGCCCGCACGCGGCGGATCGCCCGCACCACCCGGTCGTTGAGCTCGCCGGCGGCGAGGATGGCGTCCCAGCGGCGCTGCCAGTCCTCGGGGGTGTTGGCGGACCGCGGGTCGGCGAGCACCACCACCTCGCCGGTGGCAAACGGGCCGGCGCGGAGGCCGGCCCCTACACCGGACGTGGTCTCCGCCTCGGACGGGCCGGCGCGGAGGCCGGCCCCTACACCCGCCGTGGCTTCCCCTTCCGGTCGTAGGGGCGGGCCTCCGCGCCCGCCCGGGGTGGGGGAAACGTCCCCGCCACCCGGCCCCGCGGCCGGCGGCGGCAGCTCCACGGTCACGCGGTAGGTGCCGGGGGGCACCTGCGGCCCGCTCCTGTCCGCGAACGGGTCCTCCCCCTCGGTCGGCGGCTGCTCGAACGGGTCGCGGCTCAAATCCCACGCCACCCGGTTGACGCCACGCCTGGCCGGCGCCTCGAAGGTGCGCACCAGCGCCCCGGCGGCGTCGTGCACCCGGATCTTCACCTTCGGCCCCTCGTCCGCGGCGGCGCCCGGCACCCCCGGTGCCGGCGCCCCGGGCCGCTCCCCCGCGGGAGCCCCGGGCTCGCCCGGCGGCTCCTCCTCCGCCTCCCCTGGGGGCAGCGGCTCGAGCAGCGCCGAGTACGGCGTCTCGCTCGCCTCGATGCCCCGCGCCCGCGCCGCGCCTCCGCCCACCCCTGCCGCCTCCCGCGCCCGCTCGAGCCGCTCCCGCTCCTTGCGCGCCCGCTCCTCCTCGGGGTCGGGCAGCGGCAGGTCGGCGCGCTCGAGCGAGAAGGTCAGCAGCGCCCCGTAGGGGCGGTTCTCGCCGCGGAACTCGGTGGCCCCCAGCGCGTAGCCGCTGGGCTCGAAGCGCACCCAGTGCTGCTGCGCCGGGCGGATCGGAAACAGGTGCACCGGCGCCGCCAGGGTCTCCGCCGACAGCGTGCGCAACGGCGCGACGTCGTCGAGCACGTAGATGCCGCGGCCGTGGGTGCCGAGCACCAGGTCGTGCTCGTCGGGGTGGATGACCAGGTCCATCACCGAGGCGGTCTCGACGCCGTGGCGGAAGGGCAGCCAGGAGGCGCCGCCATCGGTCGACACCCACAGCCCATACTCGGTGCCGAGGAACAGCAGCTCGGGGTCGACCGGGTCCTGCACCACGCTCAGCGCGTAGCCGCGCACCCCGGCGGTGGGCAGCCGCCGCCAGCTCGCGCCGTAGTCGCGGGTGGCGAACAGATAGGTCTCGAAGTCGCTGCGCCGGTGGTCGTCCAGCACCGCGAACGCCGTCGCCGCGTCGTGCGGCGAGGGCTCGATGGCCGCCACCCAGGCGTTGGCGGGGCGCAGCCCGCCCTCGACGCTCCGCCAGCTGGCGCCGCCGTCGCGCGTCAGGTGCACGCGCCCGTCGTCGCTGCCCGCCCAGATCACCCCGCGCTCGCGCCCGCTCGGGGCGATGGTGACGAGGGTGGTGTAGTTCTCGGCGGCGGTGACGTCGGGGGTGAGGCCGCCGCTGCTCTCCTGGTGCTGCCAGGCGGGGTTGTCGGTCGTCAGGTCGGGGCTGATCGTCTCCCAGGTCAAGCCGCGGTCGCGCGAGCGGTGCACGTACTGGCTGCCGAGGTAGACGGTGGCGGGGTCGAACGAATCCAGCGCCAGCCCGGCGTTCCAGTTGAAGCGCAGCTCCTCGCCGTCAGCCGGCGGCGCCGGCTTGACGATCCGCCACTCGCCGGTCTCGAGGTTCCAGCGCATCAGGTTGCCGCCCTGCCACATCGAGTAGCCCTGGGTCGCGTCCTCGGCGTCCGGCAGCACCTCGAAGCCGTCGCCGAAGCCCACCGTCTCCCACTCGTCGCTGCGGATCCCCCCCTGCCGCCAGACATAGGCGGGGCCGCGCCAGGAGCCGTTGTCCTGCAGCCCGCCGTAGACGTTGTAGGGCGTCTCGCGGTCGACCGCCACGTGGTAGAACTGCGACAGCGGCAGGTTGGGCACGAAGCGGAAGCTGCCGCCGCGGTCGCGCGACACCGCCACGCCCCCGTCGTTGCCCACCCACAGCGTCTGCGGGTCGCCGGGCGGGATCCACATGGCGTGGAAGTCGACGTGCACCAGCGGCCACAGCGCGCCGCGCACCGGCTGCCAGCTCTTGCCGCCGTCGTCCGACACCCGCAGCAGGAAGTCGAGGCTGTAGACCCGGTTGGGCCACGCCGGGTCGACCTCGAGCTGGGCGAAGTAGAAGGGGCGCGGGTTGACGTTGGGCTCCTCGTTGACCTTGGCCCAGGTCAGGCCGCCGTCGGCGGAGCGCAGCATGGCGCTCTTCTCCGCCTCGGCCAGGGCGTAGACCACCCGCGGGTCCGACGGCGCGATCGCCAGCCCCACCCTCCCCAGCGGCCCCTTCGGCAGCCCGTCCTCCTCCTGCAGGCGCTTCCAGCTGCCGCCGGCGTCGCTGCTGACGTAGATCCCCGAGCCCAGGCCGCCCGATCGGAAGTAGTAGGGCCAGCGGCGGTACTGCCACATCGCGGCGATCAGCTTGTCGGGGTTCCTGGGGTCGATCGCCAGGTCGCCGCAGCCGGTCTGCGGGTTGACGTAGAGCACCCGCTGCCAGCTCGCCCCGCCGTCGGTGGTCTTGTACACCCCGCGCTCCTCGGAGTCGGCCCACGCCCGCCCGGTGGCGCACACGTACGCCACCTCGCGGTCGCGCGGGTCGAGGTGGATGCGGTGGATGCGCTCGGTCGCCTCGAGCCCCAGGTGCGTCCAGGTTTGGCCGCCGTCGAGCGAGCGGTACACGCCGTTGCCCACCGACACGCTGTTGCGCGGGTTGGCCTCGCCGGTGCCCACCCACACCACGCCCGGGCTCGGCGCGAACACCGCCAGCGCGCCGATCGAGTGCACCGGCTGGTCGTCGAAGATCGGCCGCCAGGTGACGCCGCCGTCGCTGCTCTTCCACACCCCGCCGGTCGCCGCTCCGACGTAGAGGGTGTCGGGATCGGAGGGATCGCCGGCCAGCGCCGCCACCCGCCCGCTCATCCCCGCCGGCCCGATCGACCGGGCGGCGAGGCCGGCGAGCAGGGCGGGGTCGACGGCGGAGGTGGGCGCCGCGTCGAGCGGCGGGGGCGCGAGGAGGGCGAGGGCGAGCGCCATGGCTGGCGCCAGGCCGGCCGTCGCGGCGGTCGTCAGGGATCCCCGGACGGCCGGGGCGAACGGATGGGTGGCGCCGGATGCGCCGGATGCGTCGGATGCGCCGCAGCGAGCGGTCTGTGCCACTGGAAATCCCTCCCCTGGGTGCCTCTTTGACGTCAAGGCCCGAGCGGGCCGCGGAGGAGCTTATCGCGGCCGGGCTCCACGATCGGGTCGGGATCGCAGGGATGCCACATGGTATCGTAATGCCATGAAGACTACCATCGACGCTGCCGGGCGAGTCGTCATCCCGAAGGAGCTGCGCGTCCGCCTCGGGCTGTCCGGGGGCCAGGAGGTAGACATCCAGGAGCGTGAGGGCCGAATCGAGATCGAGCCGTCACTCGTTGCGATGGCGCTGCGGGACGACGGCCAGGGAGTCGTGGCCGTGCCGGAGGAGGAGTTGCCGCCCCTGACAGACGAGATCGTCCGCTCGGCGATCGAGCGCGCTCGTCGGTGATCGCCGTCGACACCAGCGTCGTGGTGGCGGCGTTCGCCTCCTGGCACGAAGGGCACGCCAGCGCCAGGAAGGCCTTGGCGCGCGGACCCCGACTCCCGTCGCACGTCGCCGTCGAGAGTCTCTCGGTGCTGACTCGGCTGCCTCACCCCCATCGCGCCCCCGCGGCCGTGGTGGTCGAGTTCCTGGAATCGAGCTTCCCCGACCCGCTCCTCACGTTGCCGCAGAAGGGCGTCAAAGCGCTCCTCCGGAACGCGGCCGCAGCACGGATCTCCGGAGGGGCCATCTACGACGCCCTGGTCGCGGCGACGGCTCGCCACGCCGGCGCCACGCTCCTGTCGAGGGACCGGCGAGCGGCCAGGGTCTACGAACGGCTGGGCGCCCTCTACGAGCTGCTGCTGTAGGCGCGCGGCCGCGGCGGCCTCGAGCAGGCCCAAGAGGCGAGGTAGCATCCGCAGGTGATCCCTGATTCCGAGGCCGCGGTCGCGCGGCTCGCCGGCGTCCTCTCCGCGATCTTGGTGGCAAGCGGGGCGTTTGCCGCCACGCCCGCCACGCCCGCCGCTCCCGCGCCACCCGCGCCGCCGGCGACGCTGATCGTCCTCGCCGCCGGCGGCTGGACGGGCGACCCGGCGCGCCCGCGCGCCGCCGGGGTGGCGGTGCGCGGCGAGGAGATCCTGGCGGTCGGCACGCGCGAGGAGGTGATGGCGCACCGCGGCACGCAGACGCGGCTGCTCGAGCTCGACGGCTTCCTGCTGCCGGGCTTCATCGACAACCACACCCACTTCGACCGCGCCGGCGCCCTGCTGGCGGGGGTCAACCTGCTCGACGTGGCCGACGCCGAGGGGTTGCGGCGGCGGGTGGCGGAGGCCCGCGAGCGGCTGCCGCGCGGCGCCTGGCTGCTGGGCGGCGACTGGGGCGCCTACGAGGCGTGGGGGCGGGGCTCGACGGGGGCCGCGCCGACGGCGGAGCCGAAGCCGGCCGAGCAGGCCGAGCGCCCCGAGCCAGGCGATCCGGCGCAACCCTTCACCCCCCACCGCGACCTCATCGACCCGCTCACCCGCGACACCCCGGCGCTGCTCTCCCGCTGGGACGGCTCCCTCTGGCTGGCCAACGCCGCGGCCCTCGAAGCGGCCGGCGTCACCTGCGCCTGGGAGGGCGCCGAGTGCGACGCGGACGGCCGCCTCACCGGCCGCCTCTCCCCCGCCGCCGCCCGCCGCGTCCGCGAGGTGGTGCCCGACAAGACCCTCGAGCAGCGGCTGGTCGAGGCGCGGGCGGCGCTCGCCGACCTGCGGCGCCACGGCGTCACCGGCATCCACGACATCACCCCGGCGGCGCAGCTGCGCGTTTTCCAGGAGCTCGAGCGGCGCGGCGAGCTCACCGTGCGCGTCGACGCCCGCCCCACGCTGGACCGCTGGCAGCAGCTCGCCGCCCTCGGCATCGGCCACGGCTTCGGCAGCGAGCGGCTGCGCATCGGCGGGCTCAAGGGGTTCGTCGACGGCATCATGGGCAACTCCTCCGCCCGCTTCTACGAGCCCTACCGGACCACCGGCGAGCGCGGCCAGTGGCGCGACATGATGCGCCCCGAGGGCAACCTGCTGCGGCTGCTGCGCGGCGCCGACGCGGCCGGCCACTGGCCGCACGTGCACGCCATCGGCGACGAGGCGATCGACACCCTGCTCGACCTCTACGAGCAGGCGATGGCGGACGCCCCGCCCCGCGAGCGGCGCTGGCGGCTCATCCACGCGCAGGTGCTGCGCGGCCCCGAGGTCGCCGCGCGCATGGCCCGGCTGGGGGTGGTGGCCGAGGTGCAGCCCTACCACGCCATCGACGACATGCGCTGGATGGAGGAGCGCATCGGCGAGCGCTCCCGCTGGGCCTACGCCTTCCGCACCCTGCACCAGGCGGGAGTGCGGCTCTCCTTCGGCAGCGACTGGCCGGGCACCAACGCCTCCTGGTACCCCTCCGACCCGCTGCTGGGGATCTACGCGGCGGTGACGCGGCAGACCCTCGAGGGGGCGCCGGCGGGCGGCTGGTTCCCGCAGGAGCGCGTCGACCTCGAGACCGCGCTGTTCGCCTACACCGTCAACAACGCCTGGGCGGCGGGCGAGGAGGGGCGCAAGGGATCGCTGACGCCGGGCAAGCTCGCCGACCTGGTGGTGCTCGACCGCGACCCGTTCGCGGTGGCGCCCGAGAAGCTCAAAGACCTGCGAGTGCGGCTGACGGTGCTCGGCGGCGAGGTGGTGTGGGAGGCGCCCCTGTGAGCCGTGTCACAGGCCGGCCGCCATCCCGGCGATAAACTTCGTGGGATAGACCACGACGCCTCCAGGGAGGGATCGCGATGCGCTCCACGTCCGCCGGCTCGGCGCACTGCGACATCGGCTCGGTCGAGGTGGCCGCGCTCCGCATCAGCGTGCTGGAGATCCCCACCCTCGGCGCCGCGGGGCTCGCGGCGCTGGCGCTGCTGCTGGCGCTGGGGGCGGTGGCGGCGCTGCGCCGATCCGCGGCGCGCTGAGGCGGGCCCGGGCCAGGCCTGAGGCTGCGCCGAATGGTGCCGGGCAGGAGACTGGGCCGAGGGTGATTATGGTAGTATTGCATCGGTATGGCATCGATCAAGGTGACCTTCAGCCTCGACGAGGAGACGGTCAGCCAGCTCAAGCAGACGGCGGACCGGCTGCGCCGTGCCAAGAGCCAGGTGGTGCGGGAGGCGATCCATGAGTACGCGGCCCGCGCCGACAGGCTGAGCGAGTCGGAGCGCCGCCGCCTCCTGAAGGAGCTCGACGAGGCCCTGGCGGCCG
>DATKEH010000393.1:0-12120 GCA_035546355.1 Thermoanaerobaculia bacterium
GGTGGGCGCCGTGGCGCTCCTCGCCCTCTATCCGGCGGTGGCGCAGGCCGAGGCCGCCGCCGACTGGGCGCTCAACGCCACCGCCATCGAGTCGTGCAGCTGCCCGATGTTCTGCACCTGCTACTTCTCCGACCATCCGGCCGCCGCAGCCGGCCATGGCGACGGCCACGGCGACGGCCACGGCGGCGAGGAGCACTACTGCCGGTTCAACATGGCCTACAAGGTCAACAGCGGCCACCACGGCGACGTCGACCTCGCCGGCGCGAAGTTCTGGATCGCCGGCGACCTCGGCGATAACTTCGGCGACGGGGAGACCGACTGGGCGATCCTCACCTTCGACCCGGCGGTGACCCCCGAGCAGCGCGCCGGCATCGCCGCCGCCCTGCCCCACGTCTTCCCGGTCGAGTGGAAGTCGTTCGGCATGGGTGAGGACGCGCCGATCCACTGGGAGGCCAGCGACGCCCGCGCCGTCGCCAAGCTCGACGACGGCAAGGCCGGGGAGATCGTCCTCACCAACGCCGTCAACTCCAACCAGGACGCCCCGGTGGTGATCGACAACCTCAAGTACTGGGGCGCGCCGCGCAACGAGGGCTTCGTGTTGATGCCCAACGAGATCAACGCCTGGCGCCTGGGTGACAAGGCCTTCGAGACCCGTGGCACCAACGGCTTCATGATCACCATCGACATGAACTCGGGCGACGTGGCGCCGGCCGCGGCGGGCCGGTAGCGCCGGGGCAGGGCCTCCGGATCGGCCGCGGGCGGGATGCCCCGCCCGTCGGCCGCCACCGGCGGCCTCAGGCGTTCCGCCGCGCATCCCCATCGCGAGGCTGCGGCCCTGCGACCGAAGCTCGAGCACGCCTGGCCGGCCTCGCCGGAGGAGGCGGTCGCCCTGCAGGAAGAGCTGAAGGCCCGCGTCGAGCGCAGCGATCGCATCGGCCGGGTGCGTCGCATCGCCGGCGTCGATGTCCACTTCGATCGCGGCGGCACGCGAGCCCGCGCGGCCGTGGTGGTGCTCACCTTTCCCGAGCTGGAGTGGCAGGACGTCTGCTTCGGCCGCGCCGAGGTGCCCGCGGTCTACCGGCCGGGCCTGCTGTCTCTGGGCGCGATGCCCGCCGTGCTGGACGCCCTGACCACCGTCTGCGCGCCGCCGGACCTCTTCCTCGGCGACGCCCAGGGGCTGGCCCACCCGCGGCGCTTCGGCTTCGCCTGCCACCTCGGCGTGCTGTTCGACCGCCCGGCGATCGGCGTCGCCAAGGGGCGCCTGGTGGGGGAGCACGAGCCGGTACCCGAGGGTCGCGGCAGCTGGCGACCGCTGGTCGACCGTGGCGAGGTGGTGGGCGCCGCCCTGCGCACCCGCGACCACGCGCGGCCGCTCTACGTCTCGATCGGCCACCGCGTCAGCCTGGGGACCGCCATCGACCTGGTGCTGGCGGCGGCGCCGCGCTACCGCCTCCCCGAGCCGCTGCGCCAGGCGCACCGCTGGGCCGGCTCCCGCGGCTAGCCATGCGCCTGCACGTGGTCAGCGACCTCCACCTCGAGCTCGGTCCCGCCGAGGTGCCGGACGTGGAGGCCGACGTGGTGGTGCTCGCCGGCGACGTCGGCGCCGGCCGCCGCGGCCTGGACCGAGCTGCACGGCGACTTCCGCGCCGCCGTGATCGAGGCCAACGTGCGGATGAACGACTACCGGCGGATCCGGGTGAGCCCCGAGTTCCGCCGCCTGCGGCCGGCCGACACCGCCGCCGTCCACGCCCGCTCGCGACGCTGGCTGGAGGAGGCGCTGGCCGGCGCCGGGCTGTCGCAGCGGACGGTAGTGGTCACCCACCACGCCCCCAGCCGCCTCTCGCTCGACCCCACCACCGCCTGGCAGCTGGTGAGCGCCGCCTACGCCTCGAACCTCGACGCCCTGGTCGCCGGCAGCGGCGTGCCGCTGTGGGTGCACGGACACACGCACTGCGCCGCCGACTACCGGATCGGCGAGACGCGGGTGCTGTCCAACCCGCGCGGCTATCCCGGCCAGCCGGTACCGGGCTTCGACCCGGCGCTGGTGGTGGAGGTGTGAGGATCCGCGTAGAATGACCGCGTTTCACCCTGTCCCGAGGAGGAGGCATGCTCATGTCGATTCGCGCCCTCACCGTCGTGTTCGCCGCCGCCCTGACCGCCGCGCCGCTCACGGCGCAGTACGAGAAACAGCCCGCCGCCGAGCCGCAGGCCGAGCAGGAGGTGGCACCGGAGCCGGCCGCCGCCCCGTCCGGCTTCCTCGCCGACGTCGCCACCGATCTCGAGCGGACCGGCGGCCGGCTGGCCGACCTCGCCGGGGCAATCCCGGCCGACAAGTACTCCTGGCGCCCCGGCGAGGGCGTGCGCTCGGTGAGCGAGGTGCTCATGCACGTGGTGGGGGCGAACCACGGCCTGCCGTTGATGCTCGGCGCCGCCCCCTCCGGCGCGCTGGCCGAGGGCGGCATGCAGGAGGTGCGTGGGGAGATGATGCGCTGGGAGGAGGAGGTCACCGCCAAGGACGAGGTGATCGCCAAGCTGAAGGAGTCCTTCGACTACGCAGTGGGGGCGGTGCGCGCCATGCCCGAGGGCTCCCTCGACGAGACGGTGGACTTCTTCGGGCCCCGCTCGCGCCGCTCCACGGTGCTGATCCTGCTGACCCACGCCCACGAGCACCTGGGGCAGTCGATCGCCTACGCCCGCAGCCTCGGGGTGGTGCCGCCCTGGAGCCAGCCGGCGGAAGGCGAGGCGCCGGCCGAGGGGCGCTGAGCGACGGCGGGGACGGTGCCCGCACGGGCGTTTCGACCGGCCCCGGAACGCCACCCGGGGTCCCGCGCCCCGGGGCGTCGCGGCGGGCGGAGGCCGCGCGGGTCGTCCCGGCGGTAGGATGAGACCGACCCCGTGGCCGAGCCAAGCCAGGAGTACGACGTCTTCCTCAGCTACAGCCGCGACGACGGCGCGATGATGCGGCGGCTGCGAGGGGACCTGCGGGCCGCCGGGCTGCGGGTGTGGAGCGACGACGTGGGCCTGGAGCCGGGCACGCCGGCCTGGGAGGCCGAGGTGCAGTGCGCCCTGGAGCGCTCCCGGTCGCTGGTGGTGGTGCTGTCTCCGGCGGCCAAGGGGTCGCGTTGGGTGGGGCGCGAGCTGACCTACGGCGACGAGCACGGGGTGCCGATCTTCCCGTTCCTGGTCGCCGGCGAGGCCACCAAAGCGGTCCCCATCCGTCTCATCTCCAGCCAGTGGATCGACGCCCGGGAAGGGTACGCCGTGGCCCTGAGGACGCTGATCGAAGCGCTGGCCAGCCGGCTGGAGGCGCCGCTCCTGGTGCCGGCCCCGGCGGTGGCGGTGCCGGACGAGGACCGCGCGCGGCTGGCGGCCGCCCCCGAGCTCGAGGGCGAGCTGGAGGCGTGCGTCGAGGTCCTCGCGTCGGGGCGCCCGGCGGCGGCCTGGGAGACCTACCGCGACGCCCTCGCCGAGCGGCTCTTCCACCGCGCGGCGTTCGCCACCTGCGCCGCGCTGCTGGAGGGATTCCTGGCCGCGGAGGGTGGCGAGGAGCCGCTGCCGCCCGCGGAGCGGCCGGTGGTGACCGCGGAGCTGGCCCGCAGCCGCTGCCTGCTGGGCGACCCCGCGGCGGCGGTGGCGCAGCTCTCCGCGGCGGAAGACCCGGCCCCCGCGGCCCGCCTGGTGCGCGGGGTCAACCAGATGCTCCTCGGCCGGCTGGCCGCCGCCGAAGAGGACCTTCGCGCGGCGCTGGCGGCCGGCGGGGCGATCGCGGTCGAGGCCGAGGCGCAGCTCGAGCTGGCGCGGCTGCTCGACCTCGAGGGGCGGGGGGCGGAGGCTGCCGGGGTGTTGCGCGGCGCGGAGGGGAAGGTCGCCCGATCGGGCAGCGACGCGCTGGAGATCACCGCCCTGATCCACAGCGCGCACCGCCGCTGGACGACCGGGGCCTCGGAGCCGGCGCTCGCCGCCGCCGGCGCGGCGCTCGACACCGCGGACTACCTGGGTTCGCTGCCGCTGCTGGCTCGCGCCTGCTGGCTGGCGGCCTCCATCCACCTGTCGCTCGCCTCGATTACCAGGGTGCGGGAGAGCCATCTGCGCAAGGCGCAGGACCTGCTCGAGCGCGCTCGCGGGATCTGCCGCGAGGCGAGCCTGCCCGAGCTCGAGCCCGACCTGCACGCCGCCATGGCCAGGGCCCTGCGAGTCGCCGGCCGCCCGCGGCAAGCGAAGACGGCGGCGGAGCGCGGCCGGGCGCTGGCGGCGGCGGCCGGCTACCGCCTGCGGGAGGCCGATCTCGAGGCCTTCCTGGCCAAGGTCGCACTGGAGGGCGGCGACCGAGGCGCGGCCGAGCGCCACGCACGCCGGGCGCACGAGCTGGCATTCTGCGACGGCCCGCGGGGCTCTTACGCGCAGGGGCTGAGGCGGGCGACGGCGCTGCTCGCCCGCCTCGGGGTCGAGGCGCCACCCGAAGGGCCCTCGCCCACCCCGCCGGGCGTCGGCTGATCCAGTGCGGGGGGGGAGCGCGACTCTGCTCGGCGCTGGCGAGAGGAGACGGTGCCGACCGTCGTCGCGGTGACCGGCCACCGCCGGCTGGCCGAGCCCGAGCGGGCGGCGGCCGGAGTCGCGGAGGCGCTGGACCGGCTGGCGGGCTGGCGCCTCGGCCAGCCGCTGGAGGTACTGTCGGGGCTGGCCGAGGGGGCGGATCGGATGGCCGAGGAGGTGGCGCTCGGCCGCCCCGACCCGCGGCTGGTGGCCGTGCTGCCCATGCCGCTCGCCGAGTACCGCCGCGACTTCCCGTCGGCGAGGTCGCGCGCCGACCTCGATAGCCTGCTGGCGAGGGCCGCCGCGTGGGTCGAGCTGCCGGCCGGACCCCGCCCGCAGGTCTACGAGGCCCTGGGGGAGGAGCTGCTGCGGCGCGCCGACGTGCTGCTGGCGGTGTGGGACGGTGGACCGCCCGGAGGTCCCGGAGGCACCGCCGCGGTGGTGGCGCGAGCCCGGACGCTCGGCAAGCCGCTCGCCTGGGTGGTGGCGGCCCAGGGTCGCTCGCCATCCGCCCGGTCGCCGCCGGCCGGCGACCAGCCGTCTGTCCGCTACGAGAGGTTGTAGACTCTCCGCAGGACCACCACCGATCGAGAGACCCGCCGGTGAGCAGCCCTGGAGAGGTCGGCGCGGCGCTGGACCGCGTCATGCGCGTCTTCGTATCCTCGACCTTCCGCGACATGCGGGCGGAGCGGGACGAGCTCGTCAAGCAGGTCTTCCCGCGGCTGCGCCGCCGCTGCGAGCGCCGCGGGGTGGTGTGGGGCGAGGTCGACCTGCGCTGGGGGATCACCGACGAGCAGAAGGCCGAGGGGGAGGTGCTGCCGCGCTGTCTGGCGCAGATCCGCGGCTGCCGCCCGTATTTCCTCGGCTTGTTGGGGCAGCGCTACGGCTGGGTGCCGCTCGAGATCGACGACGAGCTGGTGGCCCGCGAGCCGTGGCTGGCCGAGCACCGCGGGCGCTCGGTCACCGAGCTCGAGATCCTGCACGGGGTGCTCAACGACCCGGGGATGGCCGAGCACGCCTTCTTCTACTTCCGCTCGCCCTCCTATCTCGACACCCTGCCAGGGGAGGAACGCGACGCCTGCGTAGAGGGGCCGACGCCGGAAGAAATCGCGCAGCTGGGCGCCGAGGCGGCGGAGCGGCGGGCCGAGCAACGCCGCCAGAACCTCCGGGCGCTCGCGCAGCGCATCCGGGCGAGCGGTCTGCCGGTGCGCGACTACCCCCACCCGAGGGCCCTGGGCGAGCTGGTGGCGCGCGACCTCGAGGCGGTGATCGACCGCCGGTTCCCCCGCGGATCGGAGCCACCCCCCCGCGACCGCGAGGCGGCGGCCCACCAGGCCTTCGTCGCCAGCCGTGCCCGCGTCTACATCGCCCGGCAGGAGGACTTCGCCCGCCTCGACGCCCACGCCGCCGGCGACGGCCCACCGCTGGCGGTGGTGAGCGAGCCGGGGCTGGGAAAGTCGGCGCTGCTCGCCAACTGGATGCTCCGCTGGCAGGCCGACCGCCCGCGAGCGCTGGTGCTGGGGCACTTCGTCGGCGCCAGCCCCGAGAGCAGCGACTGGGCGGCGATGCTGCGGCGGCTGCTGGGCGAGCTCGCCCGGCACCGCGGCGTCGAGGTGGAGCCGGGGCCGGCGCCACCCGCGACGGCGGAGGGGGCGTCGCGCAGCGGAGCGGAGGCGCTGCGCCTGGCCTTCGCCAACGCGCTGTTCATGGCGGCCGAGGACGGGCCGGTGGTGCTGGTGCTCGACGGGCTCGACCAGCTCGACGACCGCGACGGGGCTCTCGACCTGGCGTGGCTGCCGGAGCGGCCGCCGCCCGGTGTGCGCGTGCTGATGGCGACGCGGGCGGGGCGACCGCTCGAGGAGGTGCGGCGACGGGGGTGGCCGGCCCTCGACGTGGCGCCGCTGGCGCCTCCCGAGCGGGAGCGCCTGATCGCCGAGTACCTGGCGCTCTACGCCAAGGCGCTGTCGCCGGCGCGGGTGGCGCGGATCGCCGGCGCCGACGCCGCGGGCAGCCCCCTCTACCTGCGGCTGCTGCTCGAGGAGCTGCGCCAGTGGGGGGATCACGAGCGCCTCGACGAGCGGCTGGCGCACTACCTGGCGGCCAGCGGCCCGGTCGAGCTCTACAAGCGCGTCCTGGAGCGGTTCGCCGAGGACTACGAGCGCGACCGGCCCGATCTGGTGGAGGAGGCGATGAGCCTGCTCTGGGGAGCGCGCCGGGGGCTCGCCGAGGCCGAGCTGCTGGAGCTGCTGGCAGCGCCGGGAGAGCCGCTGGCCCAGGGCGTCTGGACGCCGCTCTTTCTCGCCGCCGAGGCCGGCCTGCAGCCGCGCGGCGGCCTCCTCGCCTTCGCGCACCAGGCGCTGCGCCAGGCCGTGGAGCGGGCCTTCATCGGCGCCGGCGCGGCGCGCCGGCGCCTGCACCTGCGGCTGGCCGACTACTTCGCCGCCCGCCCGCCGAGCCCGCGGCGTCTCGACGAGCTGCCCTGGCAGCTGGCGGCCGCCGGTGAATGGACGCGGCTCGCCGGGTTGCTGGCCGAGCCGGCGGTACTGGCCGAGCTGTGGCAGCGGGCACCGTTCGACGTCAAGGGCTACTGGGCGCGCGTGGAGGCTGCCTCCGAGGAGCGCCTGGTGGCCTCCTATGCGCCGATCCTCTCCCGCCCCGACGAGCACGTCGTGGTGCTGCCGCAGCTGGCGGCGCTGCTCTTCGACACCGTCCACCTCGACGAGTGCGGCCGGCTGCGCGAGGTGCTCGTGGAGGGGGCGCGGCAGACCGCAGCCGGGCGCGCGCTGGCGGCGGCCCTCGGGGCGCTGGCGCAGGTGCGCTGGGCCCAGGGGCGCCTCGCCGACGCCGAGCACCTGCGTGAGGAACAGGAGCGCGCGGCGCGTCAGGCCGGCGACGGCACCGCCCTGCGCGATGCGCTGGGTGGCCGGGCGCTGCTGCTCGCCGCCCGCGCCGAGAACGAGGCGGCCCTCGAGCTGCAGGTCGCGCTCGAGGGGCTCTGCCGGGAAGCCGGCGACGCTCGGGGCCTGGCCCTCTCCCTTGGCAACCAGGCGGCCATCCTCGGCGCCTCGGATGGCGGGGAGGAGGCGCTGGCCAAGCTCGACGAGCTGGAGCGGCTGGCCCGGGAGCGGGGCGATCGCGACCTGCTGGCTCGCGCCATGGGGTTACGCGGCGCCGCCCACCAGACTCTCGGCGAACGTGGCGCGGCCGGCCGCGCCTATCGGGAACAGGAGGAGGCGTGCCGCGGCCTGGGGGCGTGGGACGGCGTGGTGAGCTCGCTCAACAACCGCGCCGCAGTGCTGTTCGAACGCGACCTGCCGGAGCAGGCCCTGCCTCTCGCGGCCGAGGCGGCGGCGATCGCGCGGCGCATCGGCTGGAAGCACGGCGAGCACGCGGCGGTGCTGAACCTGGCGCAGCTGCACGCCGACCTGCGCGAGGACGAGGAGGCGCGCGCCCGGTACGCAGAGTGCGAGACGCTGAGCCGCGAGCTCGGCGACGGCCTCACCGAGGCGATGTGCTGGCTGGGCCAGGCGCGGCTGCTGGTGCGCGAGGAGCGCTACCGCGACGCCTTCGACCTCTACGAGCGCGCCGCCAAGGCCTGCGGCGAGCGAGCCGCCGCCGGCGGCCGGATCGAGGTGCGCGACGGCATGCCGCTGTCGGCCGCCGCCGGCTACGTGGCGCTGCACGTGCGCACGTTCTACGAGCACGGCGAGGCGCTGGGCAAGGCGCACCGCTTCGCCGACGGCTACGCGCTGGTCGAGGAGGGCAACCGGCTCGCGGAGCGCCATGGCCTGCCGTCGATCGCCAGCGCCGCGCGCGAGGGTGCGGCGGCGTTGCGCGCCTTCGCGGACGCCGCGGCCCGCCGCCGGCCACCGAACTGAGCCTTCATCCGCCGCACAGGGCCGGCTGAACGGCTGGCCGCCGGAGACGGTGTAGACTCGCTCCAACGACCTGAGAGGGTCAGCATGCAGACGATCCTGGTCGTCGGCGACCTGCTGTGGGACCACGACCTGGTGAGCCACCCGGGCGCGCCCGGCGGCCACCACGGGGCGCCGCCGCGGACGGTGCTGCGGCGGCGTGCCGGCGGGGCGTGGTTCCTCGCCGACCTCGCGGGTCTGGCCTGCGCCGACCGCGAGGTGGCGGTGCGGGCGCTGCGGCGCACGCGCGGCGGCGGCCGAGCCCACACCCTCTGGTCGCTCTTCCCGCGCCACGGCGACGAGCCGCGGGGAGTGGCCGCGGCCGTCGCCATCCACGCGCAGCTCGCCCCCTACGGCGTGCCGGTGGTGGTGCGGCTGGCCGAGGACGCGGCCGCCCGGCTCAACCCCAGCCTGGTGCCCTGGGAGATGCTCGCCTCCGACGACCAGGAGGTCGACCGCGCTCTGGTGCGGGAGATCCCCCGGGCGCTGGCCGAGCTGGGTTTCGCCCTGCGTCGCCGCTCGGTGCCGCGGTGAGCGGGGCGGTGCGAGCGCTGGTGTGGCGGGCTGGCGCCGAGGGGCTGGTGCGCAGCGAGCTGCCGCCCATCTCGGCGGCGGCCCTCTCTGGGCTGCGGGAAGGCGGGCTGCCTGCGGTCTGCGTGGTGGCCGAAGGCGACCTGCAGCGGTTCTGCGAGCTGCCGGAGGAGGTCGTCGACTGCGGCCGCAAGCCGCGCGGCCGCGGCCTCGCGGCGCTTCTCCTCGGCCACGACCGCGTGCCGCTGCTGCGCGGCTACCGTCATCCCGGGCAGCTGGTGCGCGGCACCCGCGCCCTGCTCGCCCACGCGCTGGGGCGCGACGACCGCAACCTCTACCTGCTCGGCGTCCCCGAGGCGCTGTTGGCCCGGCTCTGGGAGCGCAGCTCGTGGGGGGGGCGGGCCACCGCAGCGTCGGCGCCGGCGAGCGCCCCGGAGTCGGCCTGGGCGGCCCTGTCGCAGCTGCTGGAGGTCGAGGAGGTGCCGGCGGCGCTCGCCCGCCGCTATCTGGGCGACGCGCCGGAGGCGCGGGTGGTGCGCCAGCTCGTCCTGCGCGCCGCCCGCACCGACCACCCGGTGCTGGTGCTCGGCGAGACCGGCACCGGCAAGGAGGTGGTGGCGCGCGCCATCCACGACCTCGGCCCCCGCAAGACCGAGCCCTTCACCCCGGTCAACTGCGGCGCCATCCCCCCCGACCTGCTGGAGTCCGAGCTGTTCGGGCACGAGCCGGAGTCGTTCACCGGGGCGCGGCGGCGCAAGGAGGGGCTGTGGCGCGCCGCCGGCCACGGCACCCTGTTCCTCGACGAGATCGGCGAGCTGCCGCCGATGCAGCAGGTCAAGATCCTGCGCGCCCTGGAGGCGGGGACGGTGCGGCCGGTGGGCGGCGAGGCCGAGGTGCCGGTGCGGGCGCGGGTCGTCGCCGCCACCAACCGCGACGTGTTGGCGATGGTGCGCGCCGGCCGGTTCCGCGAGGACCTCTACTACCGGCTGCGCCTGTTCCTCATCCCCACGCCGCCGCTGCGCGACCACGCCGCCGACGTGCCGCTGCTGGCGCAGGCCTTCTGGCACGAGCTCACCGGCGGCGAGGGCAAGCCGCTGCCCCGGCCGCTACTCGCCGAGCTCGCGGGCTACCGCTGGCCCGGCAACGCCCGCGAGCTCAAGGCCATCCTCGCCAACCTCTACGTGCTGTTCGGCGCCCGCGGCTTCGGGGTGCCCCACCTGCGGGCGGTGCTGCGGGTGCCGGGCGGCGAGGCGCCGGCGGCGCGCACCGACGCCGAGGCCGAGATCCGCCTGCACCGCGCCGAGTGCCTGCGCCACCTGCGGCGGGTGGAGGAGGCGCTGCGCGCCTGCGACGTCACTCTGCGCTCGGCGTTCGCCGCCGCGCCGGACGACTCGGCGGCGGCGGCGGCGACCCGCGCCGCGGTGGCGCAGCGGGCGGAGGAGCTGCGCCTGCTGATGCTGCACCCGCTGCTGTTCCACGGCGAGGAGCCCTTCGCGTCCCTCGACCACGTGGAGGAGGGGCTGCGGGAGCTGCTGCCGCTGCTCGACCAGGACCTCGTCGCGGCGCGCCGGGGATGGCAGCGGCTGCAGGCCGGGCCGCTCGAGGAGGCGCGACTGGCGGTGGTGCGCGAGGCCGAGCGGCTGCTGGCGCGGCTGTGATCCGACCCGGGCCTGCCGTTCGGCTCCCGGCGCCGTCCCGGCGCTGGGGATCGTGCCCGCGCTGCCGCATGGGTCGGGTCGAGGGCTCGTAGCCAGCGGCCGCCGTTCGTGCCATCCGGTGCGTTGGGCCGAGGCGCGCCGGTGCGCGGTGCGACGCACCCCGGCGACGCACCCGACGGTCATCGACAAGCCATTCTCTTGCAATCGTTTGCGGGTGATAGACGCCCCTGGCACGCGGCTCGCTCCCTGCTCCGGCATGACCGCTCCGGCCAGCGCCCCCGTCCCGCCCGCCCAGCTGTGGATGCGCGCCGACGACGAGTGGGCGGTACTGCCGGCGAGCGGCGCGCTCGACGTGGGAGTGGCGCCGCCGCGCGCCGCGGCGGCCGCCGACGCCGGGCCCGGCCGCGTCCTGCTGCTCCCCGGCGCCGGGGGCTGGGCGCTGGTCGCCGGCGCCCGGCGCAGGGTGCGGGTAGACGGCCTCGCCGTGGGGCTCGGGCTGCGGTGGCTCGCGGACCGCGAGCTGGTGGTGGTCGAGGGGCTGCCGGCCTTGGTCTTCGCGACCGAGGCGCCGGCGCGCGTCGAGCCTTTCCCGGGCCTCGGCCGCGCGGTCGACTGCCCGCGCTGCCGCCAACCGCTGCGCAACGGGGCGCCGGCGGTACGCTGCCCGGCACCCGGCTGCGGGCTGTGGCACCACCAGGACGAGGAGCTCTCCTGCTGGTCCTACGCCGGCACCTGCGCCGGCTGCCCGCAGCCCACTGCCCTGGACGGCGCCCCGCGCTGGACGCCGGAGGAGCTCTGAGGTGAGCGCGGCAGGAGCGACGCTGGCGGTGGTGGGAGCCGGCGGCAACGTCGGCTCGCACCTGGTGCCCCTGCTGGCGCGGCTGCCGGCGGTGGGCCGCCTGGTGTTGGTGGACCGCGGCAGCTATCAGGCCGCGGACCTGGTGACGCAGGCGATCACGCCGCGCGACGTGGGGCGTCCCAAGGCGCGGGTGCAGGCGCGCCGGGCGCGCCGGCTGCGGCCGCAGCTGGCGGTGGAAGCCCTGCACGCCGACCTCGCGGCGGTGCCGCCGGGGCGGCTGCGCGGCGCGGCGCTGCTCGCCTGCCTCGACGGCCGCGCGGCGCGGCAGCGGGTGAACGAGCTGGCGCGCTGGCTGGGGATGCCCTGGATCGACGGCGGCGTGCGCGCCGACGGCCTGCTCGCCCGCGCCGATCTCTACGGCGCCGGCGAGGAGAGCGCCTGCCTGGAGTGCGCCTGGAGCGAGCAGGACTACGCCGCCCTGGAGACCGCCGACCCCTGCGGCGAGGGCGAGCCCGCGCCCACCGGCGCGCCGGCGGCCCTGGGCGCCCTCGCCGCCGCCCTGCAGGCGCTGCTCTGCGGCCGCCTGTTGGCCGGCGAAGCGCCGCCGGCGCTGCCCGAAGGCGGCGACGGCTGGCGAGTGGTGCTGGCGGCCGGGCACGGCCGCGCCCAGGCCACTAGGCTGCCC
>DATKEH010000394.1:0-4700 GCA_035546355.1 Thermoanaerobaculia bacterium
GCCGGCGACCAGTGCCAGGGCGACCAGCGCGATGCGGCCGGGCATCGCCGCATTGTGCCACGCGCCGCGCGAGCCGCCATTGACAACACCCCTTCCGTGGGGTTGACTTTCTCGCGGACCTCCCGACCTGCCGACGGCGCACGCGACCATGCTCAGCCATGTCAGCCTCACCCCGCAGTTCGTCCAGGCGGTGCGCGACACGGTCGACGCGGTGGCGATCGCCGAGGACTACACCCGGCTGACCCGCCGCGGCGGCCGCTACCATGGGCTCTGCCCGCTGCACCGCGAGAAGACCCCCTCCTTCACCGTCGACGGCGAGCGCGGCCTCTTCTACTGCTTCGGCTGCGGCGCCGGCGGCGACGCCATCAAGCTGCACATGCTGCTGTCGGGCGACGACTTCCCCGCCGCCATGGAGTCGCTGGCGCGCCGCTTCGGCGTGCCGCTGCCCCCGCCCACCGCCGTCCGCCGCGGCGGCGGCGAGGCCGAGCGCGACCTCGAAGCGGTGCTCGAGGCGGCGGCGGAGTGGTTCGGCGCCCAGCTCGAGGCCCATCCCGAGCCGCGTGCCTACCTGGAGCGACGGGCCATTCCGCCGGAGGTGTCGCAGCGCTTCGGGGTCGGCTACGCGCCGCCGGGCTGGGAGGGGTTGCTGGGCGCCCTGCGGTCGCGGTTCGCCGTCGCCGACCTCGAGGCCGCCGGGCTGGTGGCGCCCTCGGAGCGCCACCCGGGCCAGCACTACGACCGCTTCCGCAACCGGCTGATCTTCCCCATCCGCAACGCCAGCGCCCGGCTGGTCGGCTTCGGCGGGCGGGCTCTCGGCGACGAGCCGGCGAAGTATCTCAACACCCGGGAGACCGAGCGCTTCGCCAAGGGCACGCTGCTCTACGGGCTGGACCAGGCCAAGCGCGCCCTGCGCGAGTCCGGCAGGGGGTTCCTGGTCGAGGGCTACTTCGACGTGCTCGGCGCGGTGGCGGCGGGAGTGGAGGGTGCGGTGGCCTCGATGGGCACCTCGCTCACCGCCGAGCAGGCGCGGCTGCTAGCCCGCTACGTCGACGAGGTGGTGGTGGGGTACGACGGCGACCGCGCCGGCGAGGAGGCCTTCCGCCGCGCCCTGGGGATCCTGCTGGCGGCCGGGTGCGGCGTCCGTCGGGCGCGCCTGCCCGAGGGCAGCGACCCCGACTCCTTCCGGCTCGATCACGGCGCCGAGGCGCTGCGGCGGCTGGTCGACACCGCCCCCGACGGCGTCGAGCACGAGCTGCTGCGGCTGGTACCGCCGGCCGCGTCCCGCGACCCGCGCGAGCAGGCGCGGCTGTCCGAGCCGGTGGTCGAGCTGCTGCGGCCGATCCCCGACGCGATCCTGCGCTACGCCTACGGCCGGCGGGCGGCCGAGCGGCTCGGCGTGCCCTTCGAGCTGCTGGCCCCGCGGCTGGGCCGCGGCGACGGCCCGCGGGCGGCTCCCTCGCCGCCCGCGGCGGCGGGCCCGGGTCGCACGCCGGGGCGCGACCTCGAGCACGCCGCCCTGCGGGTGCTGCTGCTGGCGGTCGACGGGGCGGGGGGCGAGGGGCTGCCCGCTGGCGACGAGCTGCCGCCGCCCGAGGTGTTCTGGGACGCCGACTGCCGGGCCCTCTACGCCGGGTTGTGCGAGCAGGCCGGGGACGGGGGGGCGACCCTGGCCGCCGTGCGGGCGCGTCTGGAGGCGGCCGGGAGTACCCTTGACCTCATGGCTCGGCTGCTGATAGAAGGGCCGGATGCGTTCGGCGACGGGAGCGGCGCACAGGGCTCCCGCGCCCCCCGCCTGCGGGAGTTCCTCGAACAGTTGCGGGACCGCTGGCACGAGCAGCGTTCCAGAGAGCTGATGCAGCAGATCCACGAGGCGCAGCGTGCGGGGGACCTGCCGCGCCTCGAGCGTCTGGTGGAGGAGAAGACGGCCTTGAGCCGTCAGGTCCACGGCCTCGCCTAGGCCGCGGTGCCGATACAGGAGCCGACATTGAGCAGCATCGCCAAGACCGCCAAGCGCGCCAACGCCGTCGAGGATCGCTACAGCGCCGTCAAGCAGCTGATCGAGATCGGCAGGGAGAAGGGGTACCTGCTGTACGACGAGATCTGCGAGCTGCTGCCCGACGAGGTGCTCTCGCTGCCCGACGAGCTCGACGACATCTACCTGCGTTTCGCCGATCTCGGCATCGAGCTGATCGACCGCCCGGAGCGCTTCCAGAACCGCGAGGAGCTCGATTCGGTCGGCGTCGAATTCGACAAGAAGGAGGAGGAGAGCGTCGACTTCACCCTCGGCGAGCACGAGAAGACCAACGACCCGGTGCGCATGTACCTGCGCGAGATGGGCACCGTGGCGCTGCTCGACCGCGAGGGGGAGGTGGCGATCGCCCAGCGCATCGAGCACGGCGAGTGGATGATCTACGAGGCGCTGTGCGAGAACCCGGCGGTGCTCAAGCAGCTGCTGCGCCTCAACGAGCTCGCCGAGCGCGACCCGCAGGTGATGCGCCGCCTGCTGGCCGGCGAGCCGCCGGAGGCGTCGCTCGACGGCAAGGCGAGCGAGCGTATCCACCTCGCCACCAAGGCCTTCGAGCGCATCGCCAAGAACGACCGCAAGATCCGCAAGCTGCGCCAGCAGCAGGCGCGGCTGAGGGCGAAGAGCGACAAGTTCCAGGAGATCGAGCGCGAGGTCGACCGCCTGCTGGGCAAGATCGCCCGCGACATCCGCACCGTCGACCTGTCGCCGCAGACCCGCAACCGCATGGTGGAGGTGCTCAAGAACATCGGCGGCGAGCTGTCGCGATGCGAGGGGGAGCTGCGGCGGGTACGGCGCGAGCTGGCGCGGGAGCGCAACGGCGAGCTCAAGAAGCTCAAGGAGGGGCGGCTGGCCAAGCGCCGGGAGAGGCTGGCGGCGCTGGAGAAGGCCTACGGCATCTCCCACGCCGAGCTCAAGGGCGCCATCCACAAGATCCGCCAGGGGGAGGCCGAGGTCGAGCGCGCCAAGGAGGAGCTGATCGTCGCCAACCTGCGGCTGGTGGTGTCGATCGCCAAGAAGTACACCAACCGCGGCTTGCAGTTCCTCGACCTCATCCAGGAGGGCAACATCGGCCTGATGAAGGCGGTCGAGAAGTTCGAGTACCGCCGCGGCTACAAGTTCTCCACCTACGCCACCTGGTGGATCCGCCAGGCCATCACCCGCGCCATCGCCGACCAGGCACGCACCATCCGCATCCCGGTGCACATGATCGAGACCATCAACAAGCTCATCCGCACCTCGCGCCAACTGGTGCAGGAGCTGGGCCGCGAGCCCACGTCGGAAGAGATTGCCAAGCGCATGGACATCCCGGTTGCCAAGGTGCGCAAGGTGCTGAAGATCGCGCAGGAGCCCATCTCGCTCGAGACGCCCATCGGCGAAGAAGAAGATTCACACCTGGGCGACTTCATCGAAGACCGCGCCGTGGTGTCGCCCGCCGAGGCCGTCATCAACGTCAATCTCAAGGAACAGACCGCGCACGTGCTGCGCACGCTCACCGCGCGCGAAGAGAAGGTCATCAAGATGCGTTTCGGCCTGGAAGACGGCTCCGAGCACACGCTCGAAGAAGTCGGCCAGTCCTTCGCCGTAACCCGCGAACGCATCCGCCAGATTGAGGCCAAGGCCCTGCGCAAACTGCGCCATCCGTCGCGGTCGCGAAAGCTGCGCGCTTTCATGGATGGAGTGGCGGAGTAACTGTTTCGCTGAAACATCTCTTTTCTAAACATCCCGAGCGTAGCGAGGGAGCCCTACAGTCACCGAAATCTGCACTCTTGGAACTTGGGACTTTGGAACTGGGGTAGGGCTCCCTCACTTCGTTCGGGATGTTAAGAAGAAAAGCGTCCGCTTTTTCCTCACCCATCCACAACGAACGCGCAGAATGCACAACCGATTCACAGCGCGCTTGCGATTAACTCTTGCTCCCCGTCGCGCCTCGCGCGAAACTCCCGTGCAACGACAGAGTGAGATGTCTTCCTTGCGCGTCTGTAGACCGGCAACCGCGGACGTCGCAAATCCGGCGGGCCTCGATGGCACGACGGACTACAAGGCATCCATTCACGACTGCGGGCGGTGCGGCTGGCGCCGCCCGCGCTTCGTTTAGGCGGCATCTCTGAATAAAGCTTCGATGTTTCTTCGCCTTAAGGGCGAAGTTTGTGCCATACTCCGGGAGGGTTCTCCGCGCGCTCGTGGCTACCACCGATCAAACTCTGGAACGCGGACTTCCGGCCAGCATCGAAGCCGAGCGGTCCATCCTTGGCGCCATCCTTTTAGACAACGTCCTGTATAACGAGGCCGCGGAGCAACTGCGGCCGGACCACTTCTCGCTCGATTCGCACCGCCGCATCTTCGGCCGCATGATGGAGCTGGCCGAGTCTTCGCGTCCCATCGACATCATCACGCTGGCGGAGGAACTGGCGCGCCGCAAGGAAGTCGAGTCGGTCGGCGGCGTGGCCTACATCTCGTCGCTCACCGACGGCGTGCCGCGCCGGCCGTCCATCGAGCACTACGTCAAGATCGTCAAAGACAAGTCGCTGCTGCGCAGCCTCATCACCGCCGCGCAGAACGCGGTGGCGCGCGCGCTCGACCAGTCGGAGACCGCCGAGGACATACTCGACGCCACCGAGACCGACATCTTCCGCCTCTCCGACGACCGCATCGGCCGCGGCTTCGTCGGCGTGGA
>DATKEH010000395.1:0-3779 GCA_035546355.1 Thermoanaerobaculia bacterium
CCCGGCCTCGTCGGCCTGCTGCTGGTCGCCGCCCTGCTCGGCGGCATCGCCGGGGTCGAGGAGGTGACGGCCCTGGCGCTCCTCGCCGTGGGGGTGCTGGTGGGGGGGTGGCTCGTCGTCAGGCTCTTGCGGGTCCTGCTCTGGCGTGTCGGCCGCAAGCTCGCCTTCTCCTATTTCCTCATCGGGGTACTGCCGATCCCGATGGTGCTGCTGCTGGTCGGCATCGCCCTCTACCTGCTGTCCGGAGCGCTGGTCGGGCACCTGTTTCGCGACACCCTGCTCTCGTTCCATCGCGAGCTCGAAGAGACCGCCCATGCGCTGCTGCTGCGGTACCAGCGTCCGGGGTCGCAGGACGTGCGCGTCGACGGCGATCTCGGGGTGGCGTTCTACCGCCAGGGGCGGCGCGTCGGCGGCGACCTCGAGGAAGCGCCGGAAGAGTGGCCCGGGTGGCTGCTCGGGCCCGACGAGGGTGACGCCGGCATCGCCCGCCAGGTGCCCTTCGTGCTCACCGCCGACGGGCCGCGCATGGCGGCGGCGCTGGAGAGCGGCGACACCGCCATCCTGGCGGTGTTCCAGGGGGATCTCGAACGCCAGCTGCGCGAGCGCAGCGGCATCTGGGTGGAGATCGAGCCCTGGAACGCCGATGGCAAGCGCGTCGACCTGGTGGTGGGCAACCGCCAGCTCACCCTCTACCGCTCCGGGTCCGAGCGCCAGGTGACGCTGCGCCGGGAGTTCTTCGGCGAGACCGGCGGTCTGCCGATGCCGGAGCGGCCGGTGCTGTTCTGGACCGAGCTGCTGGGCCGAGCGCACTCGCTGACCTCGCCCGAAACCGTGGTGCGGCTGGGGGCGTTCCTCAACAGCACACCGCGGATCGTCCAGCGGCAAGTGGTGTCGAGCACCGCCGAGATCGACACCGCCGCGTGGGGCGTGCTGGTGGCCATCGCCTTCCTCTTCTTCGACATCTACGCGGTCGCCGTGCTCATGGCGCTGTTCATGATCTACGGGCTGTCGCGGGCGGTGAACCGACTGCACCGGGCCACCACGGCGGTGCGCAGCGGCGACTTCTCGGTGCGCATCCCGGTGCGCCGCCGCGACCAGCTGGGCGAGCTGCAGCGCTCGTTCAACCACATGGCCGCCGACCTCGAGCAGCTGATCGCCGCCGCCGCCCAGAAGGAGAGCCTGGAGAAGGAGCTGCAGGTCGCCCGCGAGCTGCAGCAGAACCTGCTGCCGAGCTCGCTCACCACCACCGAGGCGGTCGAGCTGGCGAGCTACTTCGAGCCCTCGGCGGCGATCGGCGGTGACTACTTCGACCTGCTGAAGCTCGACGACGGTCGCATGGCGGTGGTGGTCGCGGACGTCTCGGGCCACGGCCTGTCGGCCGGACTGCGGATGGCGATGCTCAAGGCCGCCCTCACCATGCTGGTCGACCAGCAGCTGCCGGCGCAGGAGATCTTCGGCCGCCTCGACAGGCTGGTGCGCTCGGAGGACAGCCCGGGGGTCGGCAGGCCGATGGTCACCGCCACCCTCGCCTTCTTCGACCCCCGCACGGGCCGGCTCGAGCTGACCAACGCCGGTCACGTGCCGACGTATCGCGTGCGGGGCGAGGGGGTCGAGGAGATCCTGCTGCCCAGTCCACCGCTCGGCGCGCTCGGCGTGAACTACGCGTCATGCGCCCTGCAGGTGGCGCCGGGCGAGCTGGTGGTGTGGCTCTCCGACGGCCTGGTCGAGGCCACCAACCCCAAGGGGGAGCCTTTCGGGTACGAGGGGGTGGAGCGATCGCTGGCGGGCGGGCTCGGCACCGCCAGCGAAGTGCGGGACCGCCTGCTGCGCGACGTCGCCGTGCACTGCGAGGGCCAGCCGCCGGCCGACGACCGGACCCTGGTGGTGTTGCGCTACCTGCCGGCCGCCGCGGCGTAGGGGCGGCCCCCCGCGGCCGCCCACCGCCCGCGCCCCCGGGCCGGGACGGAGCCCGGCCCCTACGACCTTCCGTAGGGGCGGCCCTCCGCGGCCGCCCGCCGCCCCTACCGCGCGGCCACCGCCGCGCCGGCGTCGCCGGCGCCCAGCAGGACCAGGATCCGATGCACGTAACCCTGGGTCTCGCGATACGGCGGTACGCCGCCGTAGCGCTCCACCGCGCCCTCGCCGGCGTTGTAGGCCGCCAGCACCCGCGGCGGGTCGTCGCCGAAGCGGTCGACCAGCCAGCGCAGGTAGCGGACCCCGGCTTCGACGTTGCGCTGCGGGTCGAAGAGCTCGTCCACCCCCACTCCGAAGCGCGCCGCGGTGGCCGGCATCAGCTGCATCAACCCGCGAGCGCCCTTGTGCGACACCGCACGCGGCTGGTGGGCCGACTCGACCCGCATCATCGCCGCCACCACCTGCGGGTTGACCTCGTGCCGCCGCGCCGCCGCGTGGATCACTTCGCCGTAGGGGACCGACGGCGGCGGCTGGTCGCGGAAGGCGAGCGTCACCGCCACCGCCGGCAGCGGCTGGGGCTCGGCGACGACCTCGTCGGCGACGATGCGTTCGATGCGCAGTAGCGACACGGTCAGGGCGCCACCGGACGGCAGCTCGAGCCGGGCCTTCTCCTCCCCCACCTCGTAGGCGGTCACCTTGAGCACGGCGCCGCCGCGCAGCACCACCAGCTCGGCGCCGGCGCGCCCGGCGGCGAGCGCCAGCACCGACAGCGCGAGCGGGACCAGGATCCGTGGCCGGGACATGTCGCAGATTCTAACCGCTCGGGGCCACCGGCGATTCCTCGCCTCGCCCGGCGACGCTCCGCCGCCGTCGACCGTACACCAGGGATGGCCAGTCCCATGCTACCGTACGGTGTCGCTCGCCCAGGCGGCGGCGGCAGGGAGGAGACGACCGCGATGCCCCGCACCGAAGCCCCAGCCCGATTCGCCAGCGAGCCGGCAGCGGTCGCTGCTGGCGCCGCCGATCCGACCGGCACTCGCCCGCTGATCGAGATCGCGCCGCCCTTCATCTTCGAGGAGCTGGGGCGCGGCGTCCTCGGCCAGGACAAGGCGCTGCGTTTCGTGGCGGTGGCGATCTACAAGCACACCACCGGCAAGGTGTCGGGAAACATCCTGCTGATCGGCAGCTCCGGGACCGGCAAGACCACCATCATGAACAACATCCAGCGCCTCTACCACGAGGTGCCGGAGTACCGGCCGTTCCGCTCGGTGACCATCCTCAACGCCAACCTGCTGGTCGACTCCGACCGCATGGAGTTCCGCCCCGACCGGCTGCTCAAGACCATCGAGCAGCGGGCGCGGGGCATCCTCGGGCCGCAGCCCTCGGCGGCCGAGCTGCAGGAGGCGATGGAGCGCGCCACCGTGTGCGTCGACGAGATCGACAAGATGGCGGCGGTGGTGGCCGGCAAGCCCAACCCCATCGGCGTCGTGCTGCAGCAGGGGCTGCTCACCCTGATGGAGGGGGAGCGGGTCGCCCACACCACCCACGTCTGGGAGGGGGGCGAGGAGCAGCGCCTCACCCTCACGCTCGACACCGGCAAGATGATGTTCATCTGCGGCGGCGCCTTCGAGGGGATCTACGACCAGGTCTACGACCGGGTGACGCGGCCGGGCAGCGGCGAGCGCATCCGCTCGCACACCATCCGCACCGCCGACGGGCAGGTGCGGATCGAGACCCGCTTCTCGCTGGCGGACTTCCTCAAGACGCAGGACCTCTTCGAGTACGGCATGGTGCCGCAGTTCATGGCCCGCTTCGACCAGACGGTGCTGCTGCACGACCTCTCCCCCGACGTGCTCAAGCAGATC
>DATKEH010000396.1:0-5996 GCA_035546355.1 Thermoanaerobaculia bacterium
GGGGCGGGTGACCCTCTACTCCTCGACCCAGACGCCGCACTACGTGCACCGGGCGCTGACCAGGGTGCTCGGCCTGCCCCCGTCGCGCATCCGGGTCGTCGCCACCCCCAACGGCGGCGGCTTCGGCGGCAAGAGCGACCCCTTCAGCCACGAGATCGTCGCCGCCAAGATGGCCCTGGTGCTGGGACGGCCGGTCAAGATCACCCTCAGCCGCGAGGAGGTCTTCTACTGCCACCGCGGCCGCCACCCGGTGCTGATGCACCTCAGGACCGGCTTCCGCAAGGACGGGGCGATCACCGCGCAGCACCTGCGCACCGCGCTGGACGGCGGCGCCTACGGCAGCTACGGCGTCGCCAGCACCTACTACACCGGCGCCCTGCAGACGGTGACCTACGGGCTGCCGCGCTACCAGTTCGACGGCATCCGCACCTTCACCAACAAGCCCCCCTGCGGCCCCAAGCGCGGCCACGGAACGCCGCAGCCGCGGTTTGCCTTCGAGGTCCACCTCGACAAGGCGGCCCACGCGCTGGGCATCGACCCCGCCGACCTGCGCCTGCGCCACCTCGCGCCGCCCCGGTCGGTGACCGCCAACTGGCTGCGCCTAGGCACCAGCGGCCTCGGCAAGTGCATCGAGGGGGTGGTCGCCGGCAGCGGCTGGCGCCAGCGCTACGGCAAGCTGCCTCCCGGGCGCGGCCTCGGCCTCGCCTGCGGTTCCTACCTGTGCGGCGCCGGGCTGCCCATCTACTGGAACCACATGCCGCAGTCCGGGGTGATGCTCAAGCTCGATCGCAGCGGCCTGGTGAGCGTGTTCTGCGGCGAGAGCGAGATCGGCCAGGGCTCCGACTCGGTGCTGGCGGCGGTGGTCGCCGAGGTGCTGGGGGTCCCGCTGGACGACTTGCGGTTGTGCGTCGCCGACACCGACCTGACCCCCGTCGACCTCGGCAGCTACTCGTCGCGGGTGACTTTGATGGTGGGCAACGCCGCGCTGCAGGCTGCGGAGCGGGCGCGGGAGCTGCTGGCGCAGGCGGTGGCGGCGCAGCTCGAGGTGCCCGAGTCGCGGCTGGTGTTCGCCGGCGGCCGGGTGTTCGACGCCGAGGACCCCGACCGCGGCGTCTCCTTCCAGGAGGCCTGCGTCGCCGCCGAGGCGCGCTCCGGTACGCTCGCCACCACCGGCTCGTACATCCCGCCGCGTTCGCCGGGAAAGTACCGCGGCGCCGGCGTCGGCCCCTCCCCCACCTACTCCTACACCGCGGCGGTGGTCGAAGTCGAGGTCGACCCGGCGACCGGGCTGTTCGCCGTCGAGCAGGTGTGGATCGCCCACGACGTCGGGCAGTCGATCAACCCGGTGCTGGTGCTCGGGCAGGTGGAAGGGAGCGTCTACATGGCGCTCGGCGAGACGATGATGGAGGAGTCCTCCTTCCGCCGCCTGCCGAAGCGGCTGTCGTCGGCGCTGGTGCACGAGTTCCCGTCGCTGCTCGAGTACAAGAGCCCCACCTTCCGCGACATGCCGCCGGTCACCACCTACCTGATCGAAGACCCCGACGCCGAGGGTCCCTTCGGCGCCAAGGAGGTGGGCCAGGGGCCGCTGCTGCCGATCCCGCCGGCGGTGGCCAACGCCATCTTCGACGCCGTCGGCGTGCGCGTCGACCAGGTGCCGATCCACCCCCACATGATCCTCGACGCGCTGAAGCGCAAGGAGAAGGGGGAGGAGGCGCGCTACGGCCCGGAAGGCTTCCCGGAGATCGACTACGGCCCGACGCTGGTGGTGCCGACTCCCGAGGAGGGTGGCGACGGGCGGGCGATCAACGACTGGAAGGAGAAGCTGCGCTCCGACATGCGCTCGGCCGGCACCATGAGCACCCGCGAGGAGGCGCTGGCGCGCAAGAAGAAGCTGACGACGTGATCCACCGGCCGTCGTAGGGGCGGGCCTCCGCGCCCGCCCGCTCTGATCCCTCGAAACCGACGATCCCATGCTCCGCCTCCCCCCCTTCACCCTGCGC
Source organism: Thermoanaerobaculia bacterium (assembly GCA_035546355.1). Classification (GTDB taxonomy): domain Bacteria; phylum Acidobacteriota; class Thermoanaerobaculia; order Multivoradales; family JAIOJS01; genus DATKEH01. Next base: position 2,001 of record DATKEH010000396.1, read on the forward strand.
CGGCCCCGCTCCCTCGCCGAGGCGGCGGCCATCCTCGCCGGCGAGGGCCCGCGCGCCCGCCCGGTGGCCGGCGGCACCGACCTGTGGCCGAACATGAAGCGGCGCCACCAGAAGGCCGAGACGGTGGTCAGCCTGATGGCCATCCCCGAGCTCGCCGGCGTCACCGACGGCAACGGCGCCGGGCTCACCCTGGGCGCCACCACCCTGCTCGCCGACGTCGTAGCCCACCCCGCCGTCCGCGACCGCTACCCCGGCCTGGCCCGCGCCGTCGAATCGATCTCCTCGCCGCCGCTGCGCCACATGGGCACCATCGGCGGCAACGTCTGCGTCGACACCCGCTGCACCTACTACAACCAGACCGAGGAGTGGCGGCGCAGCATCGACTACTGCATGAAGGAGGAGGGCACCATCTGCTGGGTAGCGCCGAGCTCGCCGCGCTGCTGGGCGCACTCGGCCTCGGACTCCGCCCCCATGCTGCAAGCCCTCGGCGCGGAGGTGCGCCTGGTTTCCCACCAGGGCGAGCGCGCCGTCCCCATCGCCGCCCTCTACCGCGACGACGGCATCGACTACCTCGCCAAGCGCCCGGAGGAGATCGTCGCCGCCATCCGGCTGCCCGCCGACGCCGACGCCTCGCGCTGCCGCAGCGCCTTCTGGAAGCTGCGTCGCCGCGGCTCGATCGACTTCGCGGTGCTGTCGGTGGCGGCGGCCGTGTGGATGGACGGCGAACGGGTGGAGCGCGCCGCCATCGTCCTCGGCGCGGTGGGCTCCTCGCCGCACTCCGCCGACCAGGCCGCCGCCCACCTGGTGGGCAAGCCGCTCACTCCCGAGACCCTCGCCGAAGCCGCCGAGCTCGCCCGCCGCGTCGCCGTGCCGATGGACAACACCGACTTCCAGACGCAGTGGCGCAAGGCGGTGGCCGGCACGTACGTCGAGGCGGCGCTGCGCGAGTGCGCCGGCCTGCCCGTAGAGCGTCTGCCGCCGCGCCACTGAGCCGGTCGCCGCCGCGGCGACCGGCCGCGGCCCTCGGGGTAGACTGCGGCGTATGGAGAGCCTGACCGGCAGCACGATCTCGCACTACAAGGTGCTGCGCGAGATCGGCAAGGGAGGGATGGGCGTCGTCTACGAGGCCGAGGACACCCGCCTCGGCCGCCACGTGGCCGTCAAGGTCCTCTCCGAGTCGATCCAGACGGAACCCTCGATCCTCGAGCGCTTCCAGCGCGAGGCCCGGGCCGCTTCGGCGCTCAACCACCCCGGGATCTGCACCGTCCACGCCATCGAGCGCCACGAGGGGCAGCACTTCATCGTCATGGAGCTGCTCGAGGGCCGGACGCTGGCCGAGCTCGTCGCCGAAGAACCCCTCGAGCTCGAGACCGTGATCGACATCGCGATCCAGATCGCCGACGCGTTGGAGTCGGCGCACGCCAAGGGGATCGTGCACCGCGACATCAAGCCGGTGAACGTCGTCATCACCCCGCGCGGCCAGGTGAAGATCCTCGACTTCGGCCTCGCCAAGATCGAGGTCGCCGCCACCTCTCCCGACGGCGCCACCTCCCTCATCCCCACCGGCGGAGGCCTCGAGGCGGGGGGTCTGACGATGGCCGGAACGGTGATGGGGACGGTGCACTACATGTCCCCCGAGCAGGCGCGAGGGCAGCTCACCGACGCACGCACCGACCTCTTCTCGCTGGGAACGGTCCTCTATCAGATGGCCACCGGGCAGCTGCCCTTTCAGGGCGAGACGCAGCCGGTGGTCTTCGAGGCGATCCTCAACCGGAACCCGAGGCCCCTGGCCGAGGTGAACCCCGAGCTGCCGCCGGCGCTCGGCATGATCGTGGACAAGGCGCTCGAGAAGGACCGCGACCTGCGCTACCAGACGGCCACCGACCTCAAGACCGACCTCGTACGACTGAAGCGAAATCTCGGGGCCGGCCGTCGCACTGCCGAGCTGAACGATTCGCAGGCCGCGGCCGACAAGGCCGCCGACAGGTCGGTGGCGGTCCTCTACTTCGAGAACCTGAGCGGCGCCAAGGAGGACGAGTACTTCCGCGACGGCATCACCGAGGACATCATCACCGAGCTGTCCAAGATCAAGGGGATGAACCTGCTCTCGCGGCCCACCGTGCTGGCCCACCGCGACCGCCGCGTGACTCCAGCGCAGGTCGGCCGCCAGCTGGGGGTGGCGTACGTGCTGGCCGGGAGCCTGCGCCGCGCCGGCAATCGACTGCGGATCAACGCGCAGCTGGTCGACACCCGTACCGACTACCCGGTGTGGTCGGAGCGCTACGACCGCGAGCTCCAGGACGTGTTCGCCGTGCAGGACGAGATCGCGCAGAAGATCGCCGAGGCGCTGCGCATCACCCTGACGCCTCAGGAGCAGGAGGCCCTGGCGGCCAAGCCGACCGAGAACCTCCAGGCCTACGACCTCTTCCTGCGTGGCCGCAGCTACGCCCGGCGCCAGGTACGGCAGGACCTCGAGTTCGCCCTGCAGATGTTCGAGAACGCGGTGAGCCAGGACCCCGACTTCGCCCTCGCCTACGCGGCCATCGGCAACGTCTGCGCCGTCTACTACTACAACTTCGAGCGCGAGGCGTCGTGGCTCGAGCGCGCCGCCGATGCCGCCCAGCGCGCCATCGCCCTGCGGCCCGAGCTGCCGGAGGCCAAGGTGGCGCTCGCCTGGATCCGCTACGCGAGCGGTGAGTACGAGGAGTGCCTCGGCCTCGTGCGCTCGGTCGTCGACGCCAAGCCGGACACCGAGAGCGCCTACTACCTGCTGCTGCGCGCCCTCTTCTCCTGCGGCCGCTACCAGGAGATCGCGCAGGTGGCGGAGAAGGCGATCGAGGCCAGCGGCAGCGACTACAACGTCTACGTGCCGATCCTCAACGCGCTCGGCGCGCTGGGAAAGGCCGAGGCTCTGCGCAACCTGCGCCAACGCACGATCCAGGCGCTGGAGACCCACTTGCGCCAGGTGCCCGAGGACGCCCGCGCTCGGGTGCTGCTGTCGGGGAACTACGCCGAGATGGATCGCGCAGAGGAGGCGGTGCGAGAAGCGAACTTCGCGATGGTGTTGCGCCCCAACGACGCCAACGTGCACTACAACGCCGCCTGCACCTTCTGCTATCTCGGCAGGAAGTCCGAGGCCCTGGAGGCGCTCGGCAAGGCGTGGAAGGCGGGCTTCCGCGACCCCGACTGGGTGCGTCGCGACCCGGACCTCTCCCTGCTGCACGGCGACCCGGAGTTCGAGCGGCTCTATCCCGAGGGGCGGCAAGTAGACTGACCGTCCGGCGGGTCGAGCCGCTGTCGCCGGATTTCGGCGCTCGCGCCAGGGCCGGAACCCGCTCGCTGGCGGCGCTGAATCCGGTGGGCGACGGTGCGGAGAGACCATGCCCTATACTCGGCGGCAGGACATGCCGTCTCCATGAAGCGGACGTTGCTGACGGCAGGCCTCGCCGTCCTGCTCCTGGTCATCGCCTGGGGAGCCTACGTGCTCGTCCGCATCGGGCCGCGCAACGTCTGGGGCATGCTGCGCTACGACCAGCGCCAGGGGGGCTCGCTGCGGGTCGGCGACCCCGCGCCCGACGTGCGGCTGGTTTCGCTCGACGCCGTGAGCCGCGTGCGCCTGCACGAGCGCCTGGGCGCTCGCCCGCTGGTGCTGGTCTTCGGCAGCTACACCTGACCCCCCTTCCGGCGCTCGGTCGAGCGCTTGGCGGCGATGCACCGGCGGTACGGCGACCGCGCGGAATTCCTCACCGTCTACATCAAGGAGGCGCACCCCGAGGACGAGTGGCAGATGGACAGCAACGTCGAGGAGGACGTCTGCTATCCGCAGCCCAAGACGCGCGCACAGCGCCTCGCCATCGCCAACGACTTCGTGCGGCGCTTCGACTACCCGATCCCGCTGCTGGTCGACGACATGGACGACGCGGCGAACGCCCTCTATGCCGGCTGGCCGGAGCGGCTCTACGTCATCGACGAGACCGGGAGCATCGTCTACAAGGG
>DATKEH010000397.1:0-5737 GCA_035546355.1 Thermoanaerobaculia bacterium
TGAGGTCGAGTCGCCGGCACACGCGTACGTCGAGTCGGTCCTCCCGGGGGCACCCGCCGGGGGCGACTCGGGCTGCGCCCCGGCGACGCTGGCGAGGAGGCCGAGGACCGGGGCGACGAGCCCGAGGCAGGCACTCCGCCATCGGCGGGATGTTTCCGGGCGGCGGAAACTTCTCGTGGTAGCCACTGCCATCAGGTACACGTGAGCGCCTGAGAGGTTACAGGGCCGGACAGAGAGCGAGCTCGACAGGGCCAAAGCTCTCCCGCCGAACGCTCGCTCGGGAATAGGGATTTGCTTAGCTCGGCACAGCAAGGGGTCGACCTCGTAGACCCGGCGGATGAGCTGGGCCCACAGCTTGCGCAGGCGTCGACGCTCGCCGGCTGTGGCCTCGTCGCCCGTGGCTGGTGGCGCGGGCGCACGCGCCTGAGGCTCACCCTCGGCGGCAGCGCGCTTGGCTCGAGCGACATTGGAGTAATAGCCATAGCCGGGACCCGCAGGCGCCGCGGAGCGGCGGCGCAGCCGCCCCGAGCGCAGCGAGGCTGTGGGCAGTAGCGCGCCAACCGCTCGATGCCCACTGTGTCGCCGGGGTCGACGGTGACGGCGTTGTTCGCTGAGAACCCCGAGTGCCGCCAGGACAGCAGCAGCTCGAGGCGCTCGTCGGAGAGCAGCCCCTCGGCGCGCAACAGGTTCAGCACGCGGTGGCGAAACAGGCGCTCGGCCGCAACCGGGTCCACGAACGGCAGGGGCGTCCAGCGGCCGTCCCGGTCCCAACCCCCGCGCGGGACGATGGCGTGCACGTGCGGGTGCCAGGCCAGCGTGTCGCCGTGGGTCTGCACCACCGCGACCATGCCGGGACGAAAGTCGGGCTCCCCGACAGCGGTGGCCATCAGCTGCCGGACCACTTCCCACCCTGCGTGGCAGAGTGTCGAGGAAGGCGTAGACGGCGGCCTCTGCGGCGGAGCGCCAGAAGCCGTAGCGGCTCTCGAAGCGCTCCTCCCACGACCCTTTCACCTCCTCGTAGACCGTCTCGACCAGACGGTACAGGGGCGACACCCGCGACTGGCGCGGGCGGTAGAGCTACATCTGGCTCGTCGCCACGGGAGACCCCATCATCGCTCGCAACAGCCCCTTGACCTTGTTCTCGAGCGCGATGGCGACGTCCGAATCCGGCTCGAAGGGGAAGGTCAGGAAGCCCACGCGGCCGCCGAAGAAGGAGAACTCCTTGGTGGCGCCGCCCACCTTGACGGGCACCAGGTTCGGGTGGGCGCCGGCGAGCTCCCAGAACAGCGACTCGCGCGGTACCTCGTCTTCGTAGACGAGGCCGAGGTAGGCGTCGTCGCAGACGACCAGCAGCGGCCGGCGCTCGGCCTCCAGCTTCAACCCCGCGACGAGCTGGAGCCGCTCGCCGAGGCCAGGGCTGTAGCCGCCCGGGTTGGAGCGAAAGTTGAGCAGCACCACCGCCGGCTCGCCTGCCGGCAGCTCCGCCAGGGCGGCGGGCATGCCGCGGGGTCGAAACGGCCGTCACGGTACGCCGGAGCCGGCACCACCCGGGCGCCCGTGCGCAGCGCGAAGGTCTGCCGGTAGTTGCCCCAGAACGGCGCCAGCACGACCACCGCGCGCCCCGGGCCGCCGAAGAGGTCGGCGGCGAGGGCCAGGCCGTGGGTCAGCCCGTTGACGACGACCGGCGGCGTCGAGGGCGGCGTCTCGCCCTGGTTGCGGCGCTGCCTGGCGCGCCAGGCGCGCCGCACCTCGGCGATGCCTTCGACGGGCGAATACAGCAGGGCGCGGTTGCGGCCCGTCGGCGGCATCCCGGACAGGCCCTGGGCGAGCGCCTCCACCGGCACGGCCTGGCCGTAGCCGTCGGTGATCTGGCCGATCGTGGCGTTGTAGGTCTTGCCGCGCGCCTGAGCGGCCTGGAAGGGGATGTCGGGCGGAAAGAACGCGCGCCGGCCGAGCGGCGACAGCAGGTCGAACAGGGCGGGCGAGGCGGCGGCGATGGCTTCGTTGGTGGCGGTTGCCAGATCACTCATGGGGGCGCGATTATGCCACCGGACCGGCAGCGCGCGCGGCCGACGGCGCGCGCGTGGGAGCTCGCCCGGATCTCCGCGCCGCGTCCAACGCGGATCGCGTCTTCGAGCGCCACCTACAGCGCCCCGTCCCCCGGCCAGCAGAACAGGATGGCCAATCCCGCCAGCACCGGAACCAGCCGAGAGGAGCACGACCCGGGGCGACGTTCCGCGGCCGCAGGGCAGCCGCAGGGCTGGTCGACGCCGGTCGTCTCGCCTACGGCGGGAACCCCTCCCGGTCGAACAGCCCCGGCAGCTCGTCGAAACCCGGGCGGGCGCCGGCCAGCCGGTAGTAGCGCACGGCGCCGGTGGACAGCTGGCGGATCCAGATCTCCACCTCCGAGGTGCTGAACTTGACCAGCGTCGGCCACAGCCGCCCGTTGGGCTTGGGGCCGACGACGCGCACGAACACCTCGGGCCGGCCGGCCAGGGCGCCGCTGACGCACAGCGTTTCGTCGATGCAGTCCCCCTCCGGCGCGCCGGCGATCGGCCCGCCGCCGCCGGTGATCCGCACCTTGGTCTCGAAGCCCGGTACCTCGGGGCTCCGCAGCCAGGAGCCGGCGGGCGGCGAGGGGGCGCTGACCGCCGGCGCGAGGCCCGGATCGAAGTCTGCCGGGGCTACCGACTCCAGGGCGGCCGACGCCTGCGGCGCGAAGCCCGAGCGGTCGAAGAGGCCGGGTAGCTCGTCGACCCCGGGAGCCGCTCCGGGAAGCACGTACTGGCGCTCGATACCGGTCGCGAGCTGGCGGATCCGCACGTCCACCTCCGAGGTGCTGAACTTGACCAGCGTCGGCCAGAGGAAGCCGTTGGGCTTGGGGCCGACCACCCGCACGAACACCTCCGCCCGATCGGCCAGCGCGCCGGCGAAGCAGGCGGTCTCGGCGATGCAGTCGGCGACCGGGGTCGCGAGACGGGTCGAGGCCCCGCCGGTGATCTCCACCTTGAGCTCGAAGCCCGGGACCTCCGGGAAGGTGTACCACCCCAGGTCGTCGTTGCGGTACCGCTTCGTTTGATAAGCGACCCAGGTGTCGCCCCACGGCTCGACGCCCATCAGGTCGAGATCGCCGTCCAGATCGGCATCGACGACAGCTGTCACCGGTGAATACCCCCAGGGGTGGACCTGCGGCATCTGATCGAACGTGCCGTCTCCCCGGTTGAAAAACAGCGCCGGAGACTGTCCCAGGACAATTTTGTACGGCTCGCCCGTGTACCGCACCTGGCACAGGATGTCGGGCGCTCCGTCCTGATTGAGATCGTAGGCGTCGCAGCGGGCTGATCCGTAGTTGCGCAATCCAGGCGGCAGCTTGTCCGAAGCGTCGCGAAACCGGCCCGCCCGATCGTTCAGGTAGAGCCGGCTCTCCCCGCGGGTCCCCATCGCTTCGAAGAGGTCGAGCCAGCCGTCACCATCGAAATCCGCCACCGTCATCCACTCGGCGCCGGGATACGGGCCGTCGTGATGGGGCTGCGAGGGAAACACGTCGGTCTTGACCGTGAATCCGCCGCTACCGTCGTTGGAGAGGACCACCAGGCCCGGCGGCTTGTCGCGCGCCAGAACGATGTCGGCATCGCCGTCGCGATCGAGATCCGCGGCCGTCGCCGTCCAGAACTTCCACCTTTCGCCTTTGGCGTCGATACCGCGCGAAACCAGCGCCGGCAGGATGGTGAAGTCCTCGGTGAAGTGCCCCTGCCCATCATTCACGAGAATGACCGGACAGGGGGCGCCGGGCGCGAAGGGGCCCGACCGGCAGACCGAGTCGCCGTCGTCCGTGTCCTCGATCGGATGCAGCAGCAGGATGTCCAGGTCGCCGTCCCCGTCGAAGTCACCGATGGCCGTGCCGTAGTCGTAGACCACCCTCGTCGGTATGCGGCTTGCGGTCTCCTCGCGAAGGGTCCAATCCGGCTGGCGCACGAGGATCCGCGCCTGGCCACCGGGCGCGTCCTCCGGTCCGGGCCCGGGAGGGTCGCAGTCGCTGTTGTAGAAGAAAAACTCCGGGCCGGTCGCGGCCAGGAAAACGTCCTCCCTCCCGTCACCGGTGAAGTCGGCCTGGTAGCTGTGCCAGACCAATCCAGAGATCTCCCAGTCGATCAACGAAGAGCTCGCTACGAACGAACCGTCGCCGGTCGCGCGAAACCCGGCATGGCGCTGATCCTGCGGTGGATAGTACGGGTACGTGCACTCGGGGCTCCCCGCGGGTCCTCCGATCACCGCGAAATCGGGGCGCCCATCGCCCGAGAGGTCCATGGCGATGGGGTCCCCAGCTGCCGAGGCAGGGGCAGTGGAACCGATCCACTTCGTCTCGAACCAGGGACCCTCCTGAATGTGCTTCGTCTCCATCCACGAGGGCTCGAAACTCTCGAGGCTTTCGTTCACACCGAGGAACAGCGGGATCTCGTGCGGTCCCGAATCGTGCGCGATCTGGCCGCTGCCGTCGCGCAGTGGCCAGTGCGCGACGAGGCCGTTCGTAGTGTCGGGCTCCCCACCGCCGGCGATCTTCTGGACCTCGCTCTCCGGGAGTGCGCGATTCCAGAGCCGGATGTCACGGATGGGCCCGGGAAAACCGCGTCCGTCCCCCCCGACCGTGACCGTCGAGCTCGAGTCGAGCTGGGGGGGCCCGTTGACCGCGGCCGAGCCCTGCGGAACCCCGTCGAGCCAGCAGCGAAGGGTGGAGGTGTCGTAGGCGCAGGCCAGGTGTGTCCAACGGTTGCGCAAGATCTCGGTGGTTCCGGTGACGTTCGGATGTCCACCGGATGTGTCGGCCATCTGGAAGAACAGGCGCTCACTTCCGCCCAAGGTCACCAGCCTCATGACAAAGATCCAGGGGGCGGTCGGGCTTTCCCTGCGGATGATGGTCGCCTCGCCGCCGAACAGATCGCTCGTCTGGTAGAGGAACAGCTCGACCGTCAACGGCCCGGAGGTGTCGAGCGCCGCGCTTTGTGCGGCGGTGGCCTGGCTGTTGGGAGAAAAGAGCAGCACTGGTGGCTCGGAGAGGGCAGCCGAGCCTGCAGCGAACACGATCGCAGAGAGAAGCACCAACCAGAAACAACGGAACCGGAATGAAACACCGGAATGCCTCATGACAACCTCCGAAGGTTTCCTCGGCCCTGTGGCCGGGCTGGGCTGGCGGGCGGGATCGGCAACACCACTGCCCGCCGCTGAGCCGCAGCCACGCTGCGTTCTGGAGTCCCTGGAAGCCATGATAGCGCAGTTCGTGGAGCTCGCAGCGACGTCGGCCCGGTCAACGTCATGGGGTGGTTCTGCCGAGCAGCGCCGCCTCTCCGGGCCAGAACGCCAGCAGCAGGAGGCCGCCGACGATCGCCACGCCCCACAGCACCACCATCCGTCGCAGCAGGCCCGGGCTCCCCCAGATGCCGATGAGCACCGTCTTGAGGGCCAGGTTCGACAGCGAGGCGAACAGCACCAGTCGCCAGGCGAGGTCAGGGATAGGGAATTGCTTTCGCCGTGTTCGCTGAGGCGCGGCGTCCAAGTGCGTCGAGGAGACGCGCTCGAGCTCGATTCCGCGACCGCGCGCCTTCTCAGAGTCCCGTGAGCGTGCGCGGATACCTGGTTGTCCGCCTGAAGCCGCCCACACCGCAACCGAGAGCGGTCTCACCGCGATACTCGCGCGCACATCGGCCGGGGCCGCGTCGACGGGTGAGCGGCGATCACGACG
>DATKEH010000398.1:0-6213 GCA_035546355.1 Thermoanaerobaculia bacterium
AGCTCCTGCCGCCGCCCGGCGACGGCATCGCCGAGCTCACCATCAGCGGCAACCAGGCGACGGCGGTGGTGGCCGTCGCCGACCTCGAGATCGACCTGACCGTGACCTTCGAGCAGGTGGTGGGGCTGAGCGCCGCCAACCTCGGCCTGTCGGCGCGGCTGGTCGACGCGCTGGACACGACGCTCTTGTCCCGCCTGCCCTCTGGGGTCTCGGTGCCCTCCGGGCTACCGGTCCTGATCTCCATCGCGCCACCCGACGACGGCGGCCTCTCCTTCAGCGGCGTGGTGGAGGTGGAGGTCCACACCCACGCCCTCACCTTCACCGCCGGGACGCCGCTGCGCTTCTTCGCCTCCCCGGCCGGCGGCAGCTTCCGCGACATCACCGACCACATGGGCATGGGCAGCTACCGCGCCGGCGGCCGCAAGGGCGGCTTCTCGGATTTCCTGATCGTCGCCGACGTGCGGCCGGTGACCTCGGTGGTCGACGCCAAGCTGGCCGGACTGTGGTCGCTGCTGGCCACCCACGAGCCGCAGATCGGCGGCGAGGCGCTGGCCGAGCTGGAAGGCCACCTGTCCGCCGCCGAGACGGCCTGGAGCGGCGGTGACCCGCTGGCGGCAGCCGCCGCCGCCGACGCCTTCGCCCGCGCCGCCAAGGACCACGCGGGCAGCGGCATGCCGGACGTCTGGCGTTCGGCCCGCGATCTGGCCAACGTGTCGGGTGAGCTGCGCGCGGCGGCCGCCACCCTGCGCTTCAGCCTCAACCTGGTGGCCAGCTCCTAGCACGGGCGCGTTCGCTGGCGGCGGCGCGCGCGTACGGGGGCCGGGGGGCTCGCGCGGTAGACTAGAGCCGCTCTTGCTTCAGCCCTCTCCCTCACGAGCCCCGAGTCCTGGCCACTCGCTGCCTGGGTGGCGGAGCTTGCCCGGCCCATGCCCGCCCGTCTGACGCTCTTCCTGCCGCACCGACCGGCGCGCGTCTGCGCTCTGGAGGAGGGGGAGGAGTACGTGATCGGGCGCGACCCGGGGTGCGCGATCTCGGTCGCGGACGACCGGATATCCCGCCGCCACGCGCTGTTGCGGTACGACGGGGGGTGGACGGTCCGCGAGCTGGGGAGCAAGAACGGCGTCACCGTCGACGGCAGGACGGTGCAGGAGGCGGCCCTCCCCGAGCGCGCGTGGCTGAGCTTCGGCGGCGTCCTGGCGCGGTTCGAGGGCCTCTCGGTCGAGGAGGCGGCGCGGGACACCGCCGAGCATCTGGCGCGAGCACGGACGTCGCTGGAGATGCAGCGGCAGCTGTCGCCGGCCGCCGGGGTGCAGGCGATCCTCGGGCAGCTGCTCGACTCGGTGCTGCAGCTGGCCCGCTGCCGGCGCGGCTTCGTGCTCCTGAGCGACGCCGACGGCGAGCTGCGGGTCGCCGCAGTGCGCGGGCTGGCCGTGGCCGACCTCCACGAGGCGCCGTTCGGCGGCAGCGCCGCGGCGGTCGAACGGGCGCTGCGCGAGGCCCGCCCGGTGGCAGTGAGCGACACCGCGCTGGACCCGCTGCTGGCGGGACGCCCCAGCGTCGTCGCGGGCGACATCCGTGCGCTGGTGGCGGTGCCCCTGCCCGGGCGACAGGGGCCGGAAGGCGTCGTCTACGCGGATAGCCCGGAGACCGGGGCCGTCTTCACCGAGCTCGACGTCGACATCCTCGCCGGGCTCGCCGCCCACGCGGCATTGGCGGTCGCCGCCGCCCGCCTGGACGAGGAGCTGGCTTCGGTCCTCGGCGAGCTGCGCGCGTCTCCCCCCTCCGGGGCCGAGCTCGAGCGCCTACGGGACGAGCTCGGATCTCCCGCCGGCGCCGCTCGGCCTGCACGGGCGGCGAAGCGCGCCACCGGGGCGCCGGTCGAGGCCGCGCCGCGCTGGAGCGACGTGTGGAGCCGCCACGCCGCGGCCGAGGGCGCGGCGCGATGAGCCAGCGGCCGCCCGGCGACGAGCCCCTGGCGCCCCTGCCGACCACCCGTACCAACGTCGAGCCGGCGCTCTACCTCGCCCCCGGCACCCGCCTCGCCGACCGCTACCGCGTCGAGGACATCCAGGGTATCGGCGGCATGGGCGTGGTCTACCGCGCCTGGGACGAGCAGCTGGCGACGCCGGTGGCGGTCAAGATCCTGCGCCCCGAGCGCGCGGCGGACCCGCGTTTCTACGAGCGCTTCCGCCGCGAGATCATCCTCGGCCGCCAGGTCAGCCACCGCAACGTGGTACGGATCCACGACATCGGCCGCGATGGGCCGCACCTGTTCCTGACCATGGACCTGGTCGAGGGGCGTTCGCTGCGCCAGCTGCTCGGCGAGGAGGGGCCGCTTCCCCTCGCGCGGGCGCTCCCCCTCCTCCGCCAGCTCGCCGAGGCGCTCGCCTGCGCGCACCAGGAGGGGGTCGTCCATCGCGACTTGAAACCCGAGAACGTCCTGGTCGACGAGCACGACCAGCTCTACGTCAGCGACTTCGGCATCGCCCGCTCCCTCGGCGGCCTCCAGCTCACCGCCACCGGCATGGTGGTCGGCACTCCGCAATACGTCTCCCCCGAGCAGGCGCGGGGGGAGGAGGTGGACGGCCGCAGCGACCTCTACTCGCTCGGCCTCATCGCCTTCGAGGCGCTCAGCGGCCGCCTGCCCTTCCGCGGCGACACCGAGTCCGAGATGCTCGCCCAGCGCCTCACCGGGTCCACCGATTTCGCCGCCCTCCAGGGGAAGGTGCCGCCCGGGATCGTGGCGGTGCTCCGCAAGCTGCTGGCGCGCGACCCGCGGCAGCGCTACGCGAGCGCCGAGGAGCTGCTCGCCGACCTCGCTGCGGGCGAGCCGCGCAGTCGCCGCCCCTGGCTCACCTGGGTCGCGGCCGGCGCCCTCGTCGCCCTCGGCGCGGCCCTCGCCTGGGTCCTCGCCACGCGGGGTCCGGGCGGGGCCGTGGCGGGCGCGACGCTGGGTGCCTCCGCCTCCGCACCGCAGCACGAGGTGGCGGTGCTGCCGCTCCTCGACCGCAGCGGTCGCGTCGAGCTGGCGTGGGCCTCTCGCGGGCTGGCCGAGCTGCTGGCGGCCGAGCTCTCCGAGAGCCCCGACCTACGCGTGCTCGACAGCCTGCGGGTCTTCCGCGCGCTGGAGGACCTCGGCTTCGGCCCCGCCGCCAGCAATGCGGAGCTCCGCACCCTGGCCAGGCTGCTCGACGTCGATCGCCTGGTGCTGGGCACGCTGCGCCCCGCCGGCGAAGGGGTCGAGCTGTCGCTACGCCTCGCCGCCGCCGATCTGCCGGAGCTGCCGGCGCAGGAGCTGCCGCCCGTCGCCGCCGCGCCCGAGAAGCTGGTCGAGGTGGTGCGTTTGCAGGCGGCCGCCCTGCGCGCGGCGCTGGCGGCGGCGCCCGGCGAGGCGTCTCTCCGGCTCACCCAGCTGCCCGCCGCTCTCGCCGCCTACGGCAGCGGCCTCGACCGGCTGGTGACCGGGGACGCCCTGGCCGCCGTACCCTCCCTGGAGGAGGCCACTGGCCTCGACCCCGGATTCACCGCCGCCTGGGTGCGGCTGGCCGAGGCCTACGACGCGCTGGGACGGCGCTCCGAGGCGGTGGTGGCGGCGAAGCAGGCGGTGGCCACGATCGAAGACCCGCGCAGCCGCAGCGCACTCGAGGCGAGGGCCCGACTGGCGCTGCTCGAAGGCGACGCGGACGATGCCCAGGCGCTGCTGCGCAGCCTGGCCAGCCGCTTTCCCAACGACGTCGAGACGCGGGTGGGGCTGGCCCGGGCGCTGGGCGAGTCGGGACGGCTCGAGGAGGCCGCCCGCGAGCTCGGCGGCGTGGTGGAAGTCGATCCCCGACACCCGCTCGCCTGGTACCTCCTCGCCAAGTACACCATCCAGTCGGGTGACAGCCGCAAGGCTCTCGACGAGTATCTGGTGCACGCCCTGGTGATCCAGAACAAGCTCGGCAACGAACAGGGGCGCGCCGACGTGCTCAACGCCATGGGCGTGGCGTACGAGGACCTCGGGCAGGTCGACCAGGCGGTGGACCACTACGGGCGGGCGGCGGAGATCCGCGAGCGCATCGGCGACCGCCGCGGCGTCGCCACCAGCCTGCGCAACCTGGCGGCGCTGCACGCGATGCGCGGCGATCACGGTACCGCCCGCAGCGAGCTCGAGCGCGCCCGCACCCTCCTCGATGAGCTCGGCGACCACCGCGGCCTGGCCGACCTGGTCAACGACCTGGGGCTGCTCGCCGAGGGGCAGGGGCGCCAGCGCCAGGCCCTCGACCACTACCGGGAGAGCCTGGCGATGCGCCGCGACCTCGGCGACCGTCGCGCCACGGCCGAGAGCCTCAACAACGTCGGCTTCGCCTACTACCTGCTCGGGGAGTACGACAACGCCTCGGTCTACTGGGGGCAGGCCCTCGAGCTGTTCACCGCCGACGGCAACCGCGAGGGAGTGGTACTGGCGCGCCAGAATCTCGGTCTGCTGCAGCTCGCCCGCGGCGAATGGCGCGGCGCGATGCAGTCTCTCGTCGCCGCCCTCGAGGAGAGCCGCCAGCTCGCCCTGCCCGACGCCACCGCGGTGTCGCTGGGGTACATCGGCCGGCTCTCGCACCTCGCCGGCCGCTTCGACGCCGCCCTCGCCTCCTACGGCCAGGCCCTGGAGCTGCTGGCCGACATGCAGGACCGCCGCGGCATGGTCGAGTTCACGCTGCTCGAGGCGGAGACCCTGCTCGAGCTGGGGGCTGCCGACGCCGCCGCCGAGCGCCTGAAGCGGGCGGGGGAATGGCTGGCCGAGGGCGAGAATCGGGAGCAGCGGGCTCGCCTCCGCACCCTCGCCGGCTATCTGGCCCTGCGGCGCGGCGACCCGGCCGCGGCGCAGCGCGAGTTCGCCGCCGCCGGCCGGCAGGCGGCGGCGAGCGAGAGCGCGGTGGCCCGTCTGGAGGCCGAGCTGGGCGCCGCCCTGGGAGTGCTGGCCGCGGGGCGGGCAGCGGCCGCCGCCGATCGGCTGGGCGCGGTGGCCGCGAACGCCCGCCGGCTCGGGCACCTGGACCTGCGCCTGCGGGCCCTGGAGGGCCTGGCGCGCAGCGAGCTGGCGCGAGGGGAGAGGCGGGCGGCCGCAGAGACCGCCGCCAGCGCCCTGGCCGCCACCCCCCGCGGCGAACCGTACGGCGGCTCCTGGCGGCTCCATCTCCTCCGCGCCCAGGCCCTCGGGGCGGCGGGAGACGGCAGCGCCGCCGCCGCCGCGCTCGCCGCTGCCGCCGCCGAGCTCGAGCGCCTGCGGGGCCAGCTGCCCGCGGAGCACGCCGCCACCTTCGATCATCTGCCCGAGGTGCAGGAAGTCATCCGTGCCGAAGCGGCCGTCGCCTGAGCGCGCCACCGCCGCCGCCGCGGGCGAGGGCGGCGACCCGATGGGCGAGGTGGTGGCGCGGGTGCGCCAGATCACGCGCGAGAACGAGCGGCTGTTCTCGGAGCTGATCGCCGGCGAGCGCCGCTTCCGAGCCCTGGCGCGCTCGGTGTGGGCGGTTCAGGAGGAGGAGCGTCGGCGGCTGGCCCGCGAGCTCCACGACGGCATCGGCCAGACCTTGACGGCGCTCAAGGGGCACCTCGAGGTCCTGCGCCGGGAGCGGCGAGAGGGGGATCCGGCGCTCGCGGCCGGTATCGCCCTGGCCGGTCAGGCGCTGCAGGAGACCCGTGAGCTGTCCCGCCTGTTGCGCCCGCAGATCCTCGACGACCTCGGCCTCGAACCGGCGCTGCGCTGGTTGACCCGCACGGTGGAGGAGAGCAGCGGCATGGCCGTCGCGCTCGCCACCCGCGGCCTCGGCGAGCGCCTGCCGCGGGAGCTCGAGACGCTCGCCTTTCGGGTCGTGCAGGAGGCCCTGAACAATGCCGTCAAACATGCGCACGCGACGCGGGTGGAGGTGGCGGCGGCCGCCGACGGAGGCTGGCTGTCCCTGCGCGTCGCCGACGACGGCGTCGGCTTCGACTCCGCTGCCGCCGCGGAACCGCCGGCCGCCGCCGGCGGCTCGGGACTGCGCGGCATGCGCGACCGGGTGGAGCTGTTCTCTGGCCGCTTGCGCATCACCGCCGCGCCGGGAGCGGGGACCCGCATCGAGGCGCAGGTTCCGCTCGCCGAGCGGGAGGAGGGGTGATGGCCCAGATCCGCGTGCTGGTGGCCGACGACCACACCATCGTGCGCCAGGGAGTGGTGAGCCTGCTCTCGGCCACCGGCGA
>DATKEH010000399.1:0-13162 GCA_035546355.1 Thermoanaerobaculia bacterium
GCCGAAGCCGAGCGGTGGTGGCCGTCGGCGACGTAGAGCGCCGGCACCGCCGCGAAGGCGCTGGCCAGCGCCGGCCCGGCGGCGGCGCGCCACACCGTGTGCCGCACGCCGTCCTCGGCGGTGAAGTCGTACAGGGTGTGCCGCTCGGCGATCTCCGCGGCCACCAGGGCGTCGACCGCCGGCCGGCCGCGGTAGGTGAGGAACACCGGCCCGGCGTGGGCGCGGACGGCGAGGAGGTGGCGCGTACGGTCCTCCTCCTTGTCGGCCCGCGTGCGCTCGTGCTTCTTGATCAGGTCGCGGTCGTACTCGTCCACCGAGCAGCAGCCGACGACGCCGATCTGCGAATGCTCCCCCAGCACCTGGCGGTAGAGGTAGAGGGCGGGCCGCGGGTCGCGCTCCAGCGCGCCCTGGGCGACGAGGCCACGGAGGGCGTCGCGGGCGCGATCGTAGACGGCGTCTGCATGCGGGTCCGTGCCCGGCGGCAGGTCGATCTCCGAGCGCACGACGTGCAGGAAGGAGAGTGGGTTCCCGGCCGCCAGGCGGCGCG
Source organism: Thermoanaerobaculia bacterium (assembly GCA_035546355.1). Classification (GTDB taxonomy): domain Bacteria; phylum Acidobacteriota; class Thermoanaerobaculia; order Multivoradales; family JAIOJS01; genus DATKEH01. The sequence goes on from DATKEH010000399.1 coordinate 548, forward strand.
CCTCGTCGCCGTCGACGACGTCGTAGGGGACGCTCGCCACCCGCGCTGCCAGCTCGGGCCGCGGACGCAGGGCGCGGAAGGGGCGCAGGGTCGCCATGGCGCGGTCGATCCTAACCCCTCAGGGCTCGGGCTGGGTCCCCCCCGCCGGCTCGTCGCCCATGTAGATCTCGCCATAGCGGTAGTAGCTGTTCAGCACCTTGCGCACGTAGTGCTTGGTCTCCGAGAAGCTGATCGCGGAGAGGAAGTAGTCGGGGCCGGGCGCGGGGGCGAGCCGGCGCCAGGCGCGGCTCTGATGGGGTCCGGCGTTGTAGGCGGCGGCGGCGGCGTAGAGATCCCCGTCGAACCGCTCGAGCAGGGACCCGAGGTAGCTGGCGCCCAGGTGGATGATGATCCGCGGGTCGTAGAGGTCCTCCGCCGCCACCTCTACCAGCCCGAGGTCGCGTCCCACCTGCCGCGCCGTGGTGATGATGAACTGCATCAGGCCGCGCGCCGCGGCCACCGACTTGGCGCGGGCGTTGAAGCGCGACTCCTCGCGCATGACCGCCAGCACCAGGCGGGGGTCGACGCCGTAGCGGGCCGCGTCGGCGGCGATGATCGGGTAGAAGTAGCGCGGGTAGAGCAGCTCGCGAACCACGCGCGGCAGCAGCTCGGGCGCGAAGGGGTCGGGGACCGCCTGCATCAGCACCTCGATGGCGTGGATGGACTCCCGCGAGGCGTTGGCCAGGTGGAACGCCTGGGAGCGGGTGAGGCCGGAGCGCATGGGAGTCAGCGGATAGCGCTCCGCGAGGACGTCGACGGCGTCGTCGAACAGGCCCATCGCCAACAGCAGGTCCCCCCGCGTCGGCTCCTCCAGGGGGAACCGCGGCAACGGATGCGGGGTGAGCTCCAGCACCTCCCGGTACTGCGGCAGCTGGCGGTAGATGGCCGCCAGTCGGGCGAGGTCCTGTGCGTGCTCGCGGGTCGGCAGCAGCACGGCGTCGGTCTGCAGCCGGCGCGCCGCGGCGAGGTCCGAGGCGGCGAGCGCTGCCGCGGCCTCTCGCCGCCGGGCCTCGCCCAGGGTGCGGGCCCACCCGGCCAGCTGCGGGGCCCGCAGCCGTTCCCGCACCAGGTAGGCGAAGTGCGTGGGTACCGGGGAGCGCAGCACCAGGAGGTAGGCGCTGACCGCCGCCTCGGGGTTGACGGACTCGAGCGCCCGGGCGCGCCAGTAGGTCACCTCGGCCGCCTCGTGCTCCCCGAGGAGCCGCTGCGGGATCTCGGCCAGGGTGACGAGGGCCGCGGCCGCCTCCCCGGCGGCGACCTGCGCCACCGCGTAGGCCACCGCCCCCTCGACCCGCGCCGGGTCCCGCGGGAAGAGGCGCTGCAGCAGCCGCAGGTCGTGGGCGGCGTCGCCCCAGCGGCCTTCCCGGGCCCGCAGCCGCAGCCGGCTGGTGAGGGCGGCACTGGTGGCGGCGTGCCTGCCGCGCACGGCGATGGCCCGCGTCATCAGCTCCTCGGCGGCGCGGTCGTCCTCCAGCAGCTGCGCCGCCCGCGCGGCGTGGAAGAAGTATCGCGCCCGCTCGGCGTCCGGGCCGCGCTCCTGCGCCGCCCGCAGGTAGCTGTCCCAGGCGTCCTGGTAGTCCTCGGCGAAGAAGTGGGCGCGGCCGATGGCGAAGTCCACCTCCGCCCGCCGCTTCGCCGGCAGGCGCCGGCGGGCTGCGGACAGCAGCTCGACGGCGCGGTCGAAGTGACGATGGGAGCGGAGCGTCTCGGCGACCAGCAGCAGGGACTCCGGGTCGAGCCGGGCGAGGAGGTCGGCGCGGTCGAGGGCGCGAGAGACCCGGTCGGCGGCGTCGTCGCCGCCCCGCGCCGCCAGCAGCTCGAGCCCGAGGCGCAGGCCCTCCGCGACCCGGCCGAGGTCGAACAGGGCGGCGACGCGGTAGGCGTCGAGATCCCGTTGCAGCGAATCCGGCATCACCGCACGGGCTTGCTCGGCCCAGGCCAGGAGCTCCCCCGGGCGGCCCCGTGCCCCGCGGTAGGCGAGCTCGTCTTCCGCCACTTGCGGGTGGTAGGGCGAACCGGGGTGGTCGCCCAGCAGCTGCCCTCGCAGGCGGCTCGCCTCGTCTTGCTCTCCGGCGACCGCGGCGGCCTGGGCGGCGTGGAACAGCGCCACCGCGCGCAGCTCGCTCTGCGACTCCAGGAAGGGCTGGAAGCGAGGGCGGGCGGCCTCGGTGTCCCCCTGCTCGAGCAGGGCTCTCGCATGCAGGTAGCCGAGCCGGTTGGCAGCGTACAGGTCCGGCTCGTCGCGCTCGATGGCGGCGAGCTCCGCCACCAGCCGATCCCAGGCGCCAGCCTCCTCCAGCTCCAGGAAGCGGGTCGTCCAGTCTCGCGGAGGCAGAGCCTGGGGTGGCGGGGCGGTGCGGGCGGCGGTGAGCGGCGAGGCGGTCGCCGGCGTCGTCGCGTCCGCCCGGAAGACCGGCCGCCGTGGCGCCGGATCCCGTACCGCCAATCCGCCGACCAGCAGGCCGAGGAGCAGCGCGGCGCCGGTCGCCGCCACCGCCCCTGCGCGCAACCGCGGTAGCCGGCCGCCGCGGCGGGTAGGCGCAGAGCGCTCGCGCCCCGCTGCCACCTCGCGCTCGCTCACGGTCGATGCAACCGACGAAGGCTGGACGTCTCGCCGGAGGGGCGGCTCAGCGCCGGGTCCTGGCGCCGAGACCGTGGCGGTTGCGGAATGCCGGCGATTGCACCATGGTGTCGACGACCTCGGCGATCTGCCCGCGGGCCATCAGGTCCAGCTGTCGCTGCCAGACTCCCTGCTCGATGTCGCCGCTCTCGTGGCCCAGCAGGTGGCGGTGGAGCGCCAGCAGGCGCTGCTGGTTGCAGGAGCGCTCGTAGACCGTGATCTGGCTCTCGCGGCTGTTGGCAATGTCGCGGGCCAGCTGGACGAGAGCGGGGTAGCCGCCGGCGCGCAGCCTCTCCGCGGCGCTGGTGGCGGCGCCGGGCTCCGGTGCGCGCAGCAGGATGCCCTGGTACAGGTTCGCTACCAGCTGCTCGAGGACGGCGGGCTCCGGCGTCCTGTCTCGCGGCACGATGCGGACCGGGAGCGCCCCGCGCCGCTGGCTGCGGTGGGCGACTTCGACCTCAGCGGGTAGCTCCCAGGCGACCGCCAGCGCCGCCCGCTGATCGCCCGGGTTGCCGAGCGGTGTGGCGGTCACCAGCGCGCGGCCTCCACCGAGGTCCTCCACCTCCAGGCGCTGCTGCCCCTGGTGCACGGAGAAGCGGGCGTCGAGATAGCGGCGCTCGCCGCCGGCGGTGCGCGCCGGCGCGAATACGTTCAGCAGCACCGTCTCGCCAGCGCCCAGCTCCAGGACGTCGTCGGCGGCGAGCACGCGCAGCTCGTTGTGGCTCTGCGGGTCGCGTACGCTGACCCGCACGGACTCCACCGGCTGCGCCGGCAGGGCGGTGGGAAGGGCGAGGATCGCTGCCGCCACGGCGGCGATCCAGGCGGGCTTGCGACTGGGGTTACGATTCGGATGGGTCATGCCGAGGTCCTCCGTGACAGGGTCGCCCCGCCGCGCGGGGGTGGCGGGGGGCGCGGGATGGCGTCTGCAAGCGACGAGCCACGATCGCTCCCGGACCCGCCTATGCCAAAATGACGCGCGGCTCGCCCTCGCGCCCGCCGTCGGCCATGTCCCAACCCCAGGTATTGATCATCGACGACGAGACCGGCTCCCGTGAGTCGATGGCCCTGGCCATCGAGAAGACGGGGCTGGCGGTGAAGACGTTCGACGACGCCCGCCGCGCGCTCGAGTACCTCGAGGGCAACCCGGCGCCGCGGCTGGCGCTGTGCGATCTGCGCATGCCGGGGATGGACGGGCTGGCGTTTCTGCAGGAGGTCCGCCAGCGCGAGCTCGACCTCGGGGTGGTGCTGATCACCGCTTACGGCTCGATCGAGTCGGCGGTGGAGGCGATGCGGGTAGGGGCCGACGACTACCTCACCAAGCCGGTCGACCTCTACGAGTTGCGCAAGCGGGTGGCCAACCTGCTGGAGAACCGGCGCCTCAAGGAGGAGGTCAGCTCGCTGCGGGCGATGCTCGACAAGCGCTACGGGTTCGAGAGCATCATCGGCCACTCGGCGCCCATGGAGCGGCTGTTCGAGCAGATGCGACTGGTCGCCCCTACCCGCTCGAGCGTCCTGATCGTCGGAGAGAGCGGCACCGGCAAGGAGCTGGTGGCCTCGGCGCTGCACCGCGCCAGCCCGCGCCGCGACCAGCGCTTCCTGGCCATCAACTGCGGCGCGATCCCTTCCGACATCCTGGAGAGCGAGCTGTTCGGGCACGAGCGCGGCTCCTTTACCGGCGCCGTGGCGCGCAAGATCGGCAAGTTCGAGCTGGCCCACAAGGGCACCCTGTTCCTCGACGAGATCAGCGAGCTGTACCCCGAGCTGCAGGTCAAGCTGCTGCGCGTGCTCGAGGAGCGCCAGATCATGCGCGTCGGCGGCAGCGACCTGATCGAGGTCGATTTCCGGCTGATCGCCGCCACCAACCGCGACTTGGAGAACGAGGTGGCCGAGGGGCGGTTCCGCGAGGACCTCTACTACCGCCTGAAGGTGGTGACGCTGGCGATCCCACCGCTGCGCCAGCGAGGGTCGGACGTGGCGCTGCTCGCCGAGCACTACCTCGCCGAGCTCTGCGCCGAGCATGGCAAGCCCCCGATCCGCCTGGCGCCGGGCGCCCTGGAGGCGATGACCCGCTACGAGTGGCCGGGCAACGTGCGCCAGCTCAAGAACGTGCTCGAATCGCTGGTCATCTTTCAGCAGGGGGGGATCGACGTCCATGACCTGCCGGCGGAGATACGACAGCAGGGCGGTGCGGCGCCCGCCGGCGAAGGGCCGATCCAGGCCAGCGACGGACGCGCGCGGACGATGGAGGAGATCGAGCGGCAGGCCATCCTGGAGACCCTGCGGCGCACCGGTGGCCACCGCGCCCGGGCCGCCAGCCTGCTCGGCATCGGCTTGCGAACCCTGCAGCGCAAGCTGAAGGACTACAAGGAACAGGGCCTCTGGGAAGATTGACGGAGAGGAGATGACCGATGGAGATCCCGTCCGAAGTCCTGGTGCACAGCGAGCAGCTCGGCGTCAAGGGGGGGCGTGGAACTCTCCTGCGGGTCGGCGAGGGCTACTACGAGCTGAACCTCAAGTTCGGTGACAACGTCCACCGGGTGCTGCTGCCGATCGGCGGCACGGCGCTGATCGCCGCCGAACCGGAGCCGGTCCTGCGTAGCGACATCGAGATCGAGCGGTAGAGCTGGCCTCCGGGGACGGCTCGGCCCACGGACTCGGGCGCCACCGGCGGCCGGCGTCGGATGCGCGGGACAGGCCGCTGGCGAGCGGGGCTTCGGCTGCCGGGTATACACTCGCCGCCGGTGCGCTCGCAGAGAGCGGGCGACGGGGGAGGACGACGTGAGGCGATCGACGAAGGTCCTGTTGGTGGTGCTGGTTCTCGCCGTGGTGACGGCGGGAGTGGTGGTGCTCGCTGCCCTCGCCTGGTGGATGGGATCGGGCAGGGTGCCGTCGCGGACGATCCTCGAGGTCGACGTCGAGGAAGCGTTCTTCGAGTACATCCCAGAGGGCGATCCGTTCGCCGCGCTGTGGCTCAAGGACAAGATGCGGCTTCGCGACTTCGTCGCCGCGCTCGCGGCCGCGGCCGAGGACGACAGGGTGGTCGGGCTGGTGGCGCGGGTGGCGCCCATGGGAGGGATCGGACTCGGGCAGATCGAGGAGATGCGCCGCGCCGTCGCCGCCTTCCGCGCCGCCGGCAAGCCGGCGATCGCGTTTGCCGACACCTTCGGCGAGATCTCGGCGGCCAACGGCGCCTACTACCTCGCGTCGGCCTTCGACGAGGTGTACATCCAACCGTCGGGCGACGTCGGCCTCACCGGGCTGCTGTACACCTCCCCCTTCGTCCGTGGCACGCTGGACAAGATCGGCGTCGAGCCGGAGATGGCGCAGCGCTACGAGTACAAGAACGCCATGAACACCTTCACCGAGACGGGCTACACCGAGGCGCATCGCGAGGCGATGGAGGCCCTCGCCAGCTCCACCTTCGAGCACATGGTGGGGGAGATCGCCGCGGTTCGCGACCTCGACCCGGCCCGGCTGCGGGCGCTGGTCGACCGCGGCCCGTTCCTCGGTGAGGAGGCGGCCGACTCGGGGTTGGTCGACGGGCTGCTCTATCGCGACCAGGTGTACGACCGCATCGAGGAGCTCGGCGCCGCAGCCAACGGCGGCGGCGAGCCCGGGTTGCTGTACCTGCGAAAGTACTGGCAGCGAGCGAAGCGCCCGAAGCTGCGGGGCCCGGCGATCGGCCTGGTGTACGGCGTCGGTGCGGTGGTGCGCGGCGACAGCGAGTACGATCCGTTCGGCGGCGGGTTCGTCATGGGTGGAGAGACCGTCGCCGCGGCCCTGCGGGCGGCGGTGGAGGACGACGACGTGGCCGCGATCATCCTGCGGGTGGACAGCCCGGGGGGCTCCTACGTGGCCTCGGACATGGTGTGGCGGGAAGTGCGGCGGGCGCGCGAGGCGGGCAAGCCGGTGATCGCTTCGATGGGCAACGTGGCGGCTTCCGGCGGCTACTTCGTGGCGATGGCAGCCGACAAGATCGTCGCCGAGCCCACCACCATCACCGGCTCGATCGGCGTGCTCGGCGGCAAGCTCGTCACCACCGACATGTGGCAGAAGCTGGGGATCTCGTTCGACAGCGTGCAGACCTCGGAGCATGCCGACATGTTCAGCAGCGTCCACGAGTTCGACCCCGGGGAGTGGCAGCGCTTCAACGCCTGGCTCGACCGCGTCTACGACGACTTCACGGGCAAGGTGGCCGAGGGCCGCGGCCTGCCGCTGGAAAGGGTGCGGCAGGTCGCCAAGGGGCGCGTGTGGTCGGGCGTCGACGCGCATCGCATCGGGCTGGTCGACGAGCTCGGCGGGCTCGACGTGGCCGAGCGGCTGGCGCGCGAAGCCGCCGGCATCGGTCCGGAGGAGCGGGTCGAGCTGCGCGAGTTCCCGCGTCCGACCTCGCCGTTCGAGGCGCTGTTCGGCGAAGGGCCGGACAACAGCGAAGGGGAGGCGGTGCGCGCCGTCGCGCTGCGCCTGTTGGAGACGGTTCGCCCGCTGGCTGCGGCGCTCGAGGCGGCCGGGCTACGGGAGCGCGAGGCGCGGGTGCTGCGGATGCCGGACGTCTGGCTGCCGCAGTAGCGACCTTGCGATGCAGTCCGCCACGCGCCAGAAGCGGTGTGATGGCGGCCACAACGGGCTTGTGATCGAGCCCATTGCGGCGCCAAGGCCCGAGGAGTAGGGTAGGCGCCCCCACCGGCAAGAGGAGAGTCACCCATGTGGAAGCGCCCCGACGAGGATCCCTCCGCCCCCGCAACCTCCCCCGGCCCCGTCGTCACCGCCGGCGGCAGCCCCTCGCCGCCTCCCCAACCCGGGCGCGTGGCGGTGATCGGCCGCTCCATAACCATCGAGGGCAAGCTGATGGGCGAGGAGGACCTGCTGATCGAGGGCCGCTTCCAGGGGGAGATCCGGGTGCCCGGCCACCAGGTCACCATCGGTGCCCAGGGGAGGGTCGAAGCGGAGGTCCGCGCCAGCGCCATCGTCGTCGAAGGCGAGGTGCGCGGCAACCTCGCCGCCGAGCGCTCGGTGCAGGTGAAGTCGAGCGGCAAGGTGCAGGGCGACATCAAGGCGCCGCGGGTGGCGCTCGACCAGGGGTGCCGGTTCAAGGGCGCCATCGACATGGAGCCGGGGCGCGCCGACGCCGCTACCGAGCGCAAGGCGCCGACCCGGGCCGAGCCTCCTGCTGCTGCGGAGGCCGCCAAGCCCGGCGAGGCGCCCGCAGTGCGCCGCTCGGTGGGCTGAGGCGGCCTCCGGCGGCCCTCAGGCGGCGGCGGCGACGCCGTTGCGCGGGCACCAGCGGGCCAGGGCGCACCGGCTGCAGCGCGGCTTGCGCGCCACGCACACGCGGCGGCCGTGCCAGATCAGGGCGTGGCCGGCGAAGATCCACTCGTCGCGCGGTAGGGCCGCCATCAGGTCGCGCTCGATCTTCGCCGGGTCCTGCTCGAGGGTCAGGCCGAGGCGGTAGGCGACCCGCCGGACGTGCGTGTCCACCACCACGCCCTCGGCCTTGCCGAAGGCGGAGCCGAGCACCACGTTGGCCGTCTTGCGGGCGACGCCCGGCAGGGTGATCAGCTCCTCCATGCGATCCGGCACTGCGCCGCCATACGCCTCGACCAGGCGCCGCGCCGCGCCGAGCGCCGATTTCGTCTTCTGGCGGAAGAATCCGGTGGCGTGGATCTCCTGCTCGAAGCGGGCGGGGTCCGCCGCGGCGTAGTCGCGGGCGGTGCGGTATCTGCGGAACAGCTCGGCGGTCACCTGATTGACCCGCTGGTCGGTGGACTGGGCGGAGAGGATGGTGGCGACCAGCAGCTGCAGCGGGTCCTCGAATCGCAGCTCGACGCCGGCGTCGGGGTGGAGCTCGTGCAGGGCGGCGACGAGGGCGCGTGTCTCCTGCCGGGAGATGCGCCGCGGCCGGCTCATCGCTGCGATGGCGGGCGCGGCCGGGGGCTGCCCCCTGGTCGGCCGCGGACGGTCGATGCCCTGCCGGTGGTCGGCGCGCCTGCCGGCAGGGGGTCGACGCGCGAGGGGGACCGGGGGAGGGGTGAGGACCGGGTCAGTGCACTCTTCTCGGCGCTTCGGGCTCCTGCACGTCATACCCGTGGGAGAGCACGAAGAAGAAGGTCGCGACGCTGTCGGTCTCGCTCTCGGCGATCAGCTCGAACAGGAACTCGCCGTCCACCTCGCCGGGCGTGGCCTGCACGTAGTCGACCTGTTCGGGGTCGAGGAACAGCTCGCCGACGAAGCGCTTGCCGCGCAGCACCTGCACCAGCAGCATCTGCGGCCCTTCGCTGGTGAAGTGCCAGTGGAGGTCCTCGTCGTCGTAGAGCACGGCCTCCGGCGTCCCCGCGCGGACGATGCAGTTCGGGTGTCCCGTCAACCAGGTCCAGAACGCCTGGAATGCGAGAGTCGTGGCGTCGGTCATGATGGCTCCGCCCATCGTATCGCGACCGCGGTCTGCGAACCCGCCCGCGGCGCGGCGGCGCGTGCCTCGGGGTACAATCGGCGTCGTCGGCGAGGCGGGGAGGGGCTGCGGCGCCTCATCCGCTCCTCGCTCCCACCCGAAGCCCTTCTCGGGCGGAGCACGACGGCGCTTCGGACCGATCGCCGCCCCCTCCGGCGGGGCCGCGGCCCGTCGCTCTCGGCTGCCGGCTGGCGGGTCGCGCCGGCGACGCCGGAGACGCGCCGCGGCACGACCGAGACGACGACCTCTCACGCGGAGACCCCATGCCCAGCAGCGAACCGATCCTCCCCCGCGCCCGCATCCCCTACGGCACCTGGGGCAGCAGCTACTTCCCGGCCTGGCAGCAGTCGGCGCTGGCCGAGGTCAACATCGGCCAGTTCGCCGGCGAGGCGGCGGCGCGCATCCTGTCGCTGCGCGGCGTGCCGCTCAGCGAGCTCGAGTACCTGGTGCTGGGCTCGACCGTGCCCTGGCACTGGAAGTTCTGGACCGCGCCGCTGGTGGCCAGCTGCATGGGGCATCGCATCCCCGGCTATCACGTCGAGCAGGCCTGCGCCACCGGGCTGCAGGCGGTGCTGCTCGGCGCCGCCGAGGTGGCCAGCGGCAAGGACGTGGTGGGGGTGCTGACCTTCGACCGCACCTCCGACTCGCCGGTGGGCGTCTTCCCCGAGCGGCGGGCGCACCAGCGCACCTTCGCGCTGGCCGACGTGTGGGACAACTTCGGCTTCGACCCGGCCACCGGCCAGGCGATGCTCGCCACCGCCGGCAATGCCGCCCGCAAGCACCGCATCGAACGCCGGGAAGTCGACGACATCGCCCTGCTGCGCCACCAGCAGTACTTCGACACGCTGGGCAGCGGCTTCCTCGAGCGGATCGTGGTGCCCTTCGAGGTGCTCGACAACCAGGGCCGGCTGCTCGGGCGCGTGGACTCCGATGCGGGAGTCCGCAGGCTGAGCGCCGAGGAGGTGGCGGCGATGCGCGAGCTCGACGCCGGCGTCACAGGCGCCACCCAGACCCATGCCTCCGACGGCATGGCGACCCTGCTGGTGACCACCCGCGAGAAGGCCAGGGAGCTGTCGCCACGCCCCGAGGTCGACGTGCGCTTCCTCGGCAAGACGGAGGTCCGCGCCCATCCCGCGCTGATGCCCGAGGCGCCGGGGCTGGCGGTGGAGAAGCTGCTCGCCCGCAGCGGGCTGTCGCTGGACGACGTGGCGGTGGTCAAGAACCACAACCCGTTCGCCGTCAACGACGCCGTCTTCGCCCGGCAGCTGGGCTACGACTGGCGGCGCATGAACCGCACCGGCTGCTCGCTGGTGTGGGGCCACCCGCAGGGCCCGACCCTGACGCGGGTGCTGATCGAGGCCCTGGAAGAGGCCGTCGACCTCGGCGGCGGCCGGGTGCTGATCTTCGGCTGCGCCGCCGGCGACGTCGGCATCGCCGCCCTGTTCGAGGTGGGGGAGGAGCGGTCATGACGACCACCGAATCGACCGTCGCCGCCGCCGGCGTGACCGCTCTGCGCCGTCCCACGCTCGACACCCTGGGCCTCGGCTCGGTGCTCGAGGTCTTTCGCCGCGGGCGCCTGCCGGTGTCGGCGGAAGAGATGGTCGAGACCGTGTTCGGCCCTGGCGCCGAGCGCGGGTCGCTGGTGATCTCCGGCGCCAACGGCATCGTCGGCGCCGGCAAGACGATGCAGCTCGGCTCGCGGTTGGCTCCCCACGGGGTGCAGACGGTGGCCCTCGATCTCCCCGGGGCGCCCGACGGCATCGGCCGGCAGTATCCGGGCCTGGCGCGCGCCTTCGGCAAGGCCGAGGCCGACCGCATCATGGCCGGCATCGTGCGCATGAGCTACGACGGCGGCAGCCTGCCGCCGCAGCTGGCCGCCTTCCGCCCCCGCTTCCTGCTCGAGGCGATCCCCGAGGTCCTGGAGCTCAAGCGGGCGCACTACGCCCTGTTCCGCGCCGCCTTCCCCGAGCTCGAGATCCGTTCGGTCACCTCCGGCTTCCCGGCACGCGAGCTGGGCGTGCCGGTGGCCCATCCCGCCTTCCCGCACGAGGTCAACAAGGTGTGGGAGACGGTGGAGGTGGGGCCGTCGCGGGTGCCCGAGCTGCTCTGGTCGCTGGGACTGGTGCCCCTGCCGGTGGCGGATGCCTGGTCGTTCGTGCTCGACGTCGTCTTCTGCGGCGTGACCCTGGCGGCCCTGCGCTACCACCGGGCGACCAACATGCCCTTCTGGAAGCTCGACAAGCACGTGCGGCGGTTGCTCGGCCCCAACCCCTTCCGTGCCCACGACGCCATCGGCGCCAAGGGCGCCAACTTCCTCACCTGGTCCTGCCTGCACCACCTCGCCGACCGCTACGGGGCGCTGTTCGCGCCGACGCCGGAGCTGGTCGAGCGCAAGCAGACCGGCCAGACCTGGTACCCGCCCAACCACTTCCGGCCCCTGGTCGACTGGAACCTGGCGGCGGACGAGGAGGAGGCGCTGCGCGCCTGGCTGCTCGGGCCGCTGGTGCAGATGACGGCGCTGGTGCTGCACGAGGACCGCGCCCACCTGGCCCACCTCAACGCCATCGGCGAGCTGTGCGCCCAGCTGCGGCGCGGCGTGGTGGCGGAGGTCCGCGCCCTCGGCGTCGACGAGGCGCGGCGCCTGGTCGACAGCTACCACCGCCTGCACCCGGCGGCGGCCGGCTCGCCCTGGCACCCCGAGGCGCTCGAGCGCGTGGCGACGCCCGAGGGGCAGCAGCTCTACGTCAACGCCGAGCACGACGGCACGATCGGCGTCGTGACGCTGTCGCGCGAGGCGTACAACTGGGAGGTCGACGCCGAGCTCAACCGGGCGCTCGACTGGCTGCTGGCCGAGGGGATCGAGCGGGTGATCCTGAGCGACGACTTCCACCTCGCCACCCAGCTGGTGGGGGCCGACATCGCCGAGTTCTTCCCGGCCCTCGACGACGAGGCGGCGGGACACCGGGTGTCGGCCGCCTGGAGCCGCACCGCGCGGCGGCTGCGCGACGACTTCCGCGTCTCGGTCGGGTTCGTCCACGGCAAGCGCTGCCTCGGCGGCATGCTCGAGTTGATGTTGCACTGCCACCACCTGGTGGCGACCGAGGAGGTCGGCCTGGGGTTCCCCGAGGTCACCCTGCCGGTGGTGCCGGGGATGGAGGGGTGCCACTGGCCGTTCCGCCGCGCCCGGCGCGAGGACTGGCCGCGGCTGCTCGCCCTGCTGCTCGACGGGCGTCCGGCGCCGGCGCGGGAAGCCGAGGGGTGGCTGGTGGACCGTGCCGCGCCGCTCGAGGAGGCGCTGGCCGCTGCCTGGTCGCTGGCGCTGGGGGAGGGGGGGGCGCCGCGCCCCCTCGCCGAGGGCCCTCTCGACGAGCTGTCGGCCGTGCTGCACCCCCCCGGCGGGGAGGGCGGTGCGGCCCGGGAGGCGGCGCGCCGGGCGATCTGGGATACCGTGGTGGCGGCCTGCTCGCTGCCGCTGTCCGACGCCCTCGAGGCGCAGTCGCGGCACTCG
>DATKEH010000400.1:0-6079 GCA_035546355.1 Thermoanaerobaculia bacterium
CACCTCAAAGCGAGCGGCAAGGAGAGCTGGGGCAAGCTCGAGGAGGTGATTCACCGCCTCGAGCGAGCTCGCGAGGCCGGTGTCGCGATCACCGCCGACGTCTACCCCTACCACGCCAGCTCGACGGGCCTCAACTTCGACTTCCCGAGCTGGCTGATGGAAGGGGGCCACGAGGCGTTCGTGCGGCGCCTGCGGGATCCCGAGGCCCGCCGGCGGGTGCTGGCGGAAACCGAGCTCATCCCGCCAGAGGACATCCTCCTGGTGAGCTTCAAGAACACCGACCTGCGCCACCTCACCGGCAAGACCCTCGCCGAGGTCGCCACCGAACGCGGGGTCCACCCCGTGGAGGCGGCGATGGACCTGATGGCCGCAGACGACAGCCGCATCGGCACCGTGCGCTTCACCATGAGCGAGGAGAACGTGCGCCGCAAGATCGCCCTGCCGTGGGTCAGCTTCTGCTCGGACTCCGGCTCGCTGGCCCCCGAGCCGCCGTTCACCCACTCGCAGCCCCACCCGCGGGCCTACGGCTCCTTCGCCCGCGTCCTCGGCAAGTACGCGCGCGAGGAGGGGCTGATCCCGCTCGAGGAGGCCATACGGCGGCTCACCGGCTTCCCCGCCGAGAACCTCCGCCTCGACCGCCGTGGCCTGCTCGCCGCCGGCTACTTCGCCGACGTGGTGGTCTTCGATCCCGCCACCATCACCGACCACGCCACCTTCGAGGAGCCGCACCAGCTCGCCACCGGCGTCCACCACGTGTTCGTGAACGGCGTGCGGGTGGTGCGCGACGGTGCCCACACCGGGGCGCTGCCGGGCCGCGTCGTGCGCGGGCCAGGGTGGACGGGGACGCCCGCGCCCTAACCTCGAGCCCCGCCGGCGACTTCTCCACGTCGCGGCGCCCCCCTTGCGCCGACCGGCCGGCCTGCTGTACACTTACACTTGTAAGCGAGAGGCCACGATGAAAGAGCTCCACGCCTTGACCGACCTGCAGTTGGCGATCCTGGACGTCCTCTGGCGACGGGGCGAAGCGACCGCTAGCGAGGTGCACGAGGAGCTCGTCGACAGCCTCGGGCTGGCGCGCAAGACGGTCGGCACCCTGCTCACCCGGCTGGAGAAGCAGCGGGTCCTGACGCACCGTTCCGCCGGCCGGGAGTTCGTCTACCGCGCCGCCGTGACGCGCCGGGAGGTAGGGCGCGCCACCGTTCGCAACGTGCTGCAGCGGCTCTTCCACGGCAGCCTGCCGGCGCTCGTCAACCAGGCGCTGGAGAGCGAGGAGGTGAAGCCGGGAGACGTCCAGCGAGTGCAGGAGCTGATCGCTGCCTGGCAGCGCCAGGGGGAGGAACCGGAGCCGTGAACGCGTGGACCCTGGTGCAGCCTCTGGCGCCGGCGATGGCCGGCTGGCTGCTCACCTACCTGGCGCACAGCACGGCCCTGCTGGCGGCGGCCTGGCTGGCGAGCCGGTTCGTCGTCTCGGCCGACTGGCGCGACACGCTGTGGAAGGCGGCCCTGGTCGGCTCCCTGGTGACGGCGTCGTTGCCGCTCCCCGCGCACTGGCGGCTGCCGGCGCTGCCGGCCGCGTCCTCGACGCTGACGTCGGTGGGCACCGAGCCGACGGCGGTGGCCAGGGGCGCGGCGGAGCTGCCGAGCGCAGCGCTCGCCGGACGGGCCCCGGGGGCGAATTCCGGCCAGGCAGAGCGGTCCGCCCCGCCAGTACCCTCCCGCATCTCTGGCTGGCCGCGGCCCTCTGCCCATCTCCTCGCCGGCCTCTGGGCGGGTGTCGCCGCCGCGGGAGTGCTGTGGCGGGGGTTGCGCTACCTGCTCTTCCTCCGTCGCCTCGATCGGCGGCGGGTGACGGACCGGCAGCTGCTGCGCGTGGTCGAGCAGCTGGCGCGCTCGATGCGCCTCCCGCGACCGCCTCGAACCACGCATTCGAGCGCCCTGCAGGTGCCGATCGCGCTGGCCGGGGGCGAGGTCTGCCTGTCGGATCGCTTCACCGCGCTCTCTCCGGCGCAACAGCGCGGCATCCTCGCTCACGAGCTGGCGCACCTCTGCCGGCGCGACCCGCTCTGGCTGCTGGCGGCCGAGCTCCTACGCGGCGCCTTCTTCTTCCAACCGCTCAACCGACTCGCCCAGCGCGGGCTCAAGGAAGCCGCCGAGCAGCTGTGTGACGACGCGGCGGTGGCGGCGGTCGGCGATCCGCTGGCGCTGGCGGAGGGGTTGAGGGCGCTGGCGGTGGACCTGCTGCGGCGGCGGCCGCTGCCGATCGCCGCCGTGGTCGACGGGCGGTCTCCGCTGGTGCGGCGCGTGGCGCGCGTCCTCGGTCCCCCTGGCGGCCCCAGCGCGCCACTGCGATGGCGGGTGGCCATCGTCGCCGGCGCGTGCCTGCTGGTGGGCAGCCTGGCGCCGGCTGCGCAACGGGCGCCCTCGACCCTGGCGAGCGAGACCGGCCCCGCCGGCACCTCGCAGAGGGCAGACGGCGAGGACCTGCAGGTGGAGTACCTCGATCTCGAGCTGTCGCACACCGGAGACGACGACCGGCGCGGCAATCCGACGCGGCTCCTGTTGCGTGCCCGGGGCGTGCGGGTGCCGCGGGGAACGGCGCAGATAGTCGGTATCGACCGGGATGGCTTCCTCGAGGCGCGCCAGCAGCGCGGCGGCTCCACCGTCCAGTTGCGGGTCGATCCCAGGGCCGACGGCAGCCAGCGCCGGCAGCTCTGGGTCGACGACCAGCCCCGGCCATTCGACCACCTGGCGGAGCAGTGGCTGGCCGAGCTGCTGGTCGTCGCTCGCTTCCCCGCCTACTACGGCACGCCGCCGGCGCCCCTCTGGGGTGTCGATGCCGCCGAAGCCGAGGCGCTCTCGGGTGCCGCACGGCTGTGGAACGGAGAGGACCAGCGGAGCTTCGAGCGCGACAGCGTGCCGGTGACGGTCGAGATCCTCGCCCGCGACGTCCTGCTCCACCCCACCGAGGCGCGCGTGCTGTCGGTGCGCCCCGGGGGTGCGCTGACGGTGCGCGAGCGCCAGGGGTCGCTCGAGCGCAGGTTCGAGCTCACCACCGGCAGCGACGGTGTGTCGCGGATCGACTCCTCCTGCACCTTCCCCGAGCCCGTCGCCGAGAGCACCGACGCCTGGCTGGCTCGCATCCTGCGCCAGCACCTGGCCCGCGACTGATCCCCACTCCCGAAGGTCGAGAGGGCGCCCCATGCACCGCACCTCCTTTAGCGCTTACATTTGTAAGCTAACATTCGTCGCGCTGGTCTCTGCGCTCCCGGCGCACGCACAGCCCCCATCGGTGGCCGCCTTGCCGATCGACGGGGAGCCGCCGGAGATCGACGGGCGGCTGACCGAGGCGATCTGGCAGCAGGCCCCCGCCGCCACCGGGTTCGTGCAGCGCCAGCCCGACGAGGGTGCCCCGGCGTCTCTGCCCACCGAGGTCCGCTTCCTCCTCGCTCCCGATGCCCTCTACGTCGGCGCCCGCATGGCGAGTGACGACCCGGCCAGCATCCAGGCGCCGATCTCACGGCGGGACAACGACGCCGAGGCCGACGTGCTGCTGGTCTCCCTCGATACCTACCGCGACCGTCGTACCGCGTACACCTTCGGCATCACCGCCGGAGGCGTCCGCATCGACCGCTTCCACCCCGAGGATCGCGAAAGCGCGGACGCCTCCTTCGACCCGGTGTGGGAGGCACGGGCCCACGTCGGGCCCGACGGCTGGACGGCCGAGATGCGCATTCCCTACTCGCAGCTTCGCTTCCTCGATCAGCCCGAGCAGAGCTGGGGCCTCAACGTGGTGCGCTTCGTGCCGGCGAGGAACGAGCGCTCGATGTGGGTGTTGGTGCCGCGCCAGGAGACGGGTTGGTCGTCGCGCTTCGGGGAGCTCACCGGCATCCGGGGGCTGCGGCAGGGGCGCCGCATCGAGCTGCTGCCCTATGCCGCCGGCGACGCGCAGCGGCTCGGCACACCCCAGCCCGACAACCCCTTCTTCGAGGAGGAGGACCTGCAGGGGCGGGTGGGGGCGGACTTCAAGATGGGCCTCGGGTCGAGCTTTACTCTCGAGGGGACGGTCAACCCCGACTTCGGCCAGGTAGAGGCCGACCCGGCGGTGGTGAATCTATCGGCGTTCGAGATCTTCTTTCCCGAGCGGCGCCCGTTCTTCACCGAGCGGGCGCAGCTGCTGCGCGGCAGCGGGCCCGCCTACTTCTACTCGCGCCGCATCGGCGCGCCCCCGGTCGGCCGCATCGACGCGGACTACGCCGACGTGCCCGAGGAGACCGCCATCCTCGGCGCCGCCAAGCTCACCGGCCGGCTCGCCTCCGGCACCTCCCTGGGCGGTCTCTTCGCCGTCACCGACCGCGAGCACGCCCGCACCTGGGACGCCGCGACCGGCGCCTTCGGGCGGCAGTTGCTGTCGCCCTACAGCGGTTTCCTGGTCCTGCGAGCGCAGCAGGAAGTGGGGCGCAGCGCCTCGACGGTCGGCGCGAGCTTCACCGGAGTGGTGCGCGATCTCGACGCCGCCGAGCCGGCGACGGACCTGCTCACCGAAGAGGCGTGGGCGGGAGGCCTGGACTGGCTGCTGCGGCTCGCCGACGACATCTACGAGCTGTCGGGGCACGCCGGCTTCAGCCAGGTCGCCGGTAGCGAGGCGGCCATCCTTCGGCTGCAGCGCTCGAGCGCACGCTACTTTCAGCGCCCCGACGCCGACCACGTCGAGCTCGACCCCCTGCGCACCTCCCTCTCCGGCTACACCGGGCGGCTGGCGCTGGACAAGGTCAGCGGCAAGCACTGGCTATGGACGACCGCCCTGTCCGCCTACTCCCCCGAGCTCGAGATCAACGACGCCGGTCGGCTGGCGACGACCGACTACGTCTTCGGGTACGGCAACCTGAGGTATCGCCAGACCGAACCCGGACCGCTGCTGCGCGACTACCAGGTGGGGCTGTCGAGCGAGAATCAATACAACTTCGACGGTACCCGTACCTTCACCGCCCTACGCACCGACAGCGAGCTGACCTGGAAGAGCTTCTGGACCACCGCGTTCACCGGCTGGGTCGACCTGCGCTCCCAGAGCGACCGCTCGACGCGGGGTGGGCCGCTGATGGGAACCGGCCAGGCGTGGGTGACGTGGCTCTCCTTTGCCAGCAACCCCGGCCGGTCGACACGCGGCAGCGGTAGCGTCTTCTACGGCGAGAACGAGCTCGGCGAGCGCACCGTCGAGCTGTCGGGTGGCGTCTCCTTCAGGCCTTCGCCGCGCTGGCAGCTCGTCCTGGAGCCGGTGTGGTTCGACTCCACCCAGCCGCGCCAGTTCGTCACCTCCCGCGAGAATGGCCCCAGCGCCACCTACGGGCGGCGCTACGTCTTCTCGTTCATCGACCGCCACGAGGTAGCCCTGCGCACCCGCCTCAACCTGGCCGTCACCCCCGACCTCTCCTTCGAGCTCTACGCCGAGCCCTTCGCCGCGAGCGGCGACTTCTACCGCTTCGGCGAGCTGCCGGCGGCGGGCTCGCGAGACCTCCGTTTCTACGGCACCGACGGCACCACCGCCGAGGAGCGTGAGGACGGCTCGCTGCTGGTGACCGACGGCGCCGACAGCTTCGTCCTCCCCGACCGCGACTTCGACCTCCGGTCCTTCCGCAGCAACGCCGTGCTGCGTTGGGAGTGGCGCCCCGGCAGTACCCTGTTCCTGGTATGGCAGCAGGACCGCTTCGGCGAGCTCACTCGCGGCGAAAGCGTCCGTCCCGATGCCCTCGCCGACGTCTTCGATCCCGCCGCCGACCAGCGATTCGTCGTCAAGGTGAGCTACTGGATTCCCTGGGGCTGAGGCGGCGTCGCAAGGCGTGGACGGCACCCCGGGGACGGGCTCATGCGTCGCCCGGCTCGGCGGCGCTCGGGGCAGCCGGGGCGCTCTCCTCGCCCACCCCGTCCGCCGCCTGCCGCGCCGCCCGGTGCCGCTCGCGCAGCCGCTGCGCTTCCCAGCCGGCGAAGCGGAACAGCAGGTCGAGCAGGAAACCCACCGCCAGACCGACGACGACCCCGCCGAGCACCAGGGCGTTGAAGCGGGTGCCGGTGGCGCCTCGCCCCA
>DATKEH010000401.1:0-3219 GCA_035546355.1 Thermoanaerobaculia bacterium
CGCATCCCGATGCTGGAGAGCGCCGGCTACGAGGCCGACGACGTCCTGGGCACCGTCGCCTGCAAGGCGCGCGACGCCGGCTTCGAGGTCACCCTGGTGTCGGCGGACAAGGACCTGATGCAGCTGGTCGGACCGGGGATCTCCCTCTACCACACGGGGCGCGAGAAGCTCTACGACGCGGCGGGGGTGGAGCAGGACTTCGGCCTGCCGCCGGAGAAGGTCGCCGACGTGCTGGCGCTGATGGGCGACTCGGTGGACAACGTCCCCGGGGTGGCGGGGATCGGCGAGAAGGGCGCCAAGGCGCTGATCGGGGAGTACGGCAGCCTGGAGGCGCTGCTCGAGCGCGTCGGAGAGGTGCGGCGCAAGAGCTACCGGGAGGGGCTGATCGAGCACCGCGAGGACGCGCTGCTCTCCCAGGAGCTGGTGACCATCCACTGCGACCTCGACGTGCCGTTCGATCCCCAGGCGCTGCGCCGCGACCCGCCCGATCGCGACGCGCTGCGCGAGATCTTCTCCTCGCTCGAGTTCTTCTCGTTGGCCGAGGAGCTGGGTGGGGGAGGGGAGCACGACCAGGAGGCGCTGCCGGCGGCCCGCGAGGTGACGACGGCGGAGGAGCTGCAGGCGGAGGTGGCGCGGCTGGCGCCGACCGTCGCCCTGCTGCCGATCGGTCCCGAGGCCCCGGTGGGCGTGGCGCTGGAGGGGGAGGGCGGCGCGCCGTTGTGGGTCGACTTCCGCCGCCCCGGACTGCGCCAGGGGCTGCTGGCGGCGCTCCGCGAGTGGCTTTGCGACGCCGGGCGGGTGCTCGCCGGCCACGACGTCAAGGAGGTGCTGCGGCTGTGCGCCGAGGCTGGAGCGGTCGCCTGTCGCATCGAAGACCTGATGCTGCGCGCCTACCTGCAGAACCCGGCGCTCAAGGGGTACGGCCTGGAGGAGATCGCTCTCGAGTCGCTGCGCCACAAGGCGCTCACCCTGCACGACGCCGGTTGGGGCAAGGGGCAGCAGCCGGCGGTCGGCGATCCGCGGCTGCTGGCCCTGGCCGGCGAGCGGCTGGGTCTGGTGGCGCGGCTGCGGGAGAAGCTGCAGCCGCAGCCCGGCGAGCCGCAGGGCAATGGCGGCCCTCCCTACGGCCTGGAGTGGGTCTACCGCGAGATCGAGGCTCCCCTGGTGTCGGTGCTGGTGGCGATGGAGGAGGCCGGGGTGCTGCTCGACGTCGAGTTCCTGCGCCGCATGTCCGCCGAGCTCGCGGGCGAGCTGGCAGGGCTCGAGCGGGAGGCCTGGGAGCTCGCCGGCGAGGAGTTCAACCTCAACTCGCCGCGGCAACTGGGCGAGATCCTGTTCGAGAAGCTCGGCTACCCGATCCTCAAGCGCACTCGCAAGACCCGCAGCTACTCGACCGACGCCGAGACCCTCGAGGAGCTGGCCGGCCGCGGCCATCCGCTTCCCGAGCGGCTGATGCGCTACCGCGAGCTGGCCAAGCTCAAGGGGACCTACGTCGACGCCTTCCCGGCGCTGGTCGCCCCCGACGGGAGACTGCACACGCGCTTCAACCAGGCGGTGGCGGCCACCGGCCGGCTGTCGTCGGCCGAGCCCAACCTGCAGAACATCCCCATCCGCACGGCGGTCGGGCAGCGCATCCGGCGCGCCTTCGTGGCGCCCGAGGGGCGGGTGCTGCTGGTCGCCGACTACAGCCAGATCGAGCTGCGGGTGCTGGCCCACATCGCCGACGAGGCGGGGATGCTCGAGGCCTTCCGCACCGGCCGCGACATCCACACCGCCACGGCGGCGTCGGTGTTCGGCGTCGCGCCGGAGCTGGTCAACGCCGACCAGCGCCGCGCCGCCAAGGTCATCAACTTCGGCATCATCTACGGCATGAGCGCGTTCGGCCTGGGCAAGACGCTGAAGATCCATCCCAAGGAGGCGGACATCTTCATCCGCGCCTACATGGAGCGCTACCCCGGCGTGCGCCGCTACACCGAGGAGACGCTGGAGCGAGCGCAGCAGGAGGGGCGGGTGGAGACCCTCTACGGCCGGGTCCGCTGGCTCCCCGAGCTCGCCAGCCGCAACCACGCGGTGCGCGAGAACGCCCGCCGCATGGCGATCAACGCCCGCATCCAGGGCACCGCGGCGGACCTGCTGAAGCTGGCGATGGTGGCGGTGCACCGGCGGCTGGCCGAGGAGCTGCCGCAGGCGCGGCTGCTGCTGACGGTGCACGACGAGCTGGTGCTCGAGGTCGCCGAAGAGCAGGCCGCCGCCGCCGCCGAGCTGGTGCGGCGGGAGATGGAGGGCGTGGCCGAGCTCGCCGTGCCGCTGGTGGTGGAGACCGGCTGGGGCCGCAACTGGTACGAGGCCAAGGCGTGAGACTCCCCCGGGCCGGCGCGGAGGCCGGCCCCTACGACCCACCATGGGGCCGATCCAGTCGTAGGGGCGGGCCTCCGTGCCCGCCCGTTCGAAGAAGTGCCGCCGCAGGAGCCTAGTGGTCTGAGTCATAAATCCGTGAGGTTACGCGCAGGGGTCTTGCGAGGTGGATCCAAGGCGCGAGGAGGAGGCGATACCGTAGCATCGTTGACGACGAGCAACGCCGGAGACGCCCGCAACCCCCCTGCGCCCTTCGGGTTGCGGCGGCGCCACAACGTAACCCCACGGATTCATGACTCAGACCACTAGATCGCCGCCAGCTCCTCCTCGAGCTGCTGGCGGCGGTACAGGCCGGCGTAGACGCCGCCGAGCGCCACCAGCTCGCGGTGGCGGCCCCGCTCGCGGATCCGCCCCCGCTCCAGCACCACGATCTGGTCGGCGTCGCGCACCGCGGAGACGCGGTGCGACACCAGGAATACGGTGCGGCCGGGGAAGACCCGGCGCAGGTTGCGCAGGATCCGTTCCTCGGTCTGCGTGTCGACCGCCGAGAGGCAATCGTCGAGCAGCAGGATCTCGGGGCGCCGCAGCAACGCCCGCGCCAGCGCCACTCGCTGCTTCTGGCCGCCGGAGAGCGTGATGCCACGCTCTCCGACCAGGGTATCGAGCCCCTGCGGGAATTCGGCGAGGTCGGGCTCCAGCCCGGCCAGCCGCGCCGCCTCGAGCACCTGCTCGCGGCCGGCGTCGGGCCGCCCCAGGGCGATGTTGGCGGCGACGGTAACCGAGAACAGGAAGGTCTCCTGCGGCACCATGGCGATGGCGGCGCGCAGCTGCTGCAGGGGGATCTGGTGGATCGGAAGGCCGTCG
>DATKEH010000402.1:0-5692 GCA_035546355.1 Thermoanaerobaculia bacterium
GCACTCCCGCCGGCGCCGCCACCCAGCTGCAGCTCGCCAAGGGGGAGTCCGGCGAGGTGGGCGGCGCCACGGTGCGCTTCGTCGGCTTCGACCTCGAGGCCGGCGGCACCAACGCCCTGGCGCAGATGACCGGCGGCGGCATGGTGACGCTCGGCGCGCGGCTCGAGGTGACCCATGACGGGGCCAGCGAGACCCTGGTGCCGCTCTACAAGTTCAACGGTGCCGGCCGGGTCGAGGCTCCGCCGACGCCACTGCCCGGCGGCGGCCAGGTGCTGCTCACCGCCATCGACGCCACCCGCGGCACGGCGCAGCTCGACTTCTTCGGCCTGCCCGGCGGCGGCGCCGGCACTCCCGCCCGGCTGTCGGTGGACGTGACGCAGAAGCCGCTCATCCAGCTGGTCTGGTACGGCCTCTACGTGGTGCTGGCCGGCGGCATCCTGGCCACCGGCCAGCGCCTGCGCGAGGCGCTGCTGCTCGAGCGGCTGGGGGCGGCGAAGGGGGCGGGCAAGGGCAGCGACGGCGGCTGACGGCGCCGTCGAGGGAGCTTCAGATCCCCACCGCCAGGCGGTCGGCCAGCACCCGGGGGAGGCCCGCCTTGACGATGCGGTCCTGCGCCTTGTCGACGGAGTACTCGAGGCGGTGCCAGTGCACCAGCCGCTTGGCGCTGTCGAAGGTCATGTAGGCGGCCCGCGGGTCGCGGTCCCGCGGTTGCCCCACCGAGCCGGGGTTGATCAGGTACTGCGCGCCGTCCTCGATCTCCAGGCCCCCCGACCCGCGCAGCAGACACACCTCGATGCCGCCGCCGCGGCGCACGAACAGCGACGGGATGTGGGTGTGGCCGAAGAACGTCACTTGCCTGGCGTCGGCGGAAAAGATCTGGAAGGCGTCGAAGTCGGAGAAGACGTAGGCGTCCTCGTCCAGCGGCGAGCCGTGACAGATGACCACCTTCTCCTCGACCTGCCGTGGGCCCTCGGGCAGCTCGCGCACCAGCCGCAGGTTGGCCGCGGTGAGCCGCTCCGTGGTCCACCGCGCCGCCTGCAGGGCCGCCGGATTGAAGTTGGCGCCGTCCTCGATCTCGGCGACCACCTTGTCGTGGTTGCCCCGCACCATGTGCACGCTCGGCAGGTCGCGCAGCGCCTCCACCACCTGGTTCGGACCGCCGCCGTAGCCGACCAGGTCGCCGAGCACCAGCACGGCGTCGAAGCGCTTGCGACGCACCTTGCGCAGGACGGCGTCCAGCGCGTCGCAGTTGCCGTGCATGTCGGAGAGGATCAGGTACCGCAATCGCTCGTCTCGAGCCGCAGCGCGATCCGGGCGGCGACCTCCTCCGGGGTCTCGTCGACTCCGACGTCCACCCGCAGGTCGGCGCGCCGGTAGGCGTCCAGACGGGAACGGTAGAGGGCCAGCGCCTCCGCCTCGCCGC
Source organism: Thermoanaerobaculia bacterium (assembly GCA_035546355.1). GTDB lineage: Bacteria > Acidobacteriota > Thermoanaerobaculia > Multivoradales > JAIOJS01 > DATKEH01. The sequence continues at coordinate 1,424 of DATKEH010000402.1, forward strand.
GGAAGAGAGGACGGTCCCGCTTTCCCAGAGCGCCGATGCGGCGCATTATCGTAGCAAAGGAGGGGTTGAGCCAGACGCTGATGCCGGTGCGGTGCAGGATGTCGAGATTGCGGGGGAAGGTGATGGTCCCACCCCCGGTCGCCACCACCGCCGCCGGCAGCGACGAGACCTCCACCAGCGCCTGGTGCTCGAGCTCGCGGAACGCGGGCTCCCCCTGGCGGGCGAAGATGTCGCGTACCGGCATCCCGGCCTGCGCCTCGATGACGCCGTCGAGGTCGACGAACGGCACGCCCAGCGCCCCGGCGAGAGCGCGGCCGACGGTGGTCTTGCCCGAGCCCATGAAGCCGGTGAGGTAGATCCGCAGGGCGGACGGCCCGGAGGGGCGCGGCCTCAGCTCTGCCGCTCCCGCCGCCGCTCCTTCCTGCCCTCGGCGCGGATGGCGCGGACGAGCAGGAACGCGAAGCCGCCCCACACGAAACCGCCGATCAGCGCCAGGGTGATCCAGGATACGGGGGTCATGGCGTGGGTTCCTCCCCGGGCGAGGGATGTTGTCGCCGGACCAGCCAGCCGTTGAGCGCGACCAGCGCCAGCAGGGCGACCGCCCACTGCGCCAGCACCGTGCCGGTGGTGAAGACGCCGAGCGGATGGAGCCACCCTTCGGGGTCCCAGCTCCGCGCCTGCCACAGCCACCACACCATCAGCACCACCGCTTCCAGCGGCACCAGGATCCCCACCACCCACACCCACCAGCGGCCGATCCGGACATCGCTTCCCTCGCCGTTGACCACCTCCCGCCGCAGGCGCTCGAGCCCGAAGCGGGCGGCGGCGAGGGCGAAGAACAGGCCGGAGAGCATCAGCCCCACCCCCCAGACCCAGTCCTGGTTCTGGAAGAACGGCATGTGCAGCGCCGACGGGGCCCCGACCGCCAGCCCCAGCCCGGCCACCGACAGCACCGCCACCCGCCGGCCGACCCCCATGTCCATCAGCACCCGGCTGGCCAGCTCCAACATGGAGATGAGGCTGGTGAGCGCGGCAAAGGAGAGGGCGAGGAAGAACACCACCATGAACAGCGCACCGCCGGGCATGGCGGCGAAGAGCTGCGGCATCCAGACGAAGGTCAGCCCTTCGTTGCCGGCACCGACGATCTCCTCGTGGGCCGCCGGGTTGAGGGCGAACACCGTGCACAGCACCATGATGCCCGCCAGCAGCGACACCGAGTTGTTGCCGAAGCCGATCAGGAAGGCGTTGAGCGGCACGTCCTCGCGCACCCGCATGTAGATGGCGTAGGTGAGGATCAAGCCCCAGCCGGCGCCCGTGTCCCAGGCGTTCTGGGTCAGCGCCTCGAGCCAGATGCGCGGCGAGGCGAGGTCCGCCCAGTTGGGGGTGAAGAGGAACGCGAGCCCGCGCTCGGCGCCGGGCAGGGTGAGGGCGCGCGCCACCAGGATCAGCACCAGGACGAACAGCGTGGGGATCAGCACGCGCGCCACCCGCTCGATGCCGCGGACGCCGAACCACACCACCAGGGTGGCCAGCGACATGGCCACCAGGTGCGGCCCCAGGGCCTGAGCGGTACCGGCGAACCCCTCCCACGCCGAGGCGGCGCCGTCCGGCCCCGGCCGGCCCTGTAGCGCCAGGGCGAGATAGCGCAGGCACCACCCCGAGACCACCGAGTAGTAGCACATGATGGCGGTGGCGCAGAGCGCTACCCACCCCCCCATCCAGGCCCACCGCCGCCCGGCGAGCTTGGCGAAGGCGCCGACGGTGCCGAGACGCGAGCGCTTGCCGAAGGAGAACTCGACGATCATCAGCGGCACCGACCAGAGCAGCAGGAACACCGCCCACGCCACCAGGAAGCTGCCGCCGCCGTTGCTGGCCGCGATGCGCGGGAACCGCCAGATGTTGCCGGTCCCCACCGCCATCCCCAGGGTGGCCAGCACCAGGCCCCAGCGCGAGGAGAAGAGCTCGCCCTTCATCGCACCGCCTCCAGGAGTCGGCGGCAATTGGCCCGCAGGTCTCCCCGGCAGAGGGCGCCGAGCACGGCGACCGCGTCCGCACCGGCCGCCAGCACCCGGGGCGCGCTGTCGGCGTCGATGCCGCCGATCGCCGCCAGCGGCTTGTCGGTGAGCCGCCGCGCCTCCCGCACCAGCTCCAGGCCGACCACCGGATCGGGACGCTCCTTGCTGGCGGTGGCGAACACCGGCCCCACCGCCAGCAGGTCGACCGCCTCGTCGGCCGCCGCCGCGGCGGCCTGGTCGGCGCTGTGCGTGGAGAGGCCGATCCACCGCTCGCGCCCGAGCAGCCGCCGGGAATCCGCGGGCGGCAGGTCCTCCTGGCCCACGTGCACCCCAGCCACCGGCAGCAGCGCCGCGAGGTCCACCCGGTCGTCGACCCAGAGGGCGACGCCGGTGCCTTCGAGCCGCCGGCAGCAGGCCTCCAGCTCCCGCCGCAGCTGCTCCCCCGGCGTGCGCTTGGCGCGCACCTGGATCCAGCCCACCCCCTCCTCGGCCATCGTCGCCACCGCCCGCTCGAGGGGCAGGTCGGCCAGGGCCTGCCGATCGGCGATGGCGTAGAGCCTGGGCGGCCGGGGCGGGCGAGTCATCCTGCCCGCTGCTCCCGGCGCCGCTGCAGGAACTCCGGCATGAAGCGGGTGGTGATCCGTCCGGCGCCGAAGTCGGGGTCGCGCAGGATCTCCTGGTGCAGCGGGATGCTGGTGTGCACCCCCTCGACGACGAAGAAGTCGAGGGCTCGCGCCATCCGCCGGATGGCTTCCTGGCGATCGCGGCCGTGGGTGATCACCTTGGCGAGCAGCGAGTCGTAGTACGGCGGGACGACATAGTCCTCGTAGGCGTGGGTGTCGACCCGCACCCCGGGCCCCCCGGGGAGGTGGAAGGTGGTGAGCTTGCCCGGCGAAGGGGTGAACTTCTCGGGGTGCTCGGCGTTGATCCGGCACTCGATGGCGTGCCCGCGCGGCTTCAAGCCGCTGGGGATCCCCAGCGGCTCGCCGGCGGCGACGCGGATCTGCAGCTTCACCAGGTCGATCCCGGTCACCATCTCGGTGACCGGATGCTCCACCTGGATGCGGGTGTTCATCTCCATGAAGTAGAAGCTGCCGTCCTGGTCGAGGAGGAACTCGATGGTGCCGGCGTTGACGTACCCCACCGCCGTGGCCAGCCGTACCGCCGCCTCGCCCATGCTCTCCCGCAGCTCGTCGGTCATCACCGGCGAGGGCGCCTCTTCGAGCAGCTTCTGGTGCCGACGCTGGATCGAGCACTCCCGCTCGCCGAGGTGGACGACGGCGCCGTGGACGTCGGCGAACACCTGGAACTCGATGTGGCGGGGCGCCGTCAGATACTTCTCCAGGTAGATCGAACCGTCGCCGAAGGCCTTGACCGCCTCCTCTCGCGCCGTGCTCAGCTGCCCCTCGAGCTGCTCGGGCCGCTCGACGATGCGCATCCCGCGGCCGCCGCCGCCGGCGGCGGCCTTGAGGATCACCGGCAGGCCGACGTCGCGGGCCACCTCCTGCGCCTGGGCGAAGCTCTCCAGCGGCTCCTTGCTGCCGGGGAGCACCGGCACTCCCGCCTGGCGCGCGGTCTCCCGCGCCTGCGCCTTGTCCCCCATCAGCCGGATGGTGTCGGGCGGCGGCCCGATCCAGGTGAGGTTGCAGTCCTGCAGCACCTCGGCGAAGTGGGCATTCTCGGCCAGGAAGCCGTAGCCGGGGTGCACGGCGTCGGCACCGGTGATCTCCGCCGCCGCCACCAGGCTGGAGATGTTGAGGTAGCTCTCGGTGGAGGAGGGGGGGCCGATGCAGACGTCCTCGTCGGCGTAGACCACGTGCAGGCTGTCGCGGTCGGCGGTCGAGTGCACCGCCACCGTCTCGATCTCCAGCTCGCGGCAAGCCTGGATGATGCGCACGGCGATCTCGCCGCGGTTGGCGATCAGCACCTTCTTGAACATCTAGAGAGGCTCCGCCGCGGGCCACCGCGGGCTCGGGGAAGAGGGGTCCAGAGGGGGACCGCATGGGGTGCCTCGAAGAGTCGTCACTACCGTGTCTGAAGGGTTCGGGCCTCAATCGGCGCGGATGGCGAACAGCGGCTCTCCGTACTCGACCGGCTGCGCGTTCTTGGGCACCACCCGCAGCACCACCCCGGCGACGTCGGATTCGATCTCGTTCATCAGCTTCATCGCCTCGACGATGCACAGCACCTGACCCTTGCGTACCTGATCTCCGACCCGCACGAACGGCTCGGCATCGGGCGACGGCGCCTCGAA